>CAZZZG010000003.1:0-115108 GCA_964658525.1 uncultured Edaphobacter sp.
GTCCTGTTCGAGGGCCACGAACTTGCCTACAAGGTGACTTTCAAGGAGGCTGCTCATATGTATCGAATCACTTTGGCCTGCTTGAACGTGCACACCCAACGCGGAGAGGCTGGTGCAGCCGATATTCAGCAGGAGTTCGCCAAGAGACCTTGGCACGAAAACGTCCGCTGCGTATGGGATGGTAAAGAACTACTTCTTTACGCCGACAGCGACTGGGACGCTGATGGCAAGGCTCGGGTTTCACAGCCAAACTCAAGCAGCCTCTGCTAAAGGGAAAGCTGCGGTTCATGGTTCGCTTCAGGAACTCGCAACGCCAGAAAGCTTCCAGCGTTTCATGCAACGGCTCTATTAGATCGATGGCTGTATCGGTTTGGTTGGAGGGTTGGGTGCGTGTGTTGGCGCAAGGGCACTCGCAACGTGCTGGTCGTGGTATCCGAAGCAAGCAAAGCTGTCACTCGTTTAGGGTGCACAGCGTGCCAGGTGCTGGAGAACGTGTTCTGCTCTGCCAAATGGCGCCTTGGCAAAGACGACCCAGTCCTTCGTGAAAGTTCGACGGTCGCACAGTTGGGCTCTCCAGATGGTTATCTGCCTTGACTAAAGTTTTGTAACCATCGTTCTGGCTTAATAGTCCCATCAGGACAAATCCTAGAACTGGAGCGCCGATCATGGAGCTGTGTCTGCCCTGTTTTCAGGAAGGGAGAACGTGCTTCCGTTCGTGGTTGGCAAGACCACAACCGTAAACCAATACTCAGCGAGCACTCGAACTGAGCGAAGGAATTGCTCGAAACTTATACCCTTGATCACGTACGAGCTACAGCGCAGCCTGTACAGCTTCAGAATCTCCTCATCCTCGTTCGAAGTGGTTAGGACAACGACAGGGATAGCGCTCAGGGTCTTGTCGGCCACTATCTCAGCCAACACTTCACGCCCGTCCATTCGAGGCATGTTCAAGTCGAGCAGCAGCAGGTCCGGGCTCGGAGCATCGGAGTACTTGCCTTGCCTTCGCAAAAAGGTCATGCATTCTTCTCCATTCGCCACGTGGTGCAGGTTGTGGAGCAGCTTGCTGCTTTTGAACGCCTGACGGGTCAACACCACGTCGCTTTCGTTGTCATCCGCGACTAAAATTTCCGCAGGTCTTACACCAGAAAGTCTGCTGCTCATTGTGTCGGGTCCGTCCTTTCAGGAAGCGTGAAATGAAACGTGCATCCGCGCCCAAGTTCGGACTCCAGCCAAATTCTGCCGCCGTGGCGGTTTACTACCCGACGGCAGACAGCCAGACCGATGCCGGTGCCGGGATATTCTTTTTGATCGTGCAACCGTTTGAATATTTCGAAGATGCGCTCGTAATACATGGGGTCGATGCCAATGCCGTTGTCCCGGACGGAAAAGGTCCATTCGTTCTCTTTGTGTTCGGCTGAGACGTGGACGTGTGGCGGTGTGGCGCCGTGGTACTTGAGCCCATTGCCGATCAGGTTTTCCATCAATTGCACCAATTGCGAGCGGTCACCCATGACGGTCGGAAGTTCGCCACAGGTGACTTGACCCGCGGAGTCGTGGACGGAGGGCTCGAGCATGGCGACGGCGTCGTTGAAAACGTCGAGAAAGGATATCCTCACGAACGGCCGGGACCGCGAGTCGACCCGCGAATAGGCGAGTAAGTCACGGATTAAGGTTTGCATTTGTTCAACGGCTTGGACAGTTCGGCGAATCCAGTCGCCGGCTTGTTCGTCCAGTTTGTCCTCGTATTCCAGCTTAAGCAGTTGAACGAATCCACTGATGCTGCGCAACGGGGACTGCAGATCGTGGGACGCAATGTAGGCAAATTGCTGCAGTTCGATGTTGCTTTGCTCCAAAATTTGATTCGCGCTGGCGAGTTCGGCAGTGCGCTCTTCCAGGCTTTGCTGCGCCAACTTGCGTTCTGTGATGTCGGTGCGGATGGCAACGTACAGGCGCGGTTTACCCTGCGCGTTTAAGGTCGGGACTATGGTTGTGTCCACCCAGTAAACCGAGCCGTCCTTGGCGCAGTTCTTGATTTCCCCGTGCCACACCTCGCTATTCGCGACGGTTCGATACATCTGCTGGAAAAACTCTTTGGGGTGGTGGCCCGAGTTGAGGATGCGGTGGTTCTGGCCGATCAGTTCCGCTTTGGCATATTTACTGATGGTGCAGAACTTGTCATTGACGTAGGTAATGGTGCCTTGGACGTCGGTGATCGCGACGATAGCGTGCTGATCCAGTGCAAATTTTTGATCGACCAGCTCCTTCACCAGAGCTTCGCTGGTGGCGAGGTTCTCCTTCAGTGCTTCTTCCGCCACCTTCTGTCGCGTGATATCGCGTGCAATTGTTGAGGCCCCCACAACCGCACCACCGCTGTCCCTAAGCGGCGAAATTGTCGTCGAGACGTCGATTCTCCTGCCATCATTTCGGACCCGGACGGTTTCGAAATGGTCGATCTCCCCCCCCGCCCCGATTCGCCTTAAAATCTCTGACTCTTCGTTCGCACGTTCCTCCGGCACGAGCATCCGCATCGAGTTGCCTACGGCCTCCGCTGGCGAGTATCCGAATAGCTTCTCGGCGCCACGATTCCAGGCGGTGATCGTGCCGTCCAAAGTCTTGGTGATAATGGCGTCGTCGGACGACTCGACTACCGCCGCCAGCCGCTCGCGCATCTCCTCCACTCGCTTGCGATCGGAAATATCGGCGCGGATAGCGACGTACTGGCGGGGTTTGCCCCTCGCGTTCATGAAAGGAACGATAGTGGTGTCTACCCAGTAGATTGAGCGATCCTTCGCCAGGTTCTTGATCTCGCCGTGCCACACCTTCCCGCTTGAGAGGATGTGGTACATGTGTTGAAAAAACTCTTTGGGATGGTGGCCCGAGTTGAGGATGCGGTGATTCTGGCCGATCAGTTCCTCCCTGGAGTACCCGCTGATGGCGCAAAACTTGTCGTTCACGTAGGAAATCGTGCCCTGGACGTCCGTCATTGCAACGATCGCATGTTGATCAAGGGCAAACTTTAGGTCGGCCAGCTCATTCGCCGCGGCCTGGCTATTGCGGAGATGTTGCTCGCCCTGTTGCATTTCGCTTGTTGTCATATGCTCAGCTCAGAAATGACTACGGCAGTCGATCTTTGGTTAGGAGCGTCCCCCTACGGTCTTGAGGTGCAAAGTTAACACGCATCAGCGTGCCAGGACCAAACAACTGGCCCTTGACCCTCGGGTTCTCGACCTCATCAACAATTTTCTTGGCTAGCGTTGAACTCATCGTAAGCGGTCGCTAACCACCGTACGTTCGTAGCACCTCCAGTAGCATCTCCCTGGAATTAGCCGCGATTTCATTGCTCCACCCTTGGCAGCGAGAGGATTATTTTCTCGGGAAGATTCAACACTCAGTGCGACAACCAGATCGGTTGGAAGTAATCAGCAAAGCGCAGAACAATATTAGGGCTTGGATTATCGTCCTCATAGTCGGCGTCATCACAGCCGCTGTCGCAGCATGGCCTTCCACAATCACACGGATGACGTCCCATCGCTTCTTACCACACGGCTTCTGCTACATGCGGAATAAGCGGCTGCTCGCCTTGCACGTCGTTTCAGACTCGCTCATCTTTTTGTCCTATCTGTCGATATCATGCACGATCGCATGGTTTCTGCACCGTGAGAAACAGCATCTGCCATTTGCGTGGATATTCCTAGCTTTCGGCACTTTTATCGTGGCCTGCCGCTTTACCCACGCGATGGATGTTGTCGTTCTATGGGTACCTTTGTATTGGTTTTCCGGCGACTTTAAATTCATTACGGCGATAGCCTCGGTGATCACGGCCATCGCGCTTCCGATCCTGTGTACCGAGAATTAGGCAAGTTCTGGAGCAGTCGGCTTCTTCTCGAAAGAACGAGCTCCGGTTTCTTGGGACGGCTGATAGCAGTCTGGATTGCATCTATCTCGCCGACGCGCTGCGGGACGCGCATGGTGAGATTGAAGACTTTTTCCTTACCTACGTGAATGGAAACGCGGTACGACTTGTTAAGGTCCCCCAGAAGGAGTTATTCGGGGCCAGGATGTGCGAGCTTTTCGCGGTTAATCGGAAAATTGGTTTGTTCGACAGATACAGACATGTGGTATTACCGGAGAGCCTTTCGTTGGCGAGTTTTCCATTTAGGAAGAAGACATACGAACTGCTTGGCTGCGTATCCGCAGTGAACATCATGCGTACACCTTCGACAATCTAGCGGATCACATCGAAGAGCTTCTCTTCGGTGTGTTGGGGCTGAAGGCGTTCAGCATTTACGTACAGGACTACGGCGCGCCAAGGGGTATCGGATCGCTTCGAAGCACCAGGATGCGATTCAGGGAATCGTCGTCCAGAACGGCGATGCTCATGACGAAGGGATCGGACCTGAATTCGATCCCATGAGGCCGTATTGGGAGAATCGCAACTCAGAAACCGAGAAGCCGGTCCGGGACCTGCTCAAAAAGGAGACTACCGTTTTCCAGTACACGCACGGAACAAAGGACCCGTCGCTAATCAGTCCAGACGCTTACACCTTTGACCAGTTCTTCCTGGATCGGCCGGGCAATAACCCGATTCAGTTGAACTTGCTTCACAACTATCAAACAAATTTGCCCCTTTACGAAGGTCGGCATAACTTCTTGCGCAGCAAACAACCGAAGACGCTGATTGTGTCGGTAAGAACGACCCTTTTTTCACCGTGGACGGCGCATCTTGCGGCCTAGTTGGTTCCACGCATAAAGCCTCGCTACTCGGCTGGCCGACGGCATTTGTCGGGCGATTTCGAGGATGTTCCCGAACGAATAGGTATGGAATTTACCATCGGGGTGAGGTAGGCGGTGAGCCCTTCGCTGTGTCCTGCCTCAAGCTGCTCGATGAGGAGCTTTACGTTTGCGGCGATGACTTCCTTGCTGGTCTGCGGCTTGGGTGCGGTGGGAAGGGAAGTAACGTTGCTGGTTTCGTTCGTGGTGGCGATGCTGCTCATGGGTGCTTCCTCCGTTTTGAATGGCCGTGCTGTGTTTGCTAACAAACACGCCTTGGCCCTGGCCCACGTCAGCAGGGGCGGCAAGTGCAAGAGGAGGGTTGGCGTTGCGTACATTACATCCTCCCGCGGATCTACTCGTCGCGCAATCCTGGGTAGCCTTCGAACGAGTCGAGGTATTGTCCGACCGTGATGGGATTTGTTGGCATCGCCATGTTTACCTCCTCGTTTTCTCTTTCCTGAGAACCTCGACCGCCTTCAGCCACTTTTCCGGCCCCTCAGGCGCTCTGATTCATCGAACCAGTTATTTGTACCGGAATGTCCCGTTTTGTATGGTTCCTGACCTTGCCTAACGGGGCGGTTCAAGAAAACGAACGTATTTCCGAACCGCTTCCTGTCCTTAAGCCGGTTCACTGTTCCGTTGCTCCCCAGAGGCCTAGTTAGTCGTTCTATGGCCAACTGGCGACCGCCCCTGTCCGGGCCACTGTTTGCCATCACCTGCCGCGGACCGCCTTCCAGGCGGCGGCCACATCTGCCGTCATTCGATAGAGGCCTCGTCCTTCGCGGTTGCTGTATTCGTAGCCGAAGGGCCAATTAAGATGACCAAATTCTTGCTTTTTTACAAGTTTCGTAAGTGCCGCCAGCTGTGCCGCACTCTCGCCCTTTGCCAAGCCTGAGCGCTCGCGGATCTTCTCGAACAGGATGGGCTCCCCAGAAGCTTCGGACGTTAAGTCCAAAGCCGCGATCACCGCTGCGTAACGGGAGACTTTATGGAGGAGCCTTGCGAGTTCTTCCGCCGTCCATGGTCTACTAGAGCCACTCTTAAAGCGCTCTCAGCGACGTAGGCGTCGCTGAGGGTCTTGGTCACCAACGCCACGAAGCGAGTTGGGACCGGCATCATCACGAAATCATTGGAATTACTCGTTGTCATAATTAGCCATTACTATCAATAAAAACCGGTTATCATGATTTATTTCCAATAAATGTCCAATGAAGTCCTATAGACGATTTTTCTATCCCCACAAATGCTGATTCAGAGTCAGCGGCTTGCCATCGAACCAGGGAAGCAGAAATCAATGACTCCAAAAGTAGACTATGCAGGCCATGGCAGGAGGACCCCATGGAACTGCTTTCGCTGGCTTCATTCATCTTTGAAGTAGGCGCGGCGCGTGTGCGGGTTGCGGATATTGACGGTGAAAAATCCCAAAATCGACGGCTGGCTTCTGGTGTGGCTTGGAAGAGCGTGACCGGCGCATTGCCGCTCTCAACGAGAAAGGTGCTCATATCTCTTCGTCCGTGATGGCGTGTGTGGTGGCCGGATCGAAGTCGATGTACTGCGGCGTCCAGCAATCCGTCCGCTTCGTCGCCACATACGTGCCGCAGACCTCACGCGCTCCACGCGTCCCTTGGCCTAACTCGAATTCGCACACAGGATCTCGATGTTTAACTCGGCAAGCGCTCTCCCAAACTGGGTCATGCCTTGTCCGCCCTTCGACTCACGGTTCTGCCGGAAGACTGTGTGTTTATCGGAGTAGAACGCAACAGGAGCACCGTGCGCTTCCAGATATCCAAGCAGCGCGTAGAAGTAGGAATCCGCGCTTTCGCTCAGAACGAACTTCAGCTGCATCAGGCGGCTAGTCGCATCGTCGATGAAGACCAGCAGCGTGCACGGCTCTGCTCGATACTCAAACCAGCGATGATTGCTGCCATCGATCTGGACCAGCTCGCCCAAGCGCTCGCGGCGAAGACGAGGTTGGTGAAACCTCTTACGTTGCTTACGAGAGAGCCATAAGCCTTCGGCCATCCTCGGTTTCCGTACCCACACGGATGCCGTGACGTTCTGCGAGAGCCTCTGTGGCAAGCGTGGGGCCGAAGTCGCTGTAATGTGACCTGACCGGCTCAACAGCGTAGGCACGAATGCCCGAATTAATCTTCCGGTTGGACTCGCGGCCTCGGGCCTTGTGCGCAAGCCCACTGCCACCGAGTTCCTGGTATCGAGCCAGCAGCCGGAACGTCTGGCGAACGCTGATATCCAAAACCGAGGCTGCCGCGACTACTGTCCGCTGGCCCGCAGGTACGTCACTCAAAACCGCAATACGCGTCAGATCACGCTGGCTCATCCTGATCAGCTCCATCCTTTGAACATGACATTTCAAAAGAGGAGAACCATGACATTTCTAACGAGTTCCTACAGAACGACTATACGTAACGGTTATTATCAGACGTATAATCAATAGCTTACGAATGATCTCTAAACAATAGCATCATCGATGACTGTATTGCTATTGTCATTTTTGGTCCGGCAGATTCGGCCCGTATTTGCGCCCTTTACCAACTCGCGGCCATGTCCGTTTGCCAGCCACAAGTAAAGTGGGATTCTCGAATTAACGTCAGTTAAACAGCAGGTCGGAACCACAAGATCAAGATGGCAGATTGCTTTTCGGAATGTCGTCCTTGTATTACCACTCAGCTGAGACAGGCATCAATTAATCTCTCTTATAACAAGAGGCTCGAGCGAGCTACGCTGTGCTACGCGATGATCGACCATCAAGCCAAAGAAATCGCGTCAATATTTCGTCTCAGCCGCAAAGCTTGGCCCTTAGGGTAGTTTCTTGATCAATAGCGTCAATTCTCAGTATAGACATTCAATATAGGCGGACATGTTGATATTTGTTGGTATTGCACCGAGTCAATAGAGCACGCCCCAATGGTAAGAGCGTTGGCGCGCATCTTGTTCTCACTCGCTCCCTCTCGTTGGTATGGATGCCCGAACCAGAGCCTGACTCTCCGGCTTAAGGGCTTCCGTCAACGGTCGGCCAACCGCCGCGCTGGGGCGGTTGATCCGTAAGAGCGACGCGAATGTTGCCGCAATATCCACCGGCGCCACCATGGTGTGATAGGTGCCTGGGACGAACGGCTCTCCAAAGAACTCTAAGGGGACATGGCGATCATAGCTATTAGCTGTGAAGTGTGTTGTGCCACTGCCCTTCCAGGGAAACTGGTAGGGACCAAAATTTATGTGGAGCGCCCAGCCGACGTTGGGCGAATAACTGTGGGCGATCAAGCGGCTATATTGCGTGTCGGGCAGCCTCCCCTCACGCATCTGTTTGCTCGTATAGACGTGCGTAAGAACTGGAGGGTCTCTGTGACTCTCCGCGTCTTTTACATCAGTGAATTTCGCGAAAACTTGCTGCAACATATTCGCTGTTGTGTCTTCGGCCGCCTCCTCGGAGACACCAACAGCTTCAAATGCTTCCCGGTTCAGCAGTAAGTAAGGATTATCCATGAGGAGGATATAGGACCCCTTGCCTTTGAGTGGGTACCTTTGCTCCAGCATTGCTTCGAGCGGCTTGGTGAACGATTCAGGCGGAAAGTCCAGAACAGGCATCCGATATGCGTCGCCGGCTTTCTGGCTTGTCGCCACACCATGATCTCCCGATACTGCGACAAGAACATTTTTGAGACCTATGGTTTGATCGAGATGGGTGAAAAAAGCATTCAGCAAAGCGTCCGATTGAACGATGAGAGCCTCCTGCGAGGGATCGTCAGGGCCAAAGGCGTGCCCATTGATATCGGTAGAAGAAATGGAAATCGTGATCATGTCGGTTACGCCAGCTGGGTTTTTCCCGAGTTTTTCAGCGTCGATGAGGGTCTGCGCAAAGTCGAGCTGATACTCAACACTAGCGGAGCTTCTGCCTACCATTTCGTAAAAACTTCCTTGGGGCACGCCGCTCTTTACTCGAGCCTCCAACGTATGATTGCCGGAGTTGAAGTCTTTAGCCCATTGCGGAAGATCTTTCATCCAGTACGTTGACGTGACCCATTGGCCGCTGTCGTGATCCACCCAAAATGCACCGGTTGTCGCGTGGCCACTCGTGAGAATCGCGGCCCGATCTTTCATCGACACACCGTAAACATGAGAACGTCCTTGTGTCGCTAACACAAGCTCATCTCCAAGTGTGGTGGCCATCTCACGATGAGCGGATGCTCCCGTGAGGTCTTTGGTGCTCTCCGGTGCACCGACAAGCTTATAACGGTCGTCGGCGACGGAGCTTACCTGACGCAGCGTGCCATCGGCAGAACGTTCGTACCATTCATTCAGTGGAATTTGATGAGCGTCGGTGTAAGCTCCTGTGCCGATCGTTGCGTGGCCCGCCGCCGTGACAAGGTTGGCGTAATCGTAATAACAGTCCGTAAAATGAGCTCCCTGTTTAAGAAAAAGGTTCCAACCGTTTTTCTCCTTAAATTGCGCGCGATAGCGATCAAGGTAGTCACCTCGAAACTGGTCAAACACGAGGATAATGACCAGCTTGGGTCGCGCATCATACGCGTCCGCCCATGCTAGTGGGCCGCGACAAAACAGAAGTGTGAGCGAAAGAAAGAGGCCGTGTAACTTTTTCATGCGGAAGGGCTCCCCACAGCAGCGTTATCTTCGTTACTGGCTTGAAAAACGGTTTAGCGAAGTTGATCGAGCAGCGCTGCGTCGCACAACGTCGGCACTACGGCAATGGGTGCACAGGCAACGATTATCGATTGACATCTGAAGTCTGCAGCGGATAAGGTCTCAACACAACGTTATCGGTAACTATAAATGACTTCGCGGGAGACTGAGCTTGCGACCACTGCAAACAACAAAAGCCGTTTTGACGGATGTACACTTTTGGATTCCGGTCGTAGTTTTGGCCTTCGGACTAGGGTTACTTATCTGGCTGCATTGAATTGATGGGAAGGAAAGCGGTGGCAGCAGACGTGGAAAAGAGTTTTCCTCGACAGGTGGGGGCAGGGTCATTACACACGTTGGGAGTGTACTGCGGGATAACCGCCGGAATCTGGCTGGGCGCGGCGGAAGCACCGACTAAGCTCGTCAATGCAGGTTTTTCGCCTTTTGCTATCTCTCTTTGTATGGTGGCCGGAGTATTCACAGCACGATGGACTTTTCCTACTTTGATAAAGGGGACCGTCTACGTTTTCCGGGATCTTATGGCATGCAAACATCTGCTGGTATGGGCAATTCTGGCGGGGGCGCTTTGGGCGGTTGCGAATACGTTAACGGTTTTTGCAATACGCGATGTAGGTCTGGCAATCGCCTTTCCGATGTGGAATACAAATGCACTGGTGGGGCTGTTATGGGGCCGCGTATTATTTCGCGAGCTGGATGGTGCCGACGGCAAGACAATCGCAAAAGTGGTACTTGGATCACTTTGCATCGTTGTAGCCGCGATTATGCTCGGATTCAGCACAGTCCATGGCAGTACGAGCCCCAGCGGCCGTCATGCGCTCGGAGGGGTGCTAGCGGCCATCGGAGCAAGCCTTATGTGGGGAACGATGTACGTGCCGTACCGAAAAGCCTATCTTAGCGGCATGAATCCGCTTTCATTTGTGACTGTGTTCACCGTCGGTGAATTAGTCACCATGTGCCTACTCACATGGACACTGGACGGTGGGCGTCACTCGTCGGTTTTTCAACTGGTGCGCGGAGGACACTTTCTATTTTGGTTATTCCTCGGGGGTTTTGTCTGGGTGATTGGCGACATGTTTCAACAATTCGCCGCGAAATACCTAGGAATCGGACGTGGCATTCCACTATCGAATACTAATCAGCTTTGGGGACTTGCATGGGGAGCCCTTGTATTTGGTGAGCTTGCAACTGCAGACAACGGGCATAGACTTTTGGTGCTGGCTGGTTCGGCAGTTATGATCCTAGGCGCGCTCTTCATCAGCACAGCGAAGGCCTCCACTGCTGAGCATTCCTCTAGAAATGAAGCATTGGAACGTGAATGTGATCGCTATGGTTTGGACTACAACCGAGTGCTGCTGGCGCAGAGCGGAGAAGAGCTCAACCAACGTTCCGAAGGGCGCCGCTGGTGGGATTATGCCATCATTCTGACCGCGATCGCTGTCTTTGTCTGGCTAGGAGCTAAGGCTGTTGTGCCTCCCCTCGCAATGAATTTCGCGTGGATTATTATCCTTGCGGCATTGCTTCTTGTGAGTTTGGTTGGGTGTGGCTACCGTCTTTATAAGCAGACAGGATTCTCATAGAGCTAAATTTTCTGCTCAGGATTTGGCACGGTGGACTGACGTACCACTAATCTTGGTTCCAATAGGATTGTCTTCGGAGGCAAATCAGGATTTGTTGTCAATTCGAGAGCGAGTTCTCCTGCACGAATACCCAGCAAATCCGGTTGCTGGTCGACACTGGTCAAGGGTATGCGCAGATGCTTGGCATAACGCAGGTTGCCGGATCCAACAAACGCAATATCTTCTGGCGTCTTGAGCCCAGCTTCACGCGCGGCTTGCATCGCACCAATTGCAGTAAGATCGTTGTAGCAAAACACAGCATCTGGACGCCTACGCAACTTGAGGAGGTCCTGCATCGCTTGATATCCAGCCTCATCACCCAACTCTTCAAAACGATTGCACGTAACTATGAGTTCTTCGCGAGTCTCCATGCGCTGGTTTTGAAGCGTGTCGCGATATCCTCTGAGGCGCTCGAGCGAAGGGCTTATCTCACGACCGCCTATGTGAGCTATGCGCTTCTTCCCGATTGAGATCAGGTGCTCGGTTGCAATACGGCCAATCTTGTAGTCGTCGGAACCGACAAAGTGGGCCGAGAGATAGGGAAAGTTTCTGTCGACAAGAAGAAAAGGCGTCTTTTCGTCTCCAAGTTCATAGAAGTTTTTGAGACGCGCCTGACTCGAAGCAATCAGTAGCGCATCCACGCCACGGCCAAGAAGCGTTCGAATCTCTTGCTGCTCAAGCTCGGGGTTTTCTTCCGAAGATGCAAGCACCAGCGCCATATGGGATGCGCGGAGAACACCGGCGAGGGACTTTGCGAACTCCGCAAAGAAAGGATGAACCAGATCGGGCACTACGAGGCCCATTGTGTAGGTTCGGCCGCTTGCAAGACCACGAGCCAGCATGTTGGGTTTATAGTCAAGCTCCTGCATTCGCTTGAGTACGCGTGCACGCGTTTTCTCGCTTATGTCCTGATTGCCACGTAGCACTTTGGAGACTGTAACGGTCGAAATTCCGAGGTCGCGTGCGATATCTTTGAGACGGATTGCCAAGTATGGCCCCTTCCGGCAACAGCGTGCAGTGGCGTAGCGAAAGCCTTGTGTCGGAACTAACGATGCTCCTATAGCCTACAGTGGCATATTGTGAGCTTCAAGAAACTTCATCTCACGCTCCTCCTGTTAGGCGTACTTCCGCTTCGGAGCACGCGGGATTCAATTGCTGGGGGCCGGATGATTTTCCGGTGAGGGCACTCCCCCAGTCTTTGCGTTCGGCTCAAGCAAACTGCTCTTGCAGGCGGCTGGTGCATTGACGATATTGCAGCGCGCGGGCAAACCGTCGGCGAAGCCGACGCTGTAGCCAGTCCACTTCGAAGGTTCTGACAAGGGGTAGTCTGTACTGATCATTTGCGCACCAGATTGCAAGAGAGCATCGCGACGAGTGGAGTCGTTGGTGCGAGCGGCGATTGTGCTTTCGTCAGCACGAGCCCGAACGATGTAACCCTGGCGCACGAGTTGATCGATGAGTTGCGGACTGCCCTCGTTTTCTTCCACAAAAGCGGCGTCGGGCTTACCCGGGTCGGAGTTTGTGAATAGCACGCGGCCTTGTAGTACTGGGTGACCAGCAGTGTAAATAGGCCCGGCATTTTTCTGATCCATCAGAAAAATCACCTTGCCGCGCGACTCCTCCAAGGTGGGCCAGTGGCCTGCGCGCACGGCGGCTTCGAGGGTCTGGTAATTGCCACGCACCTTGTCCGGCAGAATCATTTCTCGGTCGGCAAAAACAGAACGGATTTCCTTATCGAGCGCATCGAACGTTTCGCCGGTAAATGGCTCGGCCTCAACGCTACCTGGTATTGACTGGGTGCGACCATGTTTGGTTTCGATCAACAGGAAGAGCGGGACATGTTCCGGATGGTCCTTCGACCAGGTTCGAATTTCTTTAAGACAATCTGTAAACAGAAGACAAGAGCTTCGTTGATTAAGATCAGGTATATGGATAACTTTGAATCCGGGTTTATCCATCTCGCGGTTTGGATCAAAATCAGCGTCCGGCGGAAGTCCTGCCTGTTTCGTCAGTGCAACGATCTTTGGATGTGCGAACCGGCCACCATGAGGATCTTGGACAATGTCGATTTCCAGCTGCCGGACCCCGCCGTTCAGCTGCGCAGTGAGAGTTGCGTGCCTATACTCCAGAGCTTCGTATTCGTGGGGATTTTGGCTAGATGCAAATTTTTCCTCGCTCGGTGCAAATCCAAGGTTATAGCTGTTATGGGATCCGATTACCTGAATCTGGTTTAGGTGAATCCGAGTGTCCTGAGAATCCGTCTGTCCCGCTAGCGTCCCCGCAGTGCTGAAGACTAAGAGTGCAGCCACACTCACACTTTTTCGCAATTGAAGGTCCTCTCCGCAGTTTTAAAATAAGACCTTCGCAGCAAACTGAAGCTGCCGCGACGGGAAGGCAGTCGTAATGGTTCCAAACGACGCGCCGTCGGAAATATTGGTGTCCGGGGCCTGCCAGTTGGTGTGGTTCAACACGTTGAAAGCTTCGGCTCTCAGGTCCAACTTCACTCGTTCCGTTACCAAGGGAAATTGCTTGTGGAGTCCCAGATCAGTGTTGTAGTACGCATATGAGCGAAGGCTGTTGCGCGAAACATTACCAAAAGCAGAGGTGTTTCCGTAACGAGTAAAAGATGGATAATCGTAGCTGGTGTAGTTGCCAGCTCCAGGGAGATAGCCACTAAGCCCACGGCTTTTGGTGACACCGTTGACGTTGCTGGTTGGAAGCGCCGTGATTTTAGTACCTTTGAGAGGCGAGCCCGCTATGTGCTGAGGACGCAAATTGACCAGATCAGTACTGAACAGCTGGCCAATCGTAGAACCACTACTTCCATTGAGAAGCGCTGTGGTGGTGCTGCTCGAGGAACCTGAATAGATGATGTTGAAAGGTAGACCGCTTGTGATCGTATTGATAACAGTAACCTGCCATCCTCCCAGAACAGCATTCATAAATCCATTAGATTTGGCACCAAATTGGCGGCCATGGCCGTATGGAAGGTCGTAGACGATTGAAGTAGTATTGTCGATCGGCTGATCATAGCTGGAAGGACCGTAATCGCCTCGAGGGTTGGCGAAGTTGACTCGCGAGGTATCTCCATTATTCTGTTCCAAGTGCCCGGAGGCGAGATCAAATGCTCGACTGTAGGTGAAGGAATTGAGCAAATAGAGCCCGCCCATCCGCTTCTCGCCTTTGATCTGCAGCGAGTTGTAGTTCGCCGGACCACCGCCATAAGCTATTTCAATGTCACCGAAGGTGGGTACGGGGCGCCGATTCTGATACGTGGCGCACCCAGCCGGCGTGGCGGTGAGGCAGGGGGCCGCTTGATTGTAATCGGCCAAGATCTGCAAATGGGTACTCTTGTTGCCGACGTAAGCGATATCAAACAGGATGCCACCTGGAAGTTCCCTTTGAACATCAAGGAAGAAACTCTGCACGTAGCCTGTTTTAAACTTGGGATCAATGTAGCGTGACGTGACGTTCAGAGGATTAAAGTACGCAGGACTAGTGAGGATGTTTGAGTAACCCTGTTGTGTCTGACGGAAGCAAAGTGTCTGGACCTGCGTATCGTTGGTGCAAAGACTAGCCGCGGTTGGATAGATAGAGTTGTTATTGTTCACCGTGGCGTTTACAACGTCCGGACCGTTGTACGTGAGATTGTTCTCTCCACCAGCACGATTGAATTGTACGTAGACAATGCCGTACCCCCCTCTAAGAACGGTTTTTGGATCAAGGCTGTCTGCGAATCCGAAGCGTGGCGCGAAATTGTTGGTCGGCGTGTGCACCAGGGTGCGGTCATAAAGGCTGCCATTGCTGGCCGGTATGAGTGTATTGGTCGACGGGCTGAAATTCGCTAAGCGATTATCACGCTCGAACTGCGGGGTCATAATCTCATAACGCAGCCCCATATTTAGCGTTAAGGATGGCGTAACCTTCATATCGTCCTGGAAATAGCCCGCGTAATAACGCTGTCGCAAGTTCACAACTGTGTAGTTGGTGAGTGCATAGGAGGAACGGTTACCAAAGAGGAAATCGGCGACAGCCTGGGCCTGTTGAATCTGGGTAGAAGTCGAGTTGCCAGCAGCGGTATCCGTGGGATTACAGGCAGTCGTTACACTGGCGGAGCAGTTCGGGAAAAATGGTACGCCGCCAACAGTTGGCCCGGCCGCATACCGACTTGAGTAGTTGTCTTGACCATAGCTGGGATTGAAATCATTCACGACAGTATGGATCAACTGTTGTTCATAGCCGAACTTCATTGAATGACGGCCGAGGACCCACGTGAAGTTGACCTTGGGGTTATAGATCGTCGGATTTTGAAACTGTGGACTGGACGGCTGGTTTCCGAGTTGGGTAAACCCTATGATCGACTGCGCATTCAGACTGCGGACCAAACTAGGATCAGTCGGTAGTCCGTCCGTGATACCGTTTTCGGCGAGTAGCGATGCCTGTCCTTGGGTATAAGGGGTCTTGGCGCCAACGTTGCGTGTCCAGGCAAAACGAATGTCCAGTAATTTGTTCTGGCTGATAATCCAAGTAGCGCCGCCAGCGATTTGGCGATTCTGAATGTTTACGTTCGAGTTAGCATTACCGCCGGCAGGACCGCCCACGGTGGGGGGATCAAAGATCTCGGTCTGATGTTCACTGTAGCGTCCGAAGAGTTTCCATTTCGTGAAACTCTGGTCGATTCGGATATCGCCCTTGTCATCGTTGATCGTTCCGCGCGGTGCGTTGCTGTAGTTATTTGTAATGTTGTTATATGCCGGTGCGGTACTGCCATTGGCACCGGTGACGTTGTTGGCCGGAAGCGCCGCCAGGACGGCAAGAGCAAACGGCGTTGATCCGGACGCAACATTTCCGGAGGTGTATGTAACACCCGTGAGGGGGTTATAGAGGGGGATAGGAGCAGTTGTTCCATCGACTCTGTGCAGAAGAAACACCCCTGCTCGCTGTTCGGAATCCGGCAGAGTCACGGCAGCCTGTTGATAAGTGAAGATTTGTCTCACGCCTTCGTAATCGGCAAAGAAGAACGTCTTGTTGCGGAATATGCGTCCACCCGTTGTAGCTCCGAATTGGTTGCGAATCAGACCAGGCTTGTTACCAGTCGCCGTTTGAAGAGGACCGAAAGCGTTCAAATCGGTGTTGCGGATGTAATCCCACACAGCACCGTGATAATCGTTCGACCCGCTTCGGGTAGACACGTTGATTACCGCTCCTGGCATACGGCCATACTCTGCCGAATAGTTATTCGACTCGACTCGGAACTCGCTAACAGCGTCGGGAGACGGAGCGATATTCTCATCTTCAAAACCTTGATTCGACGTGCCATAGTTGCTGTTCTCTAAGCCATCAATCAGGAACTCGTTGAATGCCGAGCGTTGTCCATTAATGTTAAATGCCGCCTCACGACTGGAAGCAGTCTGGTTCTCGAGCATTGATTTACGAACGCCGGGCGTGAGCAATACCAAGTCCGCGTAGGAACGTCCGTTAAGCGGTAAGTTCTCCACTTCCCTCTGACCGATGATCTGGCTGCGTGAACTAGTCTCAGTCTCCAATAGTTGAGCAGCGGCTCCAACCTCAACTACCTGATTTACCTCGCCTGGCTTGACCTGAATATCAACTCGCTGGCGCGAATCAGTCGAGAGGTTGAAAGTGTCGGTCTTCGCTCCTCGAAAACCGGGAGCTTCGGTTGAGATCTGATAATCTCCGATGGGAACCGAGTTAAATTCGTACTTCCCGTCGTTGTCTGTTCTCGCAGTCAGAGAGACGTCGGTGGCAATGTTGCTAAGTTTGACGACGGCGTTGGGGACTACCGCGCCGCTGTTGTCACGAACATAGCCTAGCACCGAGGCGGAGCCAAACTGAGCGTGTGCGTCGCCCACGTAGAGTAGGAAAGTCGCAACCAATATCAGCAGTCCGAGCATCCGGATAACCGAGTTTTTGCTTCTCTTATCCATAGCGAACATCTCCAAACCTTAGCGTCGGTTGCCTCATCGATTCGGGAGTGCCCCGATGATCAGCTGATTGAAACTAGATAGACAATTTCTGGGACGCGCGAACATTACTTGAGCCACAATGTTGGTGTCAACAGAAAAGTTTACCGCTAACTTTAGCGAAAGATTGCGTCCTTCAAGTTGTTGTAGATAAACGCATTAATAAGCATTTACTATAACGACAGCGGTGAAGTGATTGAGGGGAAAGAGGAAAGAAAACTCCTCAGTCGATCTTCGCAAAGAACGAGATGTGTGGGCGGACTTCTGTGCAAGACAGAGTTCTTTGTTCACGCGGTGAACGTGATCCCTTGTTCGCTCTCGCACGTTATAGCCGGATATAGTTCTCTAACGAAAGGCGGCGGAACTTTGACGATCGCAACATACGACTTGGATCGAGGCTAAACTTCCGGCTCTACGTTTTACAGAAGGGATCTACCAGTAAA
Organism: uncultured Edaphobacter sp.; assembly: GCA_964658525.1. Lineage (GTDB taxonomy): Bacteria > Acidobacteriota > Terriglobia > Terriglobales > Acidobacteriaceae > Edaphobacter. The sequence goes on from CAZZZG010000003.1 coordinate 17,497, forward strand.
TATCCTTCTCCACGTCTAGTGATAAGTCTGCTCGGATGCGACGCACTCTCTTCGATCTTTTGGCGAAGACGTAGCACGTATACGTCCACAACTCGACGATCCTCGATCTCCCAAGGAATCCAGACGTTCTCGAGTAGGCGATCGCGACTCAGAACCTGCCCCGGGTAGTCCATGAAGTACGAGAGCAAGTTGAACTCGGTGAGGCTAAGTTTCTTTCGGTCATTACCGACGGAGACTTCCATGAGACCCCTATAAAGAGAGAGTGACCCAAAAGATCTAATGTCCTCTTCAACTGCGAAGCTTGTGTCTGCACGAAGAACCGCCTGAAGACGGGCCAGAAGTTCTCGGGGCGAGATAGGCTTGGCGAGGAAGTCGTCAGCGCCAAGCTCAAGGGCACTAACCCTATCGTCTACGGTGGCAGCCTCCGATAGAATGACTCTCCGAAATGGTTGAGTGTTCTTCAAGTCCGCGAGTTTACATAGCAAATCCCTCGTCTGCTGCCTCCAAGAATCAATCTCCAGTAGAAGCAGTGCGGGCTTGAATTCCAGCAGCGATTTCGCCAATTGTGGCAGGTCCGAGACGAATCTAAGGTCAAAGGCTCCGTTGCCTAGGGCCTCAGTGATGACTGAGGAATCACCACCTCGACCGGGCAGAACCATGATCCGCTTGCGCGCCTTGGAACAATCGTTATTTTGCATGGATAGATTTGCGGCCATTTTCAATTATGGAATGTAATAGCGGAAACTGGTGTAGACGAAGTTGTTGGTAGCTTTAGGTGCGCCACCGACTCCCGTCCATCCATTACGAGCCAGATAGCTGTATGCCGCGCCGTATTGGAGTTTGCCTGCCGGGCCACTGTAGATGCGATACACCCAACCTGCCGAATATTGGGAGATGTCTCTGGTTGCTCCAAGGCACGGACTCGCTCCGGGAGCGTAGCCAGTCCCAGCTGTCGGTACTGCTTCGGTCCCGCAGCCAACATTGTTTCCGTTCGTAGGAGCGTAACCTACGAGCGTTCCGGTACCGCTGACATAGAAGGTGCGCTGAACATACTCTGAACCTGCGTATCCGAAGATATCGAGCCTTTTGTTCGGATGAAACTCGAGGGACAGAAGCCCTTGGGCGTTGCGCAACGGAACAAGAGTACCGTTCGGATGAACCGTTACATCCGGCAGCAGAGCGACTCCATAGCGGCCTGTTCCATCACCCGCTAGCACGTGCAGCCCCACGTCAAGCTTGGTAGTGACTGGGAATCGGGCGTTTGCGACGAAGCCGCCGCCAACTACTGTATCGTTCTGTGCTCCGGCTGCCGTCGTTGTCGTGGGGTAATAGCGATCGCGGAAGAAGCGGACGACACCTCCAATTTCGTAGTGACCGTAACCTGGCTCATATGCGGCCTTGACCAACACATCCGGTGCAACCTGATTGGTGTAGTTTGCGCTTGGATTGTTCAGACCGCCAGCAGCTCCGGCATTCCCAAAGAAAAAATTCGGTGACGCATTCGAAGCGCTGAATTGATATTGTGAATTTTCTAACGCCACTGCAAGGGTAAGCTTTGGCGTGATGGAATCCTGCAAGCGGAATCCGGCCTGCCTAAGATAGGTATCACCGACGTGGAGATTCTGATCGAAGATCAGAGGTGCCATTTCGGTTCCTGCGTCAGTCGATTTTTTGTCTTCAGTCATGAGAGTCCACATCTGTCCGGCGGTGAACTTAAGATGTCCATCGACTGCTTGAGCCCACGCCTGTCGTACGCGAAGAGTGTAGCTATTACTCTGAAGATTATTGGAGGTTGTGCCTGCGGAGAGGAAGTCACTCTCGAAGAAGCCATTCAGCGTTCCGAATGGAACCTTGCCGCTAAAGAGTGTGGAGAGTCGGGTGGCCCGAGCGCTTGGAGCCCATTCACTTGTGTAAGCCTCCCCAGAGTTCTTATAGGGAGTTGTGTTGAAAGCGGTATAGATATCGTCGTTCATTGCCCTCTGACGCCATATGCTTTCTCCAGCTATGAACCCACCGGGGGTGATGAGGATGCCCTTGTAGTGGAGAGCGACAGGTTCATCAACACTCTTCTGAAGCTTTTCCTGGCCTAGCTGGATCTGCCGAACGCTGCTTACCGCTGCAACGTCTTTTTCGCGCAAGTCCGTGACAGAAGCCTGAAGGCTGTTTACCGCGGTGGAGTTCTGCTGCATTGCGTTGTCGACGCTAGATACCTTGGCTGCAGTGGTCGTTGCTGTCTGCTGAGTAGCTTGATTCTGGACTTGCAACGCTTCGATCTGTGCATCTTTTGCCGCGAGCTTTTCATTCAATGCGTCGATCTGGTGTTGGAGATCCTGACGCATCTCGCGGATCTGAGTTTCGACAGAGGGGGCGCCCTTCCTCGTTGCCTGCTTGTGAGCAGAAGCAGAGTGGTTGGAGGTTGAGGCAGGATTTTGTGCCTGGGAAAGCAATGTAAATGCGGTTGACAGGGTGATGATTGCAGCCAGTTTCAACTTCGTGATCATAGGCCTCCAGAAAAGCCGCGTCGCGGCTGACGCTGCACCGAGATCATCTGGAATATGTACGTTCTTAGACTTCCAATATGGAAAGCTCTCGAATACAACCGTTCTTTGAATTCTGACCGAAGAGATTGGCAAATATTGCGTGCCGTGGAAAATGTAAGGAAAATGTAAGGAACCGCCAGTGGCAAAATCTGTCGCACGTGTATCTTTGTTCGTTTGGCAATTCTGACTATTTGCCTGCGTGAAGTTGGTCTCCAGTCTTCGAATCGCCGTGACGATAGGCCAGAAGGAATCCGGCAGGAACAAGGAAGATTGTAAGGAGAACGGAGAGCGTAAGACCACCAATGATGGCTTGTGCCAGGGGGGCATAGGCTTCGCTTCCCTCTCCCAGCTTGAGTGCCATTGGCAGTAGACCGATGACCGTTGCGAGTGATGTCATCAGTATTGGGCGGAGACGAACGCGGCAGGAGGCCACGATAGCTGCATGTGCGGACATCCCTTCGTTCATGAGGTGATGAGCGAATTCAACGATAAGGATGCTGTTCGAGAGGGCAATGCCAGCAAGCATCACCACACCCATTAGTGACATGACGTTCAGAGTAGTGCCCCACAGCAAGAGGGCTATGAGTACGCCGGTTATGGCTGGTGGAAGTGCAAGCAGGATGATGAAGGGATCCATAAAGGATCGGAACTGCGCGACGAGGATCAGGTAAAGCAAGATTACCGACAGGATGAGGCCAATTGCGAAACTATGGAAAGATGCATTCATCGACTCGACGCTGCCCATCAGTTTGACCTCGATGCCGTGTGGAGTCTGGGTTGAATCGAGGATATTGTGGATGCTGGTAGCGATGCGACCGAGATCTTCTTGCTGCGGGCGAACGTAGATATCGACGTATCGGCGAATTTGAGTGTGATCGAGTTCTGTTGGAGCGTTGAATTGCTTGATGGAGGCGACCATGTCAAGCCGGGTGGATTGGGGGACATTTTTCCCGTGCAAGGGAATCGCTTTGAGGTCTTCGAGCGACTTGACCTGGCCCTCTTTGTACATGACCGTCAGGAAATAGTTGTTGCCGCTCTTTGGATCGATCCAGATGCTTGGAGCGATCATGACGTTAGAGGTAAGCGCCGTGATGACGTTGGAGACCACCTCTTTTTCCGTCATCCCGAGTTCGCTTGCTCGGGTACGATCGATCGTAAGTTGAAGAGAGGGGTAGTCGATATCTTGGGGGATATAAACGTCGGCGACTCCGTGGACGCCACGGATACGGGCTGCGATGTTTTGAGCGAGATCGTAGTCCCCGGTCAGGTCTGTTCCTGTGACACGAACGTCCATGGGTACGGGGGAACCCATGTTTAGTACTGCGTCTACCAAGCTACCCGTCGAGAAGAAGGCCTGCAATTCGGGCATATCCGTTGCCATCTTCCGTTTTACTTGGTCGATGTAGGCGAAGCTGTTAGTACTGTGATCCGGCTGAAGGGCCACCTGCATAAAACCCGTATGCATCGCTGAGTTCGGCGAGTATAGGGAAGAGAATCCGGGGTCGAGGCCGATGTTGGAGACAATCATGCCCATGTCGTGCTTGGAGACAATGTCGCGAATCATCTTCTCCAGTCTTGTCGTCTCTTCGTTCGTCGCTTCGAGCTTCGTTCCAGAAGGGGCCTTGAAGTTGATTACGAATTGCCCTGGGTCGGTCCTTGGAAAGAAGGACAGGCCAAGTAAAGGGAACAGCGCCAGGCTGACGAGAAAGAAGATTCCAGAAATAGCCAGGGTCGCTCGCGGCCATAAGAGGACACGCTCAACAAGTTCGTTGTAACGGCGGAGCATTGCTTCGAAAGCAATATTGAACTTCGCATTGAAACGTTCTCCGAATCCTGGCTGTTTGGACGGGAGTGAGCTTTTCTCTTCAATCGCTGGAACGGCGGGGGTATCCTCATGCGAGTTTTTGATGAATCGAGCACAGAATAACGGGACGACAGTAAGAGCAACAAAGTACGAAGCGAAAAGTGAAATGACAACAGCAAGAGCCAAAGCCGAAAATAGGAACTTACTGACGCCGTAGAGAAGCGTGACCGGAAAGAAGACGACCACCGTGGTAAGAGTTCCCGCCAGAACAGGTAAGGCGACCTCTCTTCCACCCTTCTCTGCGGCGACATTGGGGGACTCGCCTCCTTCGAGGTGGCGAAAGATGTTTTCGAGCACAACGACGGAGTTATCGATCAATCGAGAAAGAGCCAGTGCGAGGCCCCCAAGGACCATGCTATTTATCGAACTGCCCGCCAAGTGCAGTACGAAGAAGGTTGTAAGGACTGAGAGTGGGATTGAAAAAAATACGGCGAGTGTGGCCCGCATGCTTCCGAGAAATACGAGGATCATTAGGCAGGTCAGAAAAAGCCCTATACCGCCCTCGTGGATCAGAGTTTCGATCGCCGTCTTTACGAAGCGAGATTGATCGAAGACAACTTTCGTCTCGAGAGTGGACGGCACGTCATACAGTTTTTTGAGCGTCTTTTTTACGCCGTTGACGATGGCAATCGTGTTCGAGTCACCACCTTGTTTGAAGACCGGGACATAGACTGCACGATCTCCGTCAACGCGGACGATGTTGTACTGGAGTCCGAAGGCGTCTTTCGGAACCGCTACATCTCCAACACGCACGGGCGACTGGCCCTCCATCTTTAGCGGCACCTGGGCGATGTCGTCTGGGCCTTTCAGCATGGAGTTTGTGTAGATGTTGTAGTCCAAGCGACCGATCTGTACGTCACCAGCAGGAAGTATGACGTTTGCCTCATTGACAGAGCGAACGACGTCCATAGGGCTAAGTTGATTTGCTTCGAGCTTGAACGGATCGGTGTAGAGCATGATCTGACGCCAGCGACCACCGAAGGGCTGAGGAACTGATGCGCCCGGCACCCCGGCCAGTTGATTGCGAACGAAGTTCTGGCCTACATCCTTGAGTGTGCTCTCATCCAGACCGGTTCCCCGTAACGTAACCAGCGCAACGGGAAGGCTTGAAACATCCTGCTTGAGGACAATCGGCGGATAAGTACCGGGGGGCATGTCGCGCATGTCGCTCATCGCGAGAGTAGAGATTGATGCTGCCGCAGCGTCAGGATTTATCCCGGCGCGAAAGTAGACCTTGATCAGACTTGCGCCGGGTAGCGACCGAGACTCCATATGGTCGATACCGCTTGCGAGTGTGAACTGCCGTTCGAGGTGATAGGTGATGTTGGTTTCGATCTGCTGCGGCGGCATACCGGAGTAGAACGTTGCCACTGCAACGACCGGAAGATCCACTGGCGGGAACATGTCCACCGGCATATCAGCCGTACTTACTGTACCCAGAATCATTACAAGAAAACAGACGACCAGAATTAGATAGGGGTTGCGTATGGCAAATCCCGACATAGTGAAAGAATTCCTTACTTTGAGAGGGGATTTTTAAGGATCAACTTGGACTGTCTTCGGCCTCGTACGAAACTTGGCGGGGAATTACGACTTCTCCCTCGGACAGGCCACTGTGTCGTCCTACGACGACTTGATCTCCCGCGTGCAAGCCCGAAAGAATCTCAACGCGACCAGGAGTTTGCAGTCCTACTGTTACTGGCACAAGGTGGAGACGACCTTCGTGAACGAGGTAAACGTGCTGCACGGTTGTGCCAAGTCCTTCAACAGCGTCGACCGGGACGCTCAACACGTTTGGATGGGTTGCCAGATGAAGATGAACTTCGGCGTACATCCCAGGGACAAGTGAACCGTCTAAGTTCGGAACATCAACTTCGGTGTCCATTGTGCGCGTAGACGTTTCCAGCGAGTCTGCGGACCGCGTGATCTTTCCGGCGAAGGTCCGGTTGAGAGTGGTGACGTTCACTTCGACGGGATTTCCATTGTGAATATCGGCCACGGCACTGACAGGCACAGGCAGGGTGAGCCGCAACAAGTTGTTTTGCGCCAGACGGACAACAGGCATCGCCTGCGTCTGCGAGGAGATACCCGCCTGAATCATCGAGCCTGTGTTTGCATATCGCTTTGTGATTACACCGGTGAACGGAGCCCGAATCGTAGCATATTGAAGCATGGTAACTGTCCGTTGGTGCTCCGACTCCGCTTGGGTCAACATCTCCTGAGCGCTCCGCAGCGCGGATTGAGCACTCGCAAGCTGCGCTGCGGCTTCGAGATCGTGAGCCTGGGCGACATCTACCTCCTGCCTGGGCACCAGTCCAGGCTGCTTCACGGAGACATCCTGTATACGCTGAAAAGAGAGGTGTGCAATGTTCTCTCCCGCTTCAGCACGAGTGACGGCAGCCCGCGCGGTGGTGATGTTGGCTTGAGCTGCCGCGACTCCCGCGGAGGCTTTGGCCATATCGTTCTGTAGCTCGGGAACCTCGAGGGTTGCCAGGAGATCACCCTCTCGAACGTGGTCGCCGATGTCGACTCGTATGTTCTTCACGTAGCCCGCGACCTTCGCCATCACGTCAACATCCTGATATGGCGTGAATTCGGCCGTGAGGACAAGCTCGTTGGTGAGGTTTGCAGGCCGAGCGGTTGCGGTCGGCACCGTTGGTTGCTCGGCAGCCGACGTCGTGGTTTGGCGACAGGCGATCAGGAAACTAGACAGGGTTGCTGCAGTTACGCCAAATAGGACGGCTCGTAAGGAGGCTGGCATGGCAGTAGATCCTCTAGTTCAAAAGTCCCGCGGCGAAGTCAAGCTCCGCACGTCGGGTAAGGTAGGTGTACATCACTCCGGCAGCGTTGATCTCTGCGGATGTCTCGCTCAGTTCCGCTTCGTTGAGTTCCACGATGCTGCCCAGGCCTGCCTGGTATCTGGCCTGAGCCAATCGCAGTGACTCTTTGCTCTGTGCTACCAGACGAGTGGAGACGTCGAGACTTCTATATGCCTCCATCGCCTGCGACCAATCGTTCTGGACCTGTTCGTTCACTTCCAGCTTCACTTCTTCCACGTCGCGTGTGCGGGCATTGGACTCAAGTTCTGCTTCGGTACGACGTGCTGCGAAAAGGCCACCATTAAAAACTGGAATACTTAGATTGAATCCGGCTGCCGCGTAGTTTCCCTGCAACGTGCGGTCGTGGAAGGGAATCTGCCCCGCAACACCAAGCGCGTTCAGTGTGGGGTAACTGAGCCGCCGCTCTGATTCGGCGAAGCGGGATGCCGCATCTTGTTGAGAGATGGCTGCATTCAAATCTGCACGCTGCAAGTCGGCTTGAGCCAAGAACGATGATGGATCCAGCGGAAGCTGAGATGAAAGTTGTTCTGCGACGAGTGTTGCGGTGACAGGTTGCAGCTGGCCCATCGCAGTGGCGAGGTGAGTGCGTTGTTGCTGCACGGAACTTTCGGCACGAACCACAGCGAGCTCCGCTTCACTCTCAAGAACGCTTGCGAAGCTTACGTCGAGCGTTGAGCGCAGTTGACTGCCAGCAAGTGCGCTAATCTGGCGCACAATCAACTGACGGTTTCCTTGAGCTTCCCTTGCCGCGTGGAGCACGGCCTCCGCGCCCATAACCTGGAAGTAGGCGCTGCGGACACTTAGACGAATCTGAGCGGCAGTCAATGTTGTCATAGCTTTCTGCGCATCAGCCAGAGAGCGCTGCGCTCCGACCAAAGCGCTCGTTCTGCCGAAGTCGGTCACTAGCTGAACGAGGTTTCCGCCATAAGCGAACCTGTCTGAGATCGAAGAGGTCGTCAGCGCCCCTGCGGCGGTTGATGTGCCCGTGTCTGCGACAGCGGCGCCGGTTGCATTGAAGGCAACCGTGGGAAAAAGACCTGAACGCGCCTCGCGAACTCTTTGCCCTGCAGCCCGTGTACGTAGTTGTGCTGCCAGAAGCCTGGGCTGATTCGCAATCGCGATCGACTCTGCCTGAGCAAGCGTCAACGTTGTAGATGCCGATGCCGCTTCCGGGGAATGCGAATTCGGTGTGGTCTGAGAACTTTGTCCGTAAGACCCTGCAGCTCCGACCAAAAACAGCAAAATGCTCCCTAAATAAGTTTTGTATCTCCGACCCATTACGACAGAACCTTTTCAGCTGTGGTGATGCTCTTTAGAACCTCTGTCGGATGAGCCTCGACTAGCCCGTCGGTCACCATCGTTAGTAGCTCTGGCAAAATGGCTTTTACCTTGGCGACTTCGTCAACGAAGTAGACGAGCACAGAGAGATGTTCTCCGACCACTGACCCAGCGTCCCTACTATGCAAGCGCTGATGCGCTCCAAAACCGGCGTGGGCGCGCAATGCGGTTGCTCCATCGATACCGCGATCCTGGAGGAACTGAAGAATGTCATCATAAAGAAAACCCCGTGCCGAACCGGTATCCTGGTTCAGATGCACGGTGACCTTCATCGCAGGACCTGCTTTGAGCATCAAAAAAAACTCCAAGGTGTCAGCACTCTAGGTTGAATAGCAAGAATTGGAGCCCCCGACTCAGGGCTCCATTCTTATGGGTTGCCGCTACTCGGAAACGAGGCCAGCTTCTCCCGGCAGCACTTCCAGCAACGCAGTGCTATGAGCCCATAGCTTTGGTGAGCGGCGTCGGGAGACCAGTGTCAAGGTTGAATGTTCTCCGGTCTTTCCAGTACCTATGAGGGCACAATCGGCAAACCCGTATAGTCCACATGCCGACGCAGAGAACAATCCCATGGACTCCTCGGTGTCGCTTGCGTCACAACTGTCAGGGCTGTTACCAGATGCTGAGATCAGGTGTGCGTAGATGCCGCCACGTTTCTGATACCCCACGATGTCTCCATCCTGCGACATCACGCCCTTCTGGGATGGCGTCACCAAGTCTCCGCCAATCTGAGTCACCGTGCCGAGTTGGTCTTCGTCATTGGCCTTCGGCGTTCTCGCTGCCCACGCGGTTAGTGGATCGGCGAGAGCGCGAACATATACGTTCAATGGCAGGCTCTTACCCTGATCGTCGATGGAGTCAAAGTGGATTGCGAGTACGCCTTGCTGCTGCTTGGCGTACGGAGTTGCATCAAAGACGAAGGCGCTTGACACCGTTACATGCCCTGTAACCCTGGATCCTGCAGGTATAGCCTGTCCATTGGATAGATGAACGGGCTGAGTTGTCTTTGCTGAGATCGCATCGCCGACGTGAACATGCTTTGAATCAATGCCTCGATCAAAGTTAATTGGAAGGGTTGTTCTGGGCGACAATAGAGTTGTTGGGGCCTGCGCCGCAGCGAGCTGTGCCGAGAACGCGGCGATTACTGTAAACAAGATTGGCTTCATCTTCACTCCGCATGCCGGTAGTACCGGCGACAGACAGAGTGGATCATGGAAGCCCCTTACACCTGACTTACATTTTCCTTACATCACAACCCATCCCCTTGCCCTGACGGCAATCCTAAGAAATCATCATTATGGAGATTGCTGTGCAAGATAAGCCTAAACTCGGCCGAGTCCTGATCGTCGAAGACGACCGGAAGACGGCGGACGCTCTCGTAGCGGGTTTGGAACGCGGAGGCTACGAGACCATCCTCGCTCGCACCGGCGAAGAAGCTTTTTTTCTCGTGCATGCTAAGAATCCGGACCTTGTTGTGCTCGACCTCACCTTACCTCAGCGGGGCGGGCTTGAAATCCTTGCGCAGATTCGTGCTCACTCTCTTACTCTTCGTGTTCTGATTTTGACCTCACATAATTCTATCGATGATCGCGTTACGGGTTTGAACGCCGGAGCTGATGACTATCTGGGCAAACCTTTTTCCTTCCCTGAGCTAGTGGCACGCATTGCATCGCTGCTGCGCCGTAGCACCGGCGTTTCCGAGCGTTCCCCGTCCTTGAAGTTGGCAGACTTGACCCTCGACGCGCAAACAAGAACGGTCAGCCGTTCCGGCAGTGTTATCGACGTTACGACGCGTGAGTTTGATCTTCTTCTTTATCTGCTCAACCATCGAAATGATGCAGTTTCGCGAGAGATGCTTGCTAAGGATGTCTGGAAGGAAGTATCACGATTCACCCCCATCGATAACGTAATTGATGTGCAGATGACGCGCCTCCGCAGAAAAATCGACGATCCTTTTCCGGTCAAGCTCCTCCACACAATCCGCGGGGTAGGATTCATTCTTCGGGAGCCGGAACAGTGATATTCACTCGCCCCGCGAATATTCGTACCCGACTGGCCATATGGTTTGTCGCGATTTTGGCCAGCATACTTGTCGTGTACATCGCAGCAGTAATCATCTTCCAGTATGTGCTGCTTGAGAGACAGATCTACCACGACGAGATCCAAGATGTTGAAACAGTCGAAGGTCTGCTGTACTTTGATCCGCGGGGAGCACTGCACCTGCAGGAGAACTACCATTCTCACCCACAGTCACGCCTGCTTGAGGATCGCCTCATGGAGATTCGTGACCTCTCTGGAAAAATTTTATATCGCAGTGAGACATTGCATGGTCAGGTTCTTGGCGGGGCTTCGTGGCCCGACGAAGGAGCTAATTCCTATAATGAACGTTCGACGAGGCTCAGCGACGGTACCCGCGTTCTCCTCATAAGCCATCTCCATCCAATAAAAGACAAGCTTGTTCTAATCAGACTTGGCTACAGCATGGCGCCACTAGAAGACCGCATGCTGCGGTTCTTCTTCCTCCTTTTAGTGGTGACACCCGTCGGTTTAATCTTGGCCGGCTTCGCGGGCTACCGAATCGCAAAGAGAGCGCTTTTGCCCCTTGATCTGATGGCCGCCCGAGCCGAGTCGATTACGGCAAGTAACCTAAATGATCGAATCGTAGTTGAACACCCTCATGACGAGTTGGGCCATATGGCAAAGGTGCTCAACCATCTTCTGGAGCGTCTGGAGCAGGCTTTCGTTCAGCTACAGCGATTTACTGCCGATGCGGCGCACGAGCTCCGCACTCCCCTATCGTCTCTCCGTGCCACAGGAGAGGTCGCTCTACAGGAGAGCCGCAGTGAGTCTGGTTATCGGGATTCAATTGGCAGCATGCTTGAGGAAACAACCCGTCTCAATCAAACGATCGACGGGCTTCTTTTGCTGGCACGCGCCGAGACGACACGGTCCGACGGGGCGAGCACGTCGTTTTCTCTGACTGAACTTATTGATGAAATTCTCGCCCTCTTAGAGGTGTTACTCGAAGAGCGGCACATTACTGTGCGACAGGAGCGTGGTGACGTTGGGTCTACACTTTTGTTTGCAGATCGCAGTCTGGTCCGTGTGGCGCTTTTGAACGTACTGCATAATGCAGTCAAGTTTTCGCCCGATCAGTCAACAATTCATATTGGTTTTTCGCGCCATGACACTGATGGCCGCCTCTTTCAAAGGGTCTGTGTTCACGATAGCGGCCCCGGAGTTGCAACCGGAGAAGTTACTCAGGTCTTTGAGCGTTTCTTTACGAGCAACTCGCCTAATACTTCAAAGTACAGTGGATCTGGGCTCGGGCTTTCGATCGCAAAGTTGATTGTCGACCGTAACGGTGGTCAGATTTTTTTCGATATGTCGGTTGAGCACGGGGCCAAATGCTGTGTTGATCTTCCGTTGCTCTGAAGACTTGGTGAATTTCAAGATGCAGGCGTGATCCTCTTACGCTAGTCGTGGGTGATGTCGTTGTCTTGCTCCGTGGAGACGGGTGATCCTGGGAGGAGTCGTATGAGCCTGGGAAAGAGAAAAGCTATCACAAAGTAGGCCGCGGTGACCGCAGCTGCGAGGAGGAGAAGACCCGCGCCACAGGCCATGCCCACTCCGGTGACGAGCCAGATGGTAGCGGCGGTGGTGAGGCCGTTGACTCGATCCTCTCTTACGAAGATCAGCCCAGCTCCGATGAAGCCGATACCTGTAACGATCTGGGCTGCGACACGAGAGGGGTCGAGGACGACCTGACCAGGAGTAAGTACGTCCGTGAAGCCATACTTGGAGACAAGCAGAAAGAGAGCTGCGGTCGTGCCGACAACAGTGTAAGTTCGGAGTCCGGCACTCTTGCGGCGAACTTCGCGCTCGAGCCCGATCAATGCAGAAAGTAAGAAGGCAGTACCGAGTTCAATGAATTGCTTAAGTCCCTGCCCCGCTGTGCCGAAGATCACCATGGTTCACATCCTAGCCCCGCACCGGAAAGTAAGCGAAGAGGGCCAGAACTTACACTTACCACTGACCTCACACGAAACTAGGGTCATAGCTCACAACGCCCCACTGACGATCCACGACTTCGCGGTGGGCCGCCATGATCCAGACAAAATTCAAGCATGACCCCGGCATCGAGACATTGGGATGGTAGCCAGCAGGCAACAGTACCGCGTCACCTTCGCGAACAACCTCAATCTGTGCTGGGCCGATCTCATCTGTATAAACAAGTTGCAATCCGAATGCTGGTGATGGCATATCAACGTATACGTAAATTTCTTCAAGCATTGCGGCGTGTTCATGTGGTGGCCAACTAGTCCAGTTACCGGGCAGAGACCGCGTGATACCGACGATGAGCCTCCCAGCCTGAATATTGCTGCCCAACAAGATACTGATGTCCCGGCGGGCGCCATCGATCCCGACAAAGAAATGAAGCTTTTCGTCGCCCTCAACATTTTCAGCTGCAACAAACTGCAGGGAGTAGAGGCCGTCCACCGGCGCAGAACATTCGAGCAAATCGACTGTCTGTTCCGTGTGGATGGACATCAACAACCCCTTAGGGACATATAAAGCATCGTTTCGCTTCATTGTGAACAAATCACCATTCACAGATACGACACATGTACCCCGTAGGCAAACCAGCCCTGTCTCTTGACCGTCATTCGAGAAACAAATCTTCGAATCAGATTTATCGAGCCGAACGCGGCCATAGCTCACCAGCTTCATTGATCCATCAGCGGGCTGAACAAAAATTCTGCGGCCCCGTTCATTTGCAGTACCGGTGATCAACCGCTTTGTCATTGCATTTCACCTTTCCGACTGACAACTGCCAGGAATCGATACCTCTCCCACCCGCAGAGGCGGTTCGTTGCAAAAATATCTTGCCAGAGAATCTCTATTTTGGCTATAGTTAGCGGTAACGTCGTTGGTAGATCGTCAAAAGGAGCGCCATATGAGCTCAACACCGCAAATCTCCGAGCCTCACAAGAATCCATTATCCCCCGATATGGATGAATGGGAGGAGTTCCTTGAAGGACGATATAAGGAAGGTAAGTCTGAGACGGAGTTTCGCCAATATGACGCAGAAGCCGACCCCGGGGTCGCCGAATTCTACCGCCTAAACCACACCTACCAAACTCACGCTTACGCGTTGGACAAAGAACATCAATATTTTCGGCTCATGCGTGGCGAAAAGAGCATTTGGGAAGCAGCCGAATTCCTAAACACTTTGGTCGATGACAGCGACCCCGACACCGATTTGACGCAACTCGAACATCTGCTCCAAACCTCAGAGGCGATTCGGAAAGATGGTCATCCGCGCTGGATGGTGGCAACAGGATTCGTGCATGATCTCGGCAAATGTCTTTGCCTCTATGGCGAACCCCAGTGGGGAGTGGTCGGGGATACCTTCCCAACAGGCTGTGCTTATTCTGACGCAGTCGTTTTTCCAGAATATTTCCACGCCAACCCCGACTCTCAAAACCCGCATTACCAGACAAAATTGGGCATCTACGAAGAAAACTGTGGCTTAGATAAAGTGACGATGTCCTTCGGACACGATGGCTACATTTATCAGGTCATGAAAAATTACCTTCCGTTGGAGAGCCTGTACATGCTGCGCTATCACTCGTTCTACGCTTGGCATCGGCACGGCGCCTACGACTATCTCTGCAACGACCAAGACCGCGCGATGCTGCCCTGGGTTCTGAAATTCAATCCGTATGATCTCTATTCCAAGGGTCATACTAAGCCGGACTTCAATCAACTCAAGCCGTATTACGATGACTTATTTGCAGAATTCTTTCCAGATAAAGTTGCTTGGTAAATTGCGGTTTAAGGAGAGAAACCGGCTGATGATGTCCAAGTCAACGGCATGCTTTCCATTGGTGAAAAACCCGCCGACAATGGAGTTCTGACTCTCACTTAACCTCGCCGATGTCGATGACTCCAAGAAACTGAGTCTCGGCATTTCCACGCGTTTACTCGAAGCTATCGTGAATGCCTGCCCTGAACATTCCCGCATTCACTCGCTCCCCCACTTCCGCGCTACTGGAGCCCCTGGTCTTGTGTCTAAGATTCATTGTCCGATGTTTCTGAAGGTGAGATAAGGCTTTTAATGAAATCCATGGTTAACGCAATCAATCATGTGACGCTGGCGGTTCAGGATTTGGATCGCTCATTCAACTTCTACACAGGCCACCTTGGACTCCGTCCGGTAGCCCGCTGGTACAAAGGCGCGTACCTGGTAGCCGGAAGCGATTGGATTTGCCTAAGCCTCGATCCCGCTGTTCGCAATGCGCCATTGCCCGAATATACGCATTTAGCTTTCAATATTCCTGCGGAGGAATTTGGAGACGCGGTCGCTAGGCTGCGAGATGCCGGGGTGACCCCATGGCAGAAGAATCGAAGTCCTGGAGATTCGTTCTATTTCCTTGACCCAGATGGACACAAGCTTGAGATCCATTCTTCCGATCTGGAGGCTCGGCTGGAGAGCCTCAGACGTGAACCTCCTCGAGAGCTTGTCTTGTTTGCGGAGTGATGGGTTTGTATGAAGCCCCGACAGCGCAGTCGAATACGGGAATTGTGGCTAAGAATAGAAATGGCAGGACAAAGGAAATTGGTTCTTCACGACCTCGCAGATTCCTTCCTCTCAACGCTCATATGAGTTCCATGTGTCAATCCGGTTCGAACGCCTATGCCAGAGGCGAAGGCTTCCAGCAGATCGAGGCCTTCCCGCCAATCTTCGTTGCCTGGTTCCGTCGAGATATGGCCGCGAGCACCGACGCAGACAAACCCCGCGCCCCATTTATCGGCCATCTCCTTTGCGACCTCGGTCGGGCAATAAGGATCGTTTGAACTTGCCACGACTAGGAGGGGACAAGGAATTAGAAAGCTCGGAACATTAGTGAACGACCGCGATGGAAAGCCATCCCTTTTAAAGTTTGGCGGAGCAACTAGAAATGCGCCTCTGATCGGCCTATCAGATTGGTGCTTCGCTGCCCAACACACGCTCAATAGACATCCCATGCTGTGGGCCACGAGAAGTGGCGGATCGGCACAGGCTCCCACCGCACACTCGAGAGCTAACATCCAATCGTCGAGTTCCGGATTGCTCCAGTCTGAGGGTTGCAATCGCAATGCACCGGGGGATCGTGCCTGCCATAACGTTTGCCAGTGTTCAGGTCCAGAACCATTGCGACCCGGCAAGAACAGAAGAGGAGAACTTACCATAAAGCTCATTCTAAGACACCGGAATTTTCAAGATCACGCAATTGCTGTTGATCGGCAAAGTTCGAAGCAGGTAGGGATCGACCTGGGCAAGACGACATTTCACCTTGCTGCGCTGGGAACATCGGGCAAGGTGGTCTTTGCCAAACCAAGCGGTGTTGTAGCCTTTCTGTCTGAGGAGTTCGCCTATGCCCGCCGTGTGTTTTCCAAGGAGGGAGTCGTAGCAAAGGTAGCCGGTCGCCATCTCCATAATTTGGCCCGTGTGATCTGTTGACGTTGCTTTTCCTGTTCATGTCTCATAGCGGCGTAATCGTCCGGAACTGTCGTTGATTCATCGGCATTGGTGATCTTGTTTTGCAGCGCGTCGATCTCCCGTTCGGAAGAATGAATCTGGTCCAACGATCAGTGTGGCTTGGGATCGGCCATCACCTTTGGCTACTCCTAGTCTCAGCCCAACCCCGCTTGCCAAGGCTGACTCTTGGCGTCGTCATTCTGGCCGCCGCTCTGACCACACTCGAAGCCCCTGGTCATAATCTTGCAGTGAAGTCTGTGAGCCTGTAGACTATGCGCGCCTTCCCAAGACGACTCGGAGGACTCCAATGCGCTTGAAGTCTTTGTTCTTAGCTTCTGCCTTACTCATCCTGCCGCTTCCAGCTATTGCGGAGACGGTTTGGACATACACTGGGAACAACTTCACATCAATCGACGGACCAAGTTACTCTACTTCAGGCAAAATCTCTGGGTCACTAGACCTCGCAACACCACTTGATAGTAACTTATACGTCGATCCAGTCACCCCCGTCTCCTTCAGCTTTAGCGATGGTTCTGATTTGTTTTCCGACGTGAACTCGACTGCCTTCTTTGGATTCTCGACCGATGCATCGGGCAAAATCATAGGATGGGATATTGCCATCTATGATTCGGCGCTCGTTATCTTTACGGAGAACGTGGGGCAGTACGTCTTCGATAGCGCCTATAACATAACGACGGGTTCAGATGCATTCAATTTCAATGAGCCTGGTTTGTGGGCCGTCTCCAACACGTCACCCGTACCAGAACCCTCCAGCTTTGCGCTTCTTGCGACGGGAGTTCTCGGGGCGGTTGGCATACTGCGGCGAAGCCTGTTCGTGTAGTTCGGCGCAGGCAAGAGAGAAGGCACGGCCCACCCGAAGTTTACCTTTGCTATGTTTCGCTGTAATGTGGGCCGATTGCTGCTCCTGAACGTAGCCCAACGCCATTGCGACCCAGGAGCCTTGGTGCCGTCCATTCATCCATCATCGTGTTCGATGCTTGAAGAAAAGAAGAGCATCACTCTGCTCAATATGCTGCCTCGTCTCCGCGCTTCTTCAGCCTCAAGCTCCTTCATTCGCTTGTTGAACTGGCGCATCTCTTTTGCGTAGGCGCTATTTTGCGGAACCATACGTTGAGAAAGAGAGCGCAGTGAACGCTTAAGGAAGTCACTTATTTAGGGTTGGTGAATACATGATTCGATATGCGACGACGGATGATTCGGGACAGATCTGCAATATTTACAATCACTACATTTTAAAAACGCAGATCACATTTGAAGAGCAACCGGTCTCACCCGAGGACATGGTGCAACGTATACAGGAAACTCTACAGAGTCTGCCTTGGCTTGTTTGGGAAGAGGAACAGCAGCTGCTGGGGTACGCTTATGCAAGCAAGTGGAAAGGCCGGTGTGCCTATCGTTACTCCGTCGAGTCCACGATCTATGTGCATCCCGATTCGGTTGGAAAGCGAATCGGCTCTCAACTCTACAGTGCGCTGCTGACCGACCTTCGTCAGGGACAGTTCCATACAGTCATCGGTGGTATCGCACTTCCGAACGAAACCAGCGTAGCGCTACACGAGAAGTTTGGATTCGAGAAAATTGCTCATTTCAGGGAGGTTGGTAAGAAATTCGACCGCTGGATAGACGTTGGGTACTGGCAGCTACTTCTAGAACGTCACGGCTAAATGCTTACTTTCTCGCTCCTGAGATCAGCCACCTTGGAGCAAATCGGACAGTTCTTTTACCTAGTCACGAACCCCGTTGATGCTCGCGAGTACGTCATCGACGGCTTTTTGCCGGGCGATTCCAGTAGAAAAATGACGCCGTCGAATTTGCAGCGATCATCGATCGCGACTTCGCAAAAGAGGGGGTTTTTCATGGCGATCAGCCTATCACTTCAGCTTAGCGTATCGCGCCTCCTGTGCGCTCGGCTGTGGACCTTATTATTGCGGGGGATTTTTGGGGGACTTTGCATCTAGCGGCATCCTTCCGGTGCCCGATGACGAATGGGCGCACGGCTCAGGTCAAACGGAATCGCGCTATAGAGTTTGTTTGCTCAACCTAGCTGGGTGCGGCCGCTTCACGGGTTCTTCGGCGATCCTGTTCGGACCGCTCACGAAACATGACCCCTTTCTCGACCAACCTGGCCAGGCGTGTCGCCGTACTCAGGGGAACTCCAACGCCCTTGGCAAAGTCGGTCATGAGGCACCCCTCTCTCTGACCGAGCCAAATCAAGACGAAAGGTCCGATCGAGGATTCTCGCACCCCGGGTCTTGGCAACTCGTTTATCTTAGCGAATTTAAAGAGGACCAGATGACTCTAAAATGACGCCATCGTGCTCTATGGAGGCCTATTTGCGTTCACGACCCGAATCCAATACTCCGTCGTTCCCCATGAGTTGCTCGAAATGGCAGGGAAAGGGACAGATCGAACTCAAATCGTGGAATAGCTTTGCGCAGTACACGCTTCTCGGGCCCATGCTTCGGAGATAAATCGCTGCGCCGGCCAGCATCCCAAGAGAAGGTGCCGCAAATTAGATCCAGATCCCCTTCCACACCCAGGCAAAGAATGCTGAGGAAAAGCTACGCGCCGGATTAACGCTGAAACCCGAGATCGATGAGCAGAGCACATAATAAAAAACCGTGATGAGTGCCACGAGAAGTGGACTGAACCTCGTCAGTTTGCGGCGGTTCGTTGCAAAAAGTATTACGCACATCACTGCCGCGGACAGAAGAAACTCTGCCAGAAACGCAACGGCGCTTCCGTGGTCCCCCGGAAGCGTAACGACATAGCGCACTGGTGGAGCGGCCAGATGTTTACCCAACATCCCGTACGCAAGCGATACGCCCACCAGGCCGCCTACGAACTGGGCAATCACATAACTCACCGCGTCCCACCGGTGGATTCGGTCAAGCCATAGATAGGCAAGCGTAATGGCAGGATTCAAGTGGGCACCGGAACGGCGGCCGAATCGCGACCGAATGATTAGATAGGTCGATGCGGCGACCATGCCACCCATCAAAAACGACTTCGCCGTGAGTGAAAGCGAGAGGTGCCGCAAAGGCGACCCTTCACTATAGACAAGCGCGCCTGCAAAGCAGATGCACATCAACAGCAGGCCAACTTCAGCCGTCTCCATCAAATACTCACGCCAATGTGTTCTGACCGCCTCAGGATAGGAGGCGGATCGCGGAAGAGCAGTGATCAGGTAGGAGCGGGAAGACATGCGGGACCTGGAGAAGCACCTTGGAGTGTTACGTCGAAGTTAGATGCTGGCGGAGAATTTTTGGTAACTACGCATGATTTAAATCCCATTCAAACAGAGAATAAATAATTGGTCGATTTCGAGAGCACTTTGTCTGTAATTTCTTGCCCTTGCCAGCGTCTCAGTCTCAGCAACAATCAACAAAATTCCGTCACCAAAGGAGTCGCCATGTCTCACCACTTTGACACCAAGCTCGCGAAAGAAGACCCAAGTCTCAACGTCTGTGATTTTTATTTATTTGAAGGCGCTCCCGGGACGACCGTGATGGCCATGACCGTTAATCCAGATTTGGGTCTGTCGGCTCCGGACGTCCTTCATCCCGAAGGCCTCTATGCATTCCGATTCGACCTAAACGGCGACGCGCGTGAAGAAGTCACCTTCAAATTTCGCTTCGGCGAACCGCATCATGCGGATAGTGACGAGCACACACATATCCAGAGCTTTCAGGTGCGAATGGGAACGGGCGAGGACGCTCTTCGTGGGGCCGCAGGCGATCTGCTCTTGGAGGGTGAAACTGGTAAGGTCGAGACCAAGTCTGGCGTGCGTTCCTATGTCGGCATCGCACCGGAACTCTTCGCGGGCGACGCCGTTGCGCTCCACAACTTCATGACGGCTTTTTACAATGAACACAGGTTCGACGGCGAGGCGTTTCTGCATCGGCAAAACTTCTTCGCCAAACGAAATTTGACGGCCATCGTTCTGGAGGTGCCCAGCAAAATGATCGGACAAGGAAAAGTCCGGGCTTGGGCAACCGTCTCACTTTATGGCCATGCACCCGAGGTGCAGGTGTCGCGTTGGGGCTTGCCTCTCATCACACACATCTTCTTCAACGATCCGAACTCTCAGCAGGTGAAAGAGGAATTCAATGCATCTGTGCCCTCTGAAGATGTAAGTAGGTTCTCGAAGACGATCGCGGATTTTTCAGAGAAGATGGCGGCCTACGCGGGGTCCGCCACAGATCCTGCGGAATACGGCAAACAGATCGCCGGTCGATTGTGTCCGGTCACATTGCCATATGAGCTTGGAACGGCGGCAACATTTGACGTTGCCGGTTTCAATGGCCGGCCGCTCGCAGACGATGCAATGGACGTCATATTGACGCTCGCAGCCAATAAGCCGCTCGCCGACGGAGTCGCACCGGACCAGAGTCGCATTCGCAACGTGTTTCCCTATTACGGAGATCCGTACACCAAAGACGAGCAGGTTGGAGTAACACCCGTCTCACGCCCTGCAAAGAAGTGAAGCGACACAAATGAAGCTCTTTATTTTTCGAGGGGGGCTACCGCGTAGCCCTCGATCTCGATGAGAATGTCTGGCCGCACAAGCCCAGGGACGATGACCAGCATTGACGCGGGACGATTGTCCTTCAGCCATTTACCCCGAATAGGTGGGTAGAGTGGGAGGTCCTCAGTCCGCACCAGATACTGAGTGATCTTCACAAGATGCTCAAGGCCCATTCCTGCCCGTTCCAGGAGCGCAAATACGTTCTTCCACGCCTGTTCCGCCTGCCCCTCGAAGGTCTCGGGCAGCTGTCCATCTGAGCTGAGACCAGGGGTTCCGGAGAGAAAAAGGAGCCGCCCAGGACACGCCGACTCAACCGCGTCGCTGTACTTTCCGATCTGACTCGCGACGCCAATGTCGTGAATCTTATTATTCTTCGCCATGCTTTAGGAGGCCATCTCTGATGTAATTCTGTCAAGATGCCGGACCGGTTTGATGTGTTAGATCAATAAGTACCTTCGGCTAGTCGACCACTGAAGTCGGTCTCGGTTGTTCGGAACAGACCTAGATGCGCAAGTCTCGCGTTGAGAAGGTCTCAAGGTTACACACGATTTGAGTCTATGGGAATACAGAGAGCGGTGCATCGGCCATCGGCATGAGGCGTCTTCTCCTACTGCTGTTAGAAACAGAGGAAAGAGTTCTCGTCGTTCAGTATCATGAGGAGAGCCAGTCGGAATCCTGAATTCGAATTGAGATAAAGTTGACGAGCAAGAAGGCTTCTCATGAAGCTACCCCGGATCGAGCGCAATCAAGGCGGAACCGCGGAAAGATAGTCCGTCGTAGTCTTGTTGAAGCAAGTAAGGCCCAGGACGCGGCACTCCTTGCTCGAGAACTCCGTACCTCGCAGACCCAGCATGAACTTGCCGTCATCGTCGTCGTTGAGTTCACAGGCGAGCTTCGCACGCGCAAGCAGCTTACTGGAGTCGCTCGACTTGCTCGCTCTGCAGCTGCCGTTATCGCCGGAGAGGAAGCCCTATCAGACAATGCAGTTTCTACGGACGACTTCGATTCCAGTCGCGCAGAGTTCGAGGAGCTTGCTCGATCGGCCGGTGCGACCATTGCTGCTACCCTCGTTCAGCGTCGTCAGAGGCCGGATCCTTCCAGTCTCGTCGGCCAAGGCAAACTCGACGAAATTGTTGAGGTCGTTGCCAGTACAAACGCTTCACTAGTCCTCTTCGATCACGACCTCACTCCCTCACAGCTTCGCAATATCGAATCACGACTAGGCGGCCGATGTACTCGAGTCAAATCAGATGTCTTCCAACTCTTAGAGGTCAGGACAGAAGTTTTTGACCAGTTTTGTGGTCGATTCGGATTTCCAGTGCCGAGTGTAAAGGTCAACGGAAGAGAAGCTGCGGTGCCACATACGGTCTATATATAGAGTCCCCTTCAGGTGATCAATCTCATGTTGCAGAATGCGCGCATACCAGCCTTCTGCGTCGATCTGTACAGATTCCCCGCTTTCGTTGAGAGCACGAACTCTCACACTTCGTGCCCGAGGCACCATCGCCACATAGCCGGGCAAACTGAGACAGCCCTCGAAGAAACTTACATCTGGAGGTGATAACAACTCGATCTCAGGATTGATAAGCACATGGAAGGGTACCGGCTTCCGTTCACGTTCCGCCAACTCCGCTGCCGTCAGTGTCGCCTGGTATTGCGCCTTGTCCTCGATAATTGCCAATTGTAAGGACTCCCCAACCTGAGGAGCGGCCAAGCCCACGCCTGGAGCATCGGCGAGAGTCTCTCGCATATGCTCGATCAGTTCGCGAATGCGGTCCGTGCCGATCTCTTCTGGACGAAGCACCCGCGCTGCATTGCGCAGGATAGGCTCTCCAACACTAGCTATCTTTATCCTCATCTCACGCCTGGTCTTGATGTTCTCACGTAGCCCGGGGTCAGGTGCAACTTCCACAAGAGATTGATTCCCTCTGCCGGGGGGAACTCAATTTGAATTCATGTTGTTTCGCATATCTCAGATTGTGGGTGCTGGGACCTATGTCCTCATATTCTTTTGTTCTTTCCAGGCCACGGAGAGGCTATCGGAGCGGGATGGCTCTTCATTCGGTGGTTACCCCGCGGGAAGTACCTCGCTAATTGAACGCGCTCCCTAACCTATGAGCCTCGTATCGTCGCTCCATTCGGACACTTTATGGACCCACTAACTTTAGCGCCAATCCTTTGCGTTAGGTAATTCCTGCTAATCTCCGCACACTGTTTCGGCGTTTTTCCTTGATTCGGGACCTTATCCAGCTCGACGACCGCCACCCTCTGAAGCCTATCTTCAGGTCAAGGTCAAACTCCGCATGGCGGACCTGCCTTCCAGGCGAACTACACCTGGTCGAAGTTGATTGATGATGCCACTAGCGTAGGCGGGGCTTCTGCCACCAGCACCGTGGGAGCAATTGCGCAGGCAGCGCCACAGAATCCTTTCGATACTCATCCGGAACGCGGCCCGTCAGTGTTTGACATCACGAATTCTTTTTCGTTGAGTCTCACTCAGTCTCTTCCTCTTTACACGATCCACCCGTTTGATCGTGTGACCGGTAAACTTACTCGCGGCTGGCAATTGATCAGCATCTCGTCGGTGTCTGGCGGTACTCCTTTCACAATCTATTCGGGAATACAGCAAACAGGCGTAGGGTCCGCAAACGCGGACCGGCCCGATCAAATCGCGAAGCCATCGCGATCTACTGCGAGGCTGAAGAGAGAGGACTACTTCGGGCGCGGATGCAACAACGCTTCTTTTTTTTCGATACCAACTAACGTTCCGGGAGGAACAGGCCCCAATGCTGGTCGATTTGGCACTCTCGGACGGAATACGTTCCGCGGACCGGCCTATTACGACTACGATCTTTCTCTCGTGAAGGACACTCCTATCGGGAAACGAGGTTCCGGAGCTGACCTGACGAGCTTGCAGTTCAGGGCTGAGTTTTTTAATCTGCTCAACATCGTGAACATGGGGCTTCCGTCGAACACCATCTTTGGATCGGGCTTTGGCCAGATCAATCGAACGAATGGCAACTCTCGTCAGATTCAGTTTTCCTTGAAACTCGAATACTAAAAGTCAGCGACGCATGCCGTCCATGCGATCACGCTGGACAGACTCGCTAATGCAAGCCTGATTGCCTGGGGCTCTCAGACAATTGCTCAGTCAACCTTTCTATGGTGGTCGTCAACTTCACTCTAAAGAGACACGTCCCCACCCAAAGCTGAGAGTTCCGCTTCCAACCAAGAGAAAATCTCCATCTGGAACGGATAGGTACTACATTTCGGATGAAATACGCGAGGTGGGAACAGGAATCAGTGTGTAACCGCGGCGCAAAGGCGCAACACCTTCTGCATCGACAGATTCGCAAATTTCGCGACAGCACATCTTGTGCGTAAGGGCTTGAAAGACCACAGGCTCAAAGAAAGAGATGCCGAAGACGCAAGTCGTAAATAAGGCGGAGTGCCATCGTCTTGAGCCGAGAATATCCGCGGGTTGTTTCTGCAGTTGTCTTCGCTCTTGGTCAAGGTCAAATCAGAATAGCTCGCATCTTCCAGAAAGCGAATACGTTACGGGAGATTTAGTCGAAGTAGGTCTCGCGGATTTGTCTTATGAGATTGTTTGGTGCGATTTCGTCTATTTCTGTCCGAGGTAGTCCCTATGGCTGTAACTCTGGTCGACGGGGCTACGTCAGATTCCTAACACACCAAACAAATAATCAGCGAAAGAGAGAACCAATCATATGATTCTGGCACGTATAAAGCTGCTCGGGTTGAGTTCAGAAAACGACAAAACCCTTCAGGTCAAAATGCACGATGTGTCTATTTTGGATGCGCAAGAACTCTCCGTGGAATTGCCGCCTGGCTTCCATGAAAGACTTGTCACCAGGTTGGCGAACGCAGAACGCTTCAAAATCGAATTGAAATAGCCGAGTCACGCACCTGGCCCCCAAGCGATCTAGGTATCTGACCTGCGTTCCGAACCGCCATCGGTTCATATTAGGCGAGCCATCACAGGAACACTTTGCAAGCAAAGGCCAACGCTCCTACCACGGAACGGGCGGGCGCTCAAACGGCGGGAACGTTTCTTTCCCTGATTTTTTTCAGGCCGACACCTATAGAAAGGAATAGGGCTACGGTGGTGATGATATGCGAAGCTTTGCAATACGCGGCCTCCGTTGCTCATACCGGTCATTTAAATGACGCGATTCTGAAAACCGCGGGTATAGGGTGTTCCGGGTTCGGAATACCGAACGCAACAAGGCGAGATCCACATTAGAAGAGGTTGTCGTTGGATATCGCTAAAAACAGAAAAACGATACAGGCCTTCGCTGAACTTCTCGCTGTCGTCTTTATGGGCATGATCGCTCTGGCCGCTCAGACGAGTGGTTTTATGCTCTTGCTCTTTCCTGAACTGGCAGCTCTTTCCCATGACATCATGAGTCGCCCCCGTGGCAAATGGGGGAGTCAGCCTTTGCGGCTTGTCCTCACGCCCACCCTTACTGCGGTCGTCGGCATCTTCGTTACGCATCATTTGGCCTTTGGCGCCCTCGGCATAACGCTCATCGTTGGGTTTAGCATCGTCATTATCAAGATCATGAAGTCTACGATCGTAGCTGCGATCTCTGCTGGCGTTCTCCCTATGGCGTTAAGCGAACGAAGCTGGCGATACCCTCTCGCAATCTTTGTAGACTGCGCGGTATTAGTCCTGCTCTTTCTCTTGTGGAAACATTATGCTGCACGTGCTGACTCGTCCTCCCCGGACGAAGCGAACGAGTCGAAGGTTATAGACTCCCTCGAAGCTATCTCTCACGATCGCTTCTGGGGTCTCGCTCTTATGGTCTTTGTCGTCGCGTTGGGAGTAACTGCTCAAGTTACGGATCTCCGCTTCCTTCTCTTCCCTCCCCTCATCGTAATGTCATATGAGTTGTTCGGGCATCCTGAAGTACCAGAATGGATGAAACGACCTGTTCTCTTCCCTGTGGTCTGTCTGCTCACAGCATCCGTCGGCCTTCTGGCCCACTATTTCATTCATGCCAATTTCGTGGCAGTAATGCTCACATTCTCATGTTCTATCGGCATCTTGCGTTTCTTCGATTTGCACATGCCTCCGGCCCTCGCAGTCGGACTACTCCCGTTTGTTATAAAAAGCCCGGATTATCGATTTCCTCTTTCAGTTTTGCTCGGAACCGTGTCCCTGGGTTTGTATTTCCATGGATACAAGCGTTTACGGAGCATCGCATTCGCTTCTCCCTCAGCGAAAGCTGCGACCGGTCATGTCGACACCCGTTAGATTAGGCGACTTAATCCTATTCGCACGAATGGTGAGTGATCCGTCGACGTTTGGCATCCTGTCCTCGATGAGCACGCGGTATTGATGTTCCGTCCGTGATGAATCCCGGCTTCGCCGTTAGTGAATGACTATTGGAGTCTTCATAGGAGAACGGCTTGAGTACTCGCATATCTATGCCGTTTCCTAACCGGTTCAAGTTCCAGTTTTCCTGTAAATCCCTTCGCTCCCATAAACAGTGCTCCTGGTTGCCGATGAGTCTACCGTAAGCGACAACAAGCCAACTTACTTGTAGACAGGAGCCCGCTTTGACCTCTCCGACTGAGTCGCTCATCTTCGGAACGGAGGGTTCTTTGAGACTGCCTTACCCTAAATCCCGACGTCAATAATTCCTGTATCCACCGTTCAGATTGGTCATATTCGCCCTCGCCGAAGTGCTCGTAACGAACCTTCCCTTTAGAGTCGATGAAGTAGTGAGCTGGCCACGCCTGATTATGGAATGCGTTCCAGATCGCATAATTGTTATCCAAGGCAACTGGATACGTGATGCCAAACTTGTTGACTGCCTCTTGAACATTCGGCAGCTGCTTCTCGATGTCGAACTCCGGCGTGTGGACGCCGATCACTACGAAGCCACTGTCTTTGTATTTTTCTGCCCACGCCCGAACATACGGAATGGCGCGGATGCAGTTGATGCAGGAGTAGTCCCAAAAATCGACGAGGATAACCTTCCCTTTTAGCTGCTTTACCGTTAGCGGGGCGGAATTAATCCAGCCAGTCGCCCCAGTCAGTCCGGATAATGGAAAACTTCCGACGATGCTCGGTGGCTCTTGTGCTTCGATTGAAGTTGATCCGATCACTGTCCCACCAAATACGACCACAATGGCAATTACAATCGACAATCTCGTCTTTTCCCAGCAAGTAATAGCAGCCATTTAGCCTTTACCTTTTCGTTGCGCATTATTGGCATGGCAGGCGCAATTGCCGTCTGGTACGCAATCGATGGATTGGACACTCCGGGGGACAGCGAGGTTACAAATTAAGCGCCCCATAAATGAAGAATGGGTTCTTAGGGCAGGTTGCCGTCATCTGCATCATTTGAGTGTTTGGACAGGCACTCTCAAGGTCGACGACGGTCACGCGAAATCAAAAAGCTTGCGTCCGGCAAAGAGGAACAATTACAGATACTTCGTCAGCTTATAGACCACGGCTTCGAAGACTTCCTGCCATTTGCCGGTGATGGCACCATCGACCTTCAGTCGGCTCACACCTGTTCCCTTCCAGGCCTCGTCGATCGTCGGGGAGTACACGCTGATCTCAAACAGGGTTAGGGTCCTTTGAACGCGCTCCGGAAGCATTCGTTCATACTCTCCACGAAGTTCGTCTTGAACTGCTTGAGCCAGCACACGCATTGCAGCTTCGTTTTCCTGGTCTAAGGGCCTTCTATCAAGCCTACGAAGCAGCTCCGTGCCACAATTGCTAATCTCCCGGAGCTTGTGCAGCACTTCTTCACGTGTCATAACCGTCTTCTGGGATCAATTTCACAATCGCACTGGGAACACGACATTCGTCGAAACGGAGTTCCTGTGACCTTTCTTCGAGGGTACATCACAAAGTGCAGATTCTCTTTGTCATCCCGTCCAGCGACCAGTCTCAGGTGAGCAGGTTGGAACAGACTAGCCCCAAATTTTTGGTCAGATTTTGCGCTTTATAGAGATTTCAGCACAGTGTTCGCAAAGCATCGTCCTCAGTGAAGCCTACGCAATCGGGCGCAGATCAATTCGCATGTTGTGCCTTCCGACTCCTCGGATTGAGTGTCTTACAGTCCGCAGCACCGAAATAGGGCTCTGTTGCAAGATTGTCTGCCGTCGTGTGGAATTATGCCAACGTAGTTTAAAGAGCAAGAGCGTGTTGGATTTCAGATGGCGTCATTTCCGAACTGACTTGAAGCCCACGGTGTTGAGATACATGGACCATGCGTCACTTTCTCAGCGAACGATTGCTGTCGCCTATCGTTTTAGATCCACAACTAACAGCAGGTGACCAGCCAGGCGCTGTAGGAGCGTATGACAATAAAGCGAACGAGTATCCTGGAACGCTACTTTTATCTCTTCATGTCGTTGTTGATTACGGTTGTTGTCGCCTACGGCTTTAGCCTTACCATCAACCAAAATCTGCTCCATCCTCGTATCCAGCCTCCACATATCGTTTACCTGCACTCCTTTGTCTTCTCTGCGTGGTTGCTCTTTTTCATCTTGCAATCCGCCCTTGTACGCTCCCACAATGTGCGCCTGCACCGCACCTTGGGCTGGGTAGGCGTCGGCCTCGCAGTCTTCATCATCGTCCTCGGATACACGACGTCGACCGCCGTGTTGAGATTGGCTATTCAACGCCAACTTCCAGTCCCGGCCGTATCTTTCCTCATTGTTGAAGTGATGGAACTAATCTGCTTCGCGATACCATTTGCTTTGGCGATCTATTGGCGCAAGCGTCCGGATTTTCATCGCCGCCTTATGCTGATCGCCACATGCGCACTCACGGAAGCAGCATTTGGACGCATCCCAAATCTGCCCAACCTCTTCGCACCTGCCGGGGTGGACGCTTTGATTTTCGTAGGCGTGATTCGAGATATGTTCGTGGAACACCGTATCCACAGAGTCTATCTTTATGCTCTCCCCACAATGATCTTCCTGCAGATCATCGCAGAGTATACGTCCGCTCACCAATCACCCTGGTGGATTGAAATCGGCAACTACCTCGTACGATGATGCAGTGGACTATTCGGCTTGGCGAGATTTCGCCCGGCCGCAGCGGCGGGGGAAGGGGATGCTAGCCCAGACGAGACAATCTCATCTTGCTCCAGTATTTAATGCTAGTCATTTCAACACCTCAATCCACCCGGAACCGGTCTGGAGTGTGCGGAATGTCTTGAATCTGACGAAGCTCTTGTTCTGGTCGAATGGTTTCGCACCAATGCTCCGGACGCGGAAAACTACGCGCGATTGGGATTTGTAGTAGGCCACGAGATCACTCACGCTTTTGCTCATTAATGTGAAATTCGTCGAGACAGGCAATTTGTTAGCCACTTCGTAACAAACATGAGCAGCCGCTGAGACCGCACGATCATTCCAAAACGGCGAATTCGACAAGACCCTCTTTCCCCATGAAGCATATCCTCTGTAGCAGAGAGCCTAGTTTTGAGTATCGTTCTGTCGAACCATACTATGGGGCATGCGAGGACACCACGGGTTTGACGGTCCATTGCGGACGGAGAGATGCATGGGACGGCGCTTCGCACAGATTGCTTTCACTCCTCAAGTGAAGCGAAACCAAGAGATGCATGGGAGTCGGCGACAATACCAGCGTGTCGAGGACTTCGCAGAGGACGGGAACATCCTGAGTTCCTATGAAAAGGAGTTCATCGTTGAGCGTAATGGTTTTTACATGGCATCCGTCAGCGAGTCCGGATGGCCTTACATTCAGTATCGAGGGGGCTCCAAGGGCTTTCTGGGCATCCTCAGCGACAACACCATTGGATTTGTCGATCTGAGAGGCAATAAACAATACATCAGCGTCGGGAATCTCCAGACCGATAGTCGGGTAGCGTTGTTCCTCATGCACTACGTTCGCCAACAACGGTTGAAGATACTCGGTCATGCGCGGATTGTTGAGAATACCTCCGAAACAGCTGAATTGATTCGTACCTTAGAGACGGATGAGCGTTCCGCTGTGCCAGAGAGAGTGATTACGATTCAGATCGATGCCTTCGATTGGAATTGCCCTCAACACATCGCACAGCGCTTCACCGTCGACGAAATACTGCAATTCCTCCCACTGGACGAACTCGCAAAGATCAAAGCACCGGAGGAGCCGCTAAAGTCGAAAAGAGCAACAGAACAGAAATCGATTTCAAAAAGGAAGTGAAAGAGATTCCGATGGATGCTCCACTAGTCCCACCATTTACCTTGGAGACCGCAATTGCCAAGGTGCGCAAAGCGGAAGATGGTTGGAATTCGCGCAATCCGAAGCAGGTTGCCCTCGCATATACAGTCGACAGCCTCTGGCGTAATCGAGCTGAGTTCGTGAATGGGAGAGATGCAATCGTCGCTTTTCTCGAAAGGAAATGGAACCACGAGCTTGACTATCGGTTGATCAAGGAGCTTTGGGCCTTTAGGGACAACCGAATTGCTGTACGTTTCGCCTACGAGTGGCATGACGACACCGGCCGGTGGTATCGCTCTTATGGAAATGAAAATTGGGAGTACAACGAGCAAGGCATCATGCGTCATCGGCACGCATCCATCAATGATCTACAGATCAAGGAAGACGACCGGCTCTACCATTGGTCTCTTGGTCGACGCCCCGACGGACATCCGGGACTTTCGCAGCTCGGCCTCTAGCGATCAGCTTATCTCTTTTGATCTCTTCGCCACGCCGCCGGAGTCGTTCCCAATGTCCTTCGGAATGCTTTGGTCAGATGGCTCTGATCTGCAAACCCGATCTGGACCGCGATCTCCGAGAGTGGCGTGTTTGTAGTCGCTAGCAGTTGTTCAGCAGCTGCGATGCGGCGTCGCAGAGCCCACGAATACGGCGGTATACCCGTGGAAATTCGGAATCCACGTGCGAAGCGCGATTGAGAGAGCTGGGTGAGGTTCGCCAGTTCTGCAAGGCTGATATCCCGCCTGAAGTGTTCCTCAATGTAGCATTTTGCGATCCTCAGTTGCCACGGCACAAGACCACTTTCATTCGAGGTCGCTTGGCGATTCAGCTCCTTGTGAGTCGCTGCAAGAAAAGCAGCTACAAGGCTGTCTCCATACAGTCTTTCTTCCGCACTCGACAAACATGCGTTTGCAAGCAAATCGGCACAGGTTGCTATTCGCTCGTCGTGACGCGGATCGCTCGGGCGGTTAATTCGGCCCAAATCAAGCTCGTCTCCGAGAATCCGTTCTAACTGCCCAAGATCAAATTGCACCTCGAGATACCTTAGGGCTCGTACTTTCTCAATCCAGCTCCAATAGGTCACGTTGGGAGGAATCCAGAAGAAGAATCCTGGTCGTTGTGCCGCCATAGGAAGGGGTTTGTTAGGATCGCGTCTTGGGCTAAGTATGCCTCCGACGCGTCCCAGCACTGCAACCACTTTGAACGAATTGCAGGAGAGATCCAGGCAGGAGAGATCTGACGTTGGAATGCAGTGGTTGTAGCGGATGCTGGCGCCGTTCCACCTACGGTTGAGCATGTAATACTCACGATCTCCGATCATCTCATAGCAGGTATCGATGTTTGTCGGAATTCGTGAGATCAAGCCCATATCGCCTACTTATTCCATTCGTCCACTCTGCTCTCGAAGATCACTTTTCCAACGGCGTTCTGTGTCGATGTCGAGGTTCTAAACCTCTGACAATCTCTGTAGTCCATTATTGCACGTTTATGCCTGTTGCTGCATGTTTATGCCTGGGATAGAGTTAGAGCATGGCCCAGATCGACCTCATGGCTGCGGAACGGCAAGCTGCGATTCTCGATCGGATTCGCAGAAAGGGCCGTGTCCTGGCCAACGAACTTGCGATCGAATTCGAGACTTCTGAGGACACGATTCGGCGCGCTCTTCGCGAACTCGCCGAACAAGGGCTTTGCAAACGCGTGTATGGTGGTGCTTTAGCTATTTTGCCAGGCTCCGAGGCAATCGCGGTGCGAAATGCGGAGAATACAGATCGGAAAGCCGCATTAGGTGCAGCACTGGCAGGACTAGTGACAAAAGGACAATTTGTATTCATAGATGGTGGAACAACGAATCTGGCTGCCGCCCGTATGATCCCTAAACACTTCGGCTTGACGGTGGCAACACAAGACCCCGCCATCGCCGCAGTTCTTGCTACGCGAGAGGATGTCACACTGATCTTGATAGGTGGACAGATAAAGCCTCACCTCGGTTCAGCCGTGGGAGTTGAGGCAACACGACAGATGATGGATCTTCGGCCTGATCTCCTGCTTTTGGGACTATGTGCGATGGCCCCCCAGACTGGAGTATGGGCTTTCGATACCGAAGACGCTGCGTTTAAGCAGTGTTTAGTAAAAAACTCGCGGCAGACGGTGACGGCTGCCTTGAATGAGAAACTCGATGCGTCAGCCCCCTTTCGTGTCTGCCCTGTTAAATCGATTACGGCATTGATCGTCGAGTCGAATGCACCACGTGGAGCCATCAAACCTTTCGTTGACCGTGGGATTCAGATAATAAAAGCCAAGCGAGTGGGCTGAGCGCAACCCAATCGATCAAGATAGTTATCCTCTGGCGAACTAGGGTGGCGAGCGTCATAGAGCCCGGTGACGCGCTTTCGGAATGATCTTTGCCTCTCTACGGCACCTCTCAAATTCCATCCTGCACTACCCTTTCGATCATTGAATTCAAAAGCAAGAATCGGAGTGTGGCGTTCTGAGAACGTCGCTAGAGTTGGTTATGTAAGAAGAAAGGAACCGCCGATGAGCAAGGCAGCGACAACCGTTGAACTCGCAAACAGTACTAAGCAGGATCCACGGTGGCACTCCGTGGTCGATCGTGATTCCAAGGCTGACGGAAAATTTTTCTATTCGGTCAAAACAACCGGAGTGTACTGCCGCCCTTCCTGTGGAGCTCGCCTTGCTCGCCCCGAAAACGTGCAGTATCACCTGACGTGCGAAGACGCGGAAAAAGCTGGATTTCGAGCATGCAAACGCTGCAAGCCAGATCAGATGGGGTTCGCTGCAGAGAACTCACTCAAGATTTCGAAAGTGTGTCGTTTGATCGAGAGGTCCGAACAAGTGCTGACGCTGAAACATCTTGCGAAACAGGCTGAGATGAGCCCGTTTCATTTCCACCGAACTTTCAAGTCAATAACCGGACTTACACCCACGGCCTATGCGAAGGCGCATCGGAATCAACGGGTGCGAGCCTCATTAGAGAGGAGTACCACCGTGACAGACACTATTTATGACGCTGGCTTCAATTCAAGCGGCCGTTTTTACGAGACTACGAACCAGGTCCTCGGCATGACGCCGACCAAATTTCGTGAAGGCGGATCCGACACAGACATATTTTTCGCGATCGGCAAGGCTTCACTGGGCTCGATCCTGGTGGCTCAAAGTAACAAAGGTGTTTGCTCGATACTGATTGGGGAGGACCCTGAAGCCCTGATACGGGATCTTCAGGACCAGTTCCCTAAAGCGAATCTGATTGGGGATGAGGCCGGCTACCAGGAACTGGTGGCAAAGGTGGTTGGGTTGATCGAGCAACCTGGAACCAGCCTTGACCTTCCCTTAGACATCCGCGGCACCGCGTTCCAGCAGCGAGTCTGGAATGCACTGCAACAAATCCCTCCGGGCACGACCGCGACATATACCGAGATCGCGAAGAAGATCGGTATGCCCAAGGCCGTCAGGGCAGTTGCACAGGCTTGTGGAGCAAATGCCCTTGCCGTGGCGATCCCATGCCATCGAGTGATCAAGAACGATGGCTCTCTCTCGGGCTACCGTTGGGGAGTCGATCGCAAACGTGCACTTCTCGAAAGAGAGGCGCGCGCATGAACACATTATTTGCGGAGGGAGTAGATACCATGCCAGAGGCAATCGGACAAACGTCGGAAGTGATCGCGGCTATAGCTCGGATCGAATCGTTGAATTGGTCGCAGATCGCGAATGAACTGAATGATCAGGGAAGTTCTGTGCTGAAAAGTGTGCTCACAGCTGAGGAATGCGTTAGGCTGGCGAAACTATATCCAAATGAGGACGGATTCCGTAGCCGCATCGTGATGGGACGGCACGGATTTGGACGCGGAGAGTACAAATACTTCAGCTATCCGCTGCCTGGAATTATCCAAGGGATGCGGACTGCGCTATATCGTGAACTTGCCCCCATCGCAAATCATTGGAACGAGAGCATGGCGATCGAGGCCCAGTATCCGAAAGAGCATTCCGAGTTCATTCAGCGCTGTCACGACGCTGGTCAATTAAAGCCAACACCACTCCTGTTGCAATACGGGGCTGGAGACTACAACTGCCTGCATCAGGACCTTTATGGGGAGCATGTGTTCCCGATACAAGTCGCGTTCCTGCTTTCCGAGCCGGGCCGGGATTTTGAAGGCGGAGAGTTCGTATTGACCGAGCAGAGACCAAGAATGCAGTCCCGGCCCGAAGTGGTTCCTCTACGTCAGGGTGACGCGGTCGCATTCGCTGTTCATCATCGTCCGGTTCAGGGTACGAGAGGCACTTACCGTGTCAATCTTCGTCACGGAGTAAGCAGGCTGCGGTCAGGGCATAGGCACACGGTAGGCGTGATCTTTCACGACGCGAGCTAGGAGAATACGCGATGTCGACACTCTTTGACTCAATTCGCGATCCAGGGCTGCCTCGGGATCTCCTCGGCCCTGGAACCGCCATTCTGAACGGCTTTGCACTTGGACGTGAGACTGAGTTGGCTTTTGTGATGCAAGCCATTACTAAACTTGCACCCTTTCGGCACATGATCACCCCCGGCGGTTTTCGTATGTCTGTGGCGCTCACAAACTGCGGAACATACGGCTGGGTGACTGACCGGACGGGATATCGTTACGACAGTATCGATCCCGAGACTGGACAGCATTGGCCGGGAATGCCTGGTAATTTTCTCGAATTGGCCAGAGATGCTGCATCCGCGGCTGGCTTCCCGTCATTCAATCCTGACGCATGTCTCATCAATCGCTACCAGCCAGGGTCGCGGCTTACCCTTCATCAGGACAAAAACGAACGAGACTTCACGCAACCCATCGTTTCGGTCTCGCTTGGATTGCCGGCAACCTTCCTCTTTGGAGGTATGGAACGTTCCGATAAGAGCGTCCGAGTCCCGGTACATCACGGCGACGTGATCGTCTGGGGCGGGCCGGCCCGACTACGCTACCACGGGATCAACCCTCTGAAAGACGGAGTGCATCCGACGTTCGGAGGCTATCGCTACAACCTAACCTTTAGGGCAGCGGGATAGGACAGTCGCGAGCACAGGAACCTCGCACAGGGGAGAGAGAAATTCAGGAGAAAAAGGTTATGCGTTCGAAACGGGATCTAGATACCGTCGATAGTTTGCAATCGGAGCAATACATCATAGAAGCGGACAGCCTCGATACGGACACGCTCGAGGAAAATAAGGAGTTTGTTCTGCAGTCGATCGCTGCACTCGCGGAATCTGGCCTTGGCATCCTTCATCAACTGCCTGGCCAGATTCAACGTCTCTATCTCGCTACAGGAGGAATCTTTCATTTAGGAGATTCGGGCGTTACCCGGCTGAGGTGATTTGGGTGATAAAGTCGAAAATTACTTTGTTACAGGGCCGCAAGCGTCAATGGCGGTCCTCTTGTGTCACTTTTACCGTTGTCAAGACAGGTCCAGTTAAACGTTTTGTTCCTATCACCTTCGACCGAACTCTTTATAGGGGTTCAACTGTACTTTCCTCTAGGGCAGCTTGTGAGAGGCACTCTCTACACTAATGCTTGGATGAACCTGCACCATTTTACTAATCGGTCGCCGCATAGCATCTCGAAAGGAAGATTGATGACCAGCAAACCAGAACTGATCGCCCGCCAGAAGTCACCACTCTCGACCCCCTCGGACCTGATCCGGAATCGGTTAAAGAAATTACGGGTGGACTCAATGCACTCCTTGCAGACGTATTCGTTCTGTATTTGAAGACGAAGAACCTTCCACTGGCACATGTCCGGCCCTCACTTCCGTGACTTCCATCTGCTCCTGGATGACCATGCGGATCAGATCTTCGCAATGACAGACGAGCTTGCAGAGCGCGTTCGCAAAATCGGCGGGACAACCGTTCGCTCGATCGGGCATATCTGCCGCCTCCAGCGTCTTGCAGACAATGACGCCGACTTTGTCACTCCTGAAGACATACTGAGCGAACTTTCACGAAGATGAAAAGAGGTTGGTTCAGATTATGAGGTTGGGGGATATATCAGTCGGCGTCCAGGGGGTTGACCGTGGCATCTGCTGTCTCTTCGGCGCTCTGTTGCAGCGGGCAATTCAATCCTGCTGCGCCTTTGGAATATTGGCTCGGTCGGCCCTCCATATCTGGAGTGCATGCTGCGGGATGGCTCGCGAATACGAAAAGCTTAGTATCCATGGAAGCCTGGGCCGGTGGTTCTGATTCATCCATCGCCAGAAGACCTCGGTCGCCGGCAAACAGCGCGGCTGGTTTCTCTTCGAGTCGACACGACGCTAGAGGTATCTGAATAACTTTCGAGGAGAACAAAGCTTTATGTCATCGCTCGATAGTTCTCATGGATGGACTGCATTCGCTAATCTTCTCAACACAAAGCAATTGTGCCAGGATTTATGAGGATTTTTCCATGGATTCAAGGAGTCAGGCAGCTCACGTTATGTCGACGGTCGTTGAGACCACCCCTGAAATCTCGCCTGAGAAGTACGATCTTGTCATCATAGGCAGTGGTACGGGAGCCAAACTCTCTGCATGGACGCTAGGCAAGCAGGGATGGCGCATTGCAATCATTGAACGGAAGTACATCGGAGGTGCCTGCAACAACATTGCCTGTCTGCCTTCGAAGAACCTGATTCACACAGCGCAGATATCTTCGTATGCACATCGGCTTAGCGAATTCGGGATGGAGGCGACAGACCTCAGAGTTAATATGTCCGGAGTCCGCGAACGAAAACGGCAGATGGTCAATGGTGAGATCGAAGGGGACTCGAATCTGTTTCGCTTGACAGGAGGTGAGCTCATCCTCGGAGTCGGGCGCATGGTGGGTCCTAAGCTGGTAGAAGTCATCACCAATGACGGCAGGAAGCGCCTTCTCGAGGGAACTCAAATATTGATCGGTACAGGTAGCCGAGCTGTCATCGATGAGACGCCTGGATTACGGGAATCGAATCCCCTAACCCACATTGAAGCACTCGAGTTGGGCATTATTCCAGATCATCTCGTGATTCTTGGAGCTGGTTATGTTGGGCTGGAATTTGCACAGGCTATGAGACGCCTCGGCAGCAGAGTTACCCTCATCGATCGGGGCGAGCGGGTCTTGAAGCAGGAAGACCCGGACGTCAGTGAGGCAGTCCATGATCTGCTGCGCGACGAGGGTATCGATTTGCTTCTTGAAGCGACAGTTACCTCTGTCTCGGGTGAATCAGGGAAACGAGTGTCTCTCATGATCGATCAGAGCGGCAGACAAGTAACCCTCAATGCGACTCACATCTTAGTTACGACAAAGAGGATTCCAAACACAGACGTACTTGGACTGGATGCGGCGGGCGTCGAGACCGATGCGGAGGGATACATCCGGGTCAACGAACACCTTCAGACGACCGCCTCCGGCGTCTGGGCAGTGGGCGATGTCGCCGGAACCCCAAAGTTCACTCACGCAGCCTTCCATGACTTTCAGGTATTCACGGACAACGTCACCGGCGGCCACAAGAGTACCGAAGGAAGACTGATCCCTTTCTGTCTCTTTCTTGATCCGGAGCTGGCCCGTGTCGGATTGAATGAGACGGAAGCCAAGGCCCGCGGTATCAAGTATCGTCTTTTCAAATTGCCAATAGGTATCGTACTTCGCGCACGAGCAACAATGGAAAAACGAGGGTTCATGAAGGCCCTGGTGGCAACCGACTCCGGTAAGATTCTCGGCTTTCTGTCGTTCGGTGCCAACGCAGGCGAAGTCATGGCAGTGGTACAGATGGCTATGATTGCTGGACTTCCCTACACCGCGTTTACGGATGCCATTCTTACCCATCCGACGATGGCAGAAGGGCTGAAGTTCCTATTCTTGTCGCAGCTGACCGGCAGCGCAATATCATAGATCATATCGTCGCCAGATTCGACAGGGTCATCGCTTCTATCGGACTATCCAGCTCTCAAGCCATTCACCGGCAGGCTAGGTTTGAAGACCCACCCTGTCTCGATGTTTAGTAGGTAATAGATTGTTCCAGTTCCTCGAGTGACAGCGGGGTAGATGGCGCTCGAACCAGGCGAGGAGTTGCTGCTCATCGAGTGTGCGTTCTGCCAAGAGATAGTCAGCGAGATGATCAATTGCAACTCCGTCCACTCTGATAAATCGAGAGGCGAGCTTGTAGCCGACATGAGCAAATGGGTTCGTGTCTCTGAGACTGGAAACAAGCCCCCACTGCACGGCGGCTTCACGCGCCTCCTGCGCGCTCGTCATGTCGGAGTTCAGTTGCTTCGAGATCGACTCCGATAGCGGTTCCGTCTGTTTCTGATCAACGATCGTGCCAACGTAGACGAAAGCAAATCCCCGTTGTATCAGCTTCATATCGTTCCGATAAGGTTCCCTGGCCTGCGTCCAGTCACAAGTGATTCCGCTTGATTGTTCGCCCGCGTCGACTACAGTAATGCGTTCAACGCGGAAGTTCGCACGCAAAGCGACCAGGGCGCGTGCAGCAAGATGTCTGGCAATCTGTTTATGTTGATCGATATCGTTCATATTGACTCCGTTCTGGTTCGTTATTGCTACTGCTGTCTCGGATAGGATGCCGCTGATCTGGCGAATATGTTTGTGATATTCTCGCTCACATGAGTGCCAGCGACGACAAGATCATCATCCGCAAAACGATACTGGCCCTCCAGTCACAGATCGCAGATCTCGACATTGAAATTGACGAAGAAGGTAGCGGAAGTTCGATTACTCTTCAAAAGGTAGAAG
Organism: uncultured Edaphobacter sp.; assembly: GCA_964658525.1. Classification (GTDB taxonomy): domain Bacteria; phylum Acidobacteriota; class Terriglobia; order Terriglobales; family Acidobacteriaceae; genus Edaphobacter. Next base: position 56,102 of record CAZZZG010000003.1, read on the forward strand.
CCATCTTGCAGGATGCCGTGAAACACCTCGAAGATGAATTCGCCAAACTGAGCTGATTGACCGGTAAGAGTGCAGCCCCTCCTGTTTGCTTCCAAACAATATCCTCCGCCCCTTGTTAGAGCTTGCTAGGGATGCGTTGAAATAATTGCCTGCGATTCAGTCGAACGACCAGAGGGCGCTCTGAAACGTTATTTCAGAGCGCCCTCGGAACACCTTTGGTCGTCCCGTACAGACCCTTATTGAAGGATCTTTCGCGTTGATCTTATATCTTGGCTGATTCGAAGAAACTGCGCATTGCTTCCGCAATCTCCACAACATGCGTTTCGAGCGCGAAGTGTCCGGCATCAACAAATTGAACTGTGGCCTTTGGAATGTCCTTCTTAAAAGCTTCCGCGCCTGCAGGTATAAAGAAGGGGTCGTTCTTGCCCCAGACTGCAAGGAACGGAGGCTGATGTGTCCGGAAGTACTCGTGGAACTTCGGATAAATCGTTACATTATTGCGGTAGTCGAAATGCAGATCGAGCTGGACGTCGATATTCCCGGGACGCTCAACGAGCGCGATGTCGAGGGTGTAGCTCTCTGGCGAGACCCGGTCCGGTTCAGGCATTCCAGTAAAGTACTGAAATCGAATTCCGTCCGCTCCAAGAAATCCTCGAATCACTTCGCGGTTCTCGGCTGTGTCTTCCTTCCACCACTTCTTGAGAGGCGCCCACGGCTCGCCCATGCCCTCCTCATATGCGTTTCCGTTCTGGGAAACAATCGCGGATATCCGCTCGGGACGTGAGAGTGCCAGACGAAGTCCGGTAGGCGCGCCAAAGTCGAAGATGTAGAGAGCATATCGCTTCAAGTTAAGCGCGTCGGTGAACGCTTCGATTGTCTTCGCGAGGGAGTCGAAAGTATAGGTGTACTTTCTTTCGGCAGGTACTTCGGTGAATCCGAAGCCCGGAAGATCCGGAGCAATCACCCTGTACTTGTCCGCGAGACGGAGGATCAATTCCTTGAATTGAAATGAGGACGTTGGAAATCCGTGAAGCAGCAAAACGACCGGGCCATCAGCCGGCCCCGCTTCACGATAAAAAACGGAAACGCCGTCCGCTGACACCCGGCGCAGGGATGTGTGAGGGATCATGCTCTTGGAAGTTGACATAGTAGAAAGCCCCAATCGAAAGTATGTTGTGCAATACGGTATGAATTGCTCAGATAAGAGCCTGGAATAGGTGCGCGGGTTACAAAATTTTTGAGTTGATCCGAAGCAGTCCCAGAGAGACCGACAGTTTCGGGATCTGGTTTTTGAATCCCGAAGCGATTCTGGTCAATCGATGTCCGAGAGCCAACGTGAACACTCGTAAATAAAATGTAACCCCGCATCCAACGTGCAGCTCTCATCTCGGACAAAAGATTCAGTAATCGGTGACGGAAGTCTGTGCCCATGAGAAAGGGAGTTTACGCACCGGAACCTGGATATTCAGTCCACGATGGGAGCACGAATGATAGGGAAACTTGCAATTGGATGTGCATTGTCGCTCGCAATTGGAGCGATGTGCCGCTGGGTCGATATTCCACTACCTAGTCCGCCAAAGATTCAAGGCGCGCTTCTCGTCGTAGCCATGACCCTCGGCTATCTTGCCACTGATTGGGTCATTTCCAGAAAGATCCCCTCCAAAGGGGCAGCGACAACGCAGTCCCTTTGTGGCGGGCCGACGGGAGTTCCCTGTGCGCCGAAACAACCGCAAGAGCAGTAGTTTTTGCGTTGACCATAACCAACAGCATCCACCGGAGAAGCCCAATGACGACCACCGCCACACCACCATCCCCAACCAAGCCTTATCCTGTCCACTACGAGACCGTAGCCATTGATGAGCAGGAGGTTTTCTACCGTGAAGCAGGATCAGCCGATGCTCCGGTGATGCTCCTTCTCCACGGATTTCCCACCTCCTCGAACATGTTCCGGAACCTGATTGCGAAACTCTCCCCGAACTTTCATGTAATTGCGCCCGATTACATCGGATACGGACTCAGCAGCATGCCTGATCCTAAGAAGTTCGCTTACACCTTCGAAAACCAAACCAACTTTGTCGAAAAGCTTGTAAAGCATCTTGGACTCACAAAGTTCTTCATGTACGTTATGGACTACGGAGCCCCAATCGGGTATCGTCTCGCATTGCGCCATCCTGAAAAGATCGCGGGCTTCGTCATTCAGAACGGGAATGCCTATGACGGTGGTCTCCTCGAATTTTGGGATCCCATCAAGAAGTATTGGAACGACCATTCCTCAGAGAGCGAAGCTGGCATCGCGCATCTCGTCAAACTGGACGCGACGAAATGGCAATACCAGAATGGTGTCTCCGACACTTCCCTACTCGATCCAACAGCCTGGATACTGGATCAGTGCGGACTTGATCGACCGGAAAACGACAGAGTTCAACTCGACATGTTTTACGACTATAGGACGAACGTCCCCCTTTATCCCCAGTTTCAGGAGTTCTTCCGCAAATACCAACCTCCGACATTGATCGTTTGGGGAGAGAAGGATTTCATCTTCCCGCCACCTGGTGCCGAGGCCTACAAGCAGGATCTGAAGAATCTTGAAACGTATATGCTCCCCACCGGACATTTCGCGCTTGAGACGCACTGCGACGAAATCGCGGACCACATCAACCGCTACTTTCACAAGTAGGCGTAACCCGACGATATGTCCGCAATTGCTCGGCCCACAACACCCTGAGAAGGGTATGCTTCTTTGAGCGCCTTCATCCGGAGGCGCTCGAAGAAGCCTCACAAATCCAACTCGATATCTGAAGTCGGACTCGCGCAGCAGATAAGAGCCCGATCAGAGGAGGGTGGATCGATTGGCTCCGGCGAATACTTCAATTCGCCACTAATGACGCCACTCTCGCAGTTATGACAGACTCCCGAACGGCACGACCACCGCACAGGAACGTCACATGCCTCCGCTGCCTCAAGCAGATTATGAAACTGCGCACCCCAATGGAAGGAAACGCCGCTTTTGACGAAGGTTACGAGTGGACCGGATTCCCCCGGATCTTGAGGTGGATGTGGTTTAGAGTGCGGGGACTGACCGGCTGGTGCGGCAGATGGCCGAAGGCTTCGACTTGGACACGAGCGCTCGCGATGCCCCATGCGAGAAGGAGTTCTGAAAGGCTCGTGAGATAAGCACCAGGTCCACACATGTAAAAAGCAGCGTTCTTCGGCACCCCGAGTCTCTCGAGCATCGAGCTATTAAGATGGCCCAACTCTTCGAAGTCGCGCCCCTGGAGTTCTTCACCGGTTGGCCGACTAAAGATCCGGGAAAAATGCACACGCGTGATGCCGGCGATGAGATCGGATACCTCCTTCGCGAAGGGATAGTGACTGGAATTCTGTGCCGAATGAATCCACCAGATCTCCCGTGGCATTCGAGGGAGGTTAGAGACCGCTGAATGCAGCATCGCCAGCATTGGCGTAATCCCAACTCCTGCGCTTCAGAGGACGACGGGATTCGATTCTTCGACGAGGACAAATGTTCCCCTTGGTGCACTTGCTTCGATCAGATCGCCAATTTTCACGCTGTGGTGCAAATATCCGCTCGCCACTCCCCCTTCTTCGAGCTTTACTCCGATTCGATAGATTGGATCGCCCACTGCTCCACTTAAGGAGTACATACGGGTGATAGGTGAGCCCGATGCAGTGATCCGCAACTTCACTGCGATGTGTTGCCCGGGAAAGAAATCGGGTGGGTGGATACCATCTGCCATTGCCAGTTCAAAGGAACGAACATCTTCACTCTCCTGTTTCACCGCTTGGACTTGTAACTTACGAAACCCAGTCCAGGCTGGAGGAGCAAGAGGCTGCGAGACCAGACCTGCATTCCCCGATGTTTCACCTGAGGCAGCGGCATTTAACAGATCCTTGAACGAATTCTGCCATCCCTGGCTCAACGAAGGGATACTGAGGGCCTTCGCGAGAGAAGCAGCCGGATGATCTGCGGTGTAGAGGAGTGAGTCGATCTCGGCCACGGTCATTCGCTCAGGGCCATCCAAAACCTTCTCAATCAAATCTCCGGCCTCGATTATCCCCTCTTCAATTACGCGGAAGTAGAAACCCGGACGGCGATGCGTTACCAAAAGTGCGGGCATCCGAGACTCATTCATCCGGATGCCGACTTTGTAACAGGTAACCCTGGGCTGTGTAATCTCAAACACGGCACTACCGATGCGAAACCGGTCGCCAATACAGACTTCGTTGTCTGCCAAACCGTCGACGGTGAGATTCTCTCCGAACTGGCCAAACACAAAATCGCTCCGGTCGAAATGAGCTTCCCAATAGCGGTAGGAATCGAGTTGATAACCAATAGTGCGCGATGTTCTCCACCATGCCCTACCAGATCTGCTTGCCCATCTCCTTCAAGTCCATGCTTTCCCGCAAAGACTGGCCCACTGACGCCAGCTTTCCAAATTCCCGTCCTAACTATCTTGCCTCCCCACTCTACATCGCGAGGAAGACCAACGTTGACTGAAATCAGCTACATCGCATGTACTACCTTCCAACAGACCTGTGGCAGATAGCTTACCGCAGGTTCGTGTTACGCAGAATGCATGGCTGCAGCGAATCTCAACGCAGTAAGAAGAGCTGTGTCGAAGACGTTGGTCACCACATCTTGAGTGAATAGTGTAGATGGCAATCTTGTCACGCCCGCTGGAACGAGTTGGAGCAAATACCTGTAGAAAAACTCAGGCAAGTGGCTCAAGAAATCATGGCGCGAGAAAGTCACGCAAAGTTGAAAATCTACGTGAGCCCTGTCCGCTATCTAGCGAGGCACTGCGCGATACGGGCGGTGAGTCAGCCATACGGAATCCATGGCGTTCACAGACAATCACAGCCAACCAACACAACCGAGGGAACCTTTATGAGATTCAAGAGCAGTATGGCAGGCGTTCTACTGTGCGGGGCGATGAGCGCGGTATCGCTCATGGCGCAAGACGGAAATATCGCTGCAACAGGAACATTTCATGGCGACGCCCACCATACGATGGGACGCGCCACTGTTTATCACACCCCGAAAGGTGACGTTCTGAGAATCACTCACTTTAAGACCTCAGACGGACCTAACACCCACGTGCTTCTCATCGCCGCAGATGATGCAAAAGACGATCAGAACATTTTCAAGGAGAATCTTGATCGGGTCGAGCTTGGTCCTCTCAAGGGAACCGAGGGCGATCAAAACTACTCCATTCCCGCCGGAACAGATCTGTCTAAATACAAGACAGTAGCGATTTACTGCGAACGCTTTAACGTTACCTTTGGCGCAGCTCCGCTCCAGAAATAGGCTGAAAAAGGGTGGGTCTGCTGCCGGCAAGCACCCACCCTTCAACTCTTGTGAAACGAGACAGAAGATGACCCCAGAAACTAAGCACCTGACACCGAGACATGTCGTTTTGTATGGGATAGCCCTGCTCGTTCTCGTGGGTCTTTGGTACGCTTTCCGGCCGGAGAAGCTGTTCACCACGACACACGTAAATGAAGCTCCTCCCCAACAGGTGCAAGACGCGCCGACCCCGATCTATACGGGCCGGTTCGTTGGCGAAGTACATAAGACTAAAGGGCGAGCGACTGTCTTGAAACAGACTGACGGAAGCAGGTTGCTAAGGCTGTCCGATTTTTCAACCTCGAACGGACCTCAATTGCACGTCTTGCTGGTCTATGGTCGTGACCCCAACGCTACCAAGGACTTCAGTCTGACGGCAGTCAAGAACATCGATCTGGGAGACCTCAAAGGGACTCAGGGCGATCAGAGCTACCAGATCCCACCAACGGCAGACCTAAAGATCTATAACACCGTGACAATTTATTGCGAACATTTTCACGCCAACTTTGGGTCTGCCTCGCTTGAGGAGTTCTGAGGACACGCGCGTGTTGAACCCACAGTGGCGCTTTGCGTGTCCATTTCACATCAGGGTCACACTCAGCGACTGGGCGCACACACGGACTGCCCTCTGCTTCGCTGCTGAAGCTCTTCAATGTGCTTAGCTGGCTATCTTCCACGCCGGTCGAATGAAATGGCACGTGTAACCGTTGGGATGACGCTCGAGGTAGTCCTGATGTTCCGGCTCCGCCTCCCAAAAGGGCCCCGCGGGAGCGATCTCGGTGACGATCTTGCCCGGCCAGATTCCAGAGGCTTCAAGGTCTGAGATCGTTTTCTCTGCGATCTGCCGTTGTTCTTCATTGAGATAGAAGATGGCGGACCGATAGCTGGCTCCCTGATCGTTGCCCTGCCTGTACGGTGTCGTCGGGTCGTGGATCTGGAGGAAAAATTCAAGGACGTTCCGATAGGTTAGCTTTTGAGGATCGAAGATGATCTCAATGGCTTCCGCGTGGGTGCCATGGTTGCGATAGGTCGCGTTGGCAACCTCTCCTCCGGTATATCCCACCCGCGTCGAGATGACTCCAGAATACCGACGGAGCAGATCCTGCATCCCCCAAAAACAACCTCCGGCCAAAATTGCGGTTTCGCTGGCTCGATTCATGTTTAGACCTTCCCTTCGGATGATTCGAATAGTTTGTTGTACTTTCCGTATCCCTCGCTCTCGAGCTCGTCGAGGCGGATAAAACGAAGAGAAGCGGAGTTGATGCAATACCTCAATCCACCGGCTTCTCGCGGACCATCAGGGAAGACATGCCCGAGATGGCTGTCCCCGTGAGTTGAGCGCACTTCAGTACGCGCCGTCCCCAGACTTGTATCCGTATTCTCGATGACATGATCGGAATCGATAGGCTTTGTGAAGCTCGGCCATCCGGAATGGCTCACAAATTTGTCAGTCGAGGCAAAGAGCGGCTCGCCGGATACAACATCCACGTAAATGCCAGGCTTCTTGTTATCCCAATATTCGTTTTCGAATGGGCGTTCCGTTCCATCACGCTGCGTGACACGATATTGTTCCGGAGACAGTTTGGACAGGGCGTCTGGGTTCTTGTGATATTCGGGCATATCTTCCTTCCTCTGATGGTTGATCTATCTTGAAATGGTTGGAAACGCGATTTGCGATCGAGGTGCTGACAAGTTCACAGTTCTAAGCGCGCGAGGCGGGCAAACGTTCAAGAGCACTTAGAATGTGCCTTGAAGCGTCCCGATTCACAAGCTTGAAGAGCCCAGTACATTTGCTGTAGTTTTCATCAGACCCCTCTCTGCTACGGACCTAAAGAATATTGATTGCGCGAGCGGCAAGTAATGCCACCGTAGTAAAAGAAATTAAGGCCTGAATCATCACCAAAGTCTTTGCCCAACGAGAGAGAATCGGCGAATCGCTGGGCGAAAATGCTGTACTCACGTTGAACGCGAGAAACAAATAATCGATAAAACCTGGACTCCACTGATCCTCGCCCATATCTCGCTTTGCGTCCCGGTCGAGCGTCATCTGCGGAAATAGGAAAGCCCCATCGGTGTGAACACCACGCATCTCGCGTTCACGAGGGCCACCAGCATCGAGGCGCCAATACCAGGATGCGAAGACAAGGATATTAGCTACCCAGAGAGCAGCAGCGGAACGAAGCATTTCCTGAGGAGCGATTTTGCGATCTGGAATTGTCGAGATCAGCAAGGATAGGGACCAGATCATGTCGGCCGTGACGATCGAGGTCACTAAGTGGCCAAGGATTCTGTTGAGAACATCCAGACCTCCGTAGTGAGCCCAAACGATAGGAACAACCAATAATCCGACCACCACGAGGAGCACCCAATTTGGGCCAAACGAAAAGGCCCTGGGCAGGATCAGACGCAACCCACCCACCGAAAGGAGAGCAATAGATGCAGGCCATCGAGGCTCCAATCGTTTCACGAGGGATGTCATACGTGGACTCGTGTAAGTTCGCCACGACAGACTCGAAGATAGCGACTACATCTCAAGCAAACCTCTCCGGACCGCCAACGTTACAGCATGCGTTCGGTCTCTCGCCTGAAGCTTGTCCGCGATGTTTTTGATATGGAAGTTGACTGTCGTCTCCGAAATACCCAACTGACTCCCTATCTCTTTGTTTTTCGTGCCATCTCGGATGAGCGACAGCACTTCCGTCTCGCGGAGAGTGAGTTCTTCCCTTCCCCAATGTTCAGCCACCATACTGGCAACCTCGGGAGGAATATATTTCTTCCCTTTCGAAACGGTTCGGATGCTCTTGATCAACTCATCTTTAGATGTGTTCTTCAGGACATAACCAGCGGCTCCGGCCCGTAGGGCGCGTTGAATCTCGATGTCCCCCCGCGACGTTGTCAGGATGATAATGCGACTGTCACGAGATAGCTTACGGATCGCGAGCAGAGTCTCTGTACCGTTCATACCTGGAAGCCTCTGGTTCATGAGAACAACATCTGGCTTGAGACGTCTGTATTCACTGAATGCCAAATCAGATGTTTCTGCCTGGGCGACCAATTCCATGTCCGGTTGAGAGGATATAAGCGTTTCGAGACCGCTCCGAAAGATGGGGTGGTCCTCAACCGTCAAAACTCGTATTGGCTTCTTGCGGTCATCAAGTTGTTGCATCATATTCGTGAATCACGAACCGCGTTCAAAACTGTCTGCGCCACCCCTGTCCTCGTTCGAAATGAAGAGCGTGGCATCGAGGCTAGAAGCTGCTTCTTGTATCAGCCGGCAGAGAATACGCGGCCCTTAGAGAATCGGCTAAGGTCCAGATCGAGGCACCAAGCAAAACAAAGTCTTTGATCAAAAACTCGCCGACACCGCCGGACAGAGCTGGAAACCCGCCGAGGCTTGGTTCCCAACCTGGTGTCGTGAGAATGAAGGAAAGCGTAGTCAGGAACATGCATATGGCGCCGAGGCTTCCAAGTGCCGAAGCGCGTGGGAACCAGGGTCTTACCGCGAGCAGCGCAACAATGATGAGTTCTGTCGCCCCAATGATCATCGTGAAGTGATCCACGCTCCAGACGCTGTACCCCCAACTCAGAAGAGGGCTGTGGGCAATCAATGGCTGGATTCCAACCGCCTCGTAGTGCGTGGCTTTCATCGCACCAATCCAGCCGATCGCGACAACCAGTCCATAGCGTAGGAGCAACTTGGCAATCGATTCGAGTCGAGCCACTCTGCGCGCCATGGCGTACGATTCTGGAGCTGATGTATTCATTGAGATCATTTCGTCTTGGAGAGCCATACCTTGCCGCCATCTTGTTCTTGATGCGAATGCGAAGGGTGCCAGTTCAGTATGCGCCGAGTAAGTCCCTTCTCCCCTTTCGTATTCTGCCGGCTGCTGATGGCGGACGTCTTCCGAAAAAGTGCAGTAATCAACCTGTAGTTTCTTTAGGTTTCGACAGAGGGTCTAGCGAGGACGCCGTAGCGACAGGACAGATCAACGCAGGATACACCTGCATAAAAACACAGGTCCAAAACTACAAAGAGTTCGATCTCCGATCTTTAGGCTTGAAGTTAAATAGCAGGAGGGATCCGTCATCTTTGCGTAAGGTTGACGTCACAGCCAGGCGGAAGACTCATCTGACTACACGCCTGAGTCGATCAGATGAATCCTGAAGTTGAACAGCGAAAGCACAAGTCCGAGGTACATTTATGGCTGAAACGATGGAAGCAACGAAGGGAAGGTTCGAAATCGAACGCGATGGTGACACCTCATATCTCGCTTACGAAACCGACGGCGAAGGATGGATATTCCTTCTCCATACGGAAGTTCCTCCAGCACTCCGCGGTCGTGGCATAGCCAATGAGCTTGCTCAGATGGGACTCGAATATGCAAAGGCCCATGAGCTTAAAGTGGATATAGTCTGCCCTATCGTCTTCCATTTCCTCACCAAGAATCCCGAGTACAGGCCTCTGATGGGGAGACGTGGTACCAACCGGCGAAACCTCAGTCGACGTGAGTACTCCCGGAACGATGATTGATTGTCACATCAGCCGCGGAGGTCGCAGTGGCCGCGCGGCCTCAATGGGCCTCAGAACGTCATGCTATACGCTGATCTCTTTACATATGCAGCAGACCTCTTCGTAGTGCCACCGTTACCGCATGGGTCCTGTCGTTTGCCTCGAGCTTATCGACCACATTTTTGATGTGAAAGCTCACGGTCGTTTCGGAGATTCCGAGGTCGCTGGCAATTTGTTTGTTGCGCAGGCCAATGCCAATAAGCCGAAGAACATCCAGTTCACGAGCCGTCAGGCTCTCATGCCCCATGTGTTCCGCCAATCTGGTCGCAATATTTGCAGGAATGCATCTTCGACCGCTGTGCACCTTGCGAATGATATCGAGCAGCTCGTTCTTCGCAACACTTTTGAGCACGTAAGCCAGAGCACCTGCTCGTAGAGCCTGTTGGATCTCTATGTCTCCATCAAAGGTCGCAAGCATGATGATTTTTGCTTTTGGGAATTCGCCGCGAATGGTGGACATTGTTTCGATTCCAGAGCAGCTCGGCAGGCGTGGATCGATGAGCGTCACATCTGGTTGATGTCGACGATACTCCGCAATCGCCTCAGCCGAATCAGAAGCCTGAGCAACGTTCAGCATGTCCGGCTGCGTCGCGATGATCATTCCCAAACCCTCCCGATACACGGGCATGTAATCGACTGTAAGGATTCTGATTTGTCCCGACATCATGCTAACCTCCCTCTTGATTCCTACCGCTCGTCCAGCCTCCTAGACCTGCACAAATTGCAGTGAGATACCTAATGTTTTTCAGGTGTGCCGGTCCCTGATCTCAGCGCACACTCAGAAAGTGTTCTTAACCGATTCGCTTGAATCGTTGCTGAACCGGTTTGACTAACGGAGCAACAAGCGGTTCCAACTCAGAGTTTAGTGGAGATAAATACGCTCCGGAGTAAGTGACCGTAACGCCACAGCAAAAACAGACCAAACGGCAATTTGAGACAAAAACGGAGAAACGGTACTCAGCCACACCCCTTGAATTGTCGAAATGGAAGATCACGCGAAATGGAAAGCCAGTTATCAGATTGAGAGTAAGTATGTGCATTGAAACACCCACGGTAAGCGATGAAATCAGGCTCATTTCACTTATCGTTTCCGGGGAGACAAATCTCTTCTACGACCTGATTCGCCCCCATGAACACCGGCTTCGCCGCGTGGCAATCGCAGTAGTCAGGAATGAGACCGATGCGGAAGATGTAGTTCAGGAGACACTCGTGAAGGCGTTTCAGAACCTGAGCGGTTTTCGGGCGGACTCGAGGTTGAGTACCTGGCTGATCAGTATTACGCTCAACGAGGCAAAAGGCCATCTACGCCGTCGCGGACTTCTTGCGTTCGAGCCCATCGAAGCCTATTGCGAGCGGTTTTCAAGCGTCAGAGATGAAGCGTCCAACCCCTACTACATGGCCGAGCGAAGCCAGATTAAGGAGATTGTTTCGCGGGCACTTTCAGGGCTTCACCCTCGCTATCGAAATATTTACTTCCTGCGCGAAGTTCATGAGCTCTCAACGCAGAGGGCCGCTGAACAATTGGGAATATCCCTTTCGGTAGCGAAGACTCGGCTTCACCGTGCACGCTATCTCCTTCAGGAACGTTTGGAAGTCATGATGAATTTCCCGGTGACACGCAGAGTTCATCCTTCCTCGATCTCCGCTCCTAGCGCTCAACTCTTTGAGTCTGCAGCAAAGCGATGTGAGAGAGTTCCGTGCGATGCCGCGAACAAGGAAGAGCGCGATACCGTTGCATCCGAATCGTGCCGCAACCATCAAATCACAATCAAGGACTGCCTGCACGCTCCGATCGTGAGCGATGCTGGATTTCAAACAATAAGAACAGTTTTTTCGAGGGATGCAGCACATGTCTGGTACGGAACGGATGATTCTTTGAGCGCTTCAATCGTGGAGCCAGTTGATTGCTCGTCTCGCTCAGAGGCTGTTTAATCTCACGGATGAGCAGTTGGAGCGGCAGGCCTCGCCTCAGAGAAATCGATTGATTTATCTTCTTGGTCATCTCACCGTTGCACACGACAAAACGCGAATCCTGCTACGCATGAGCGATCGTTTCCATCCAGAGCTGGACAGCGCGTTTTTTGACCATCCTGATCGATTGCACAGTCATCAGTTCCGAGGCGGCCACAAGCGTAGGCTTCGCGGACCAGACTCACTTCACCAAAGCATTTCGTCGATTCGTTGGAGCGACGCCAAAGAGTGGCGACAGTACAGGGTTGAAACGAAGTTCAATGCCCTCGATCTGGATAACTGTGACCACCGGTCCATTTTGCAATGATGCGAATTGTCCCATTGAATGGAATATTTTGTAACGTCGAGTCGGCCCACAACTCCAATCTGCGTCTCGGCTGTCTGGTGAAGCCGTGAACAAAGAGATTTGCCTTCTGGGCGAGGAGATGGGAACCAATATGCGCATTGAATATGATCCTTCTGTTTCATCGAAAACGGTGTCTTTGAAAACAATCGAGATCGATGGGCTCAACATTGCTTATCGAGAGGCCGGCGACCCTAAGAGTCCTAAACTTGTGCTCCTGCATGGCTTTCCTTCGTCGTCGCACCAGTATCGCAATCTCATGCGCGAGCTATCGGGCAGCTTTCATGTCGTTTCGCCCGATTATCCGGGTTTCGGTAACTCCGACATGCCCGATCCAAAGTCGTTCGCATACACCTTCGACAACACTGCTGCGGTCGTCACAAAATTTCTTGAGAAGACCGGCTTCACTCGGTTCGGCCTTTACGTTCAGGACTACGGCGGCCCGGTCGGCTTCCGCATTCTCGATAAGCACCCTGACTGGCTGGAATGGCTCATCATCCAGAACACCAATGCCTACGAGATCGGCTTTACTGAGGTTTGGAGCGGACTGCGGAACAACTACTGGAAGGGTCGCTCTCCTGAAGCTGAGAAAGCGATCGCCGGTTTTCTCGAGCCGCCGACTGTCCACGCTGTTTACACAACCGGGCATCCCAAACCAGAGCTCATCAGCCCCGATAACTGGAACATGGACAATCATTTTCTCGAACGCCCGAACGCAAAGCAGGTACAGCTCGACTTCTTCTATGATTATCGGACCAATGTAGAGCTTTATCCGAAGTGGCAGGCGTTCCTCAAGGATCACCAACCCAAGACGATTATCTTTTGGGGCCAGGGTGATATCTTTTTCACGCCGGCTGGTGGTGAGGCCTTCCTCGAGATCCTGCCCAAGGCGGAAATGCATCGGTTGAACTCAGGTCACTTCGCTGTTGAGGATTGCCTGGACTATATCGCGAAGCATATGCGGGACTTCTATCAGATGGACGTGGTCGGCTCCCAGAAACGCTGAGGAACCGGTCATTGATACATCCGCCGGGTCTTCTCTTTTATGGCCCGGCGGTACTTCAGGCTTGAGGGCTTTGCATGGAATCGTGTTTTGCAGAAAGAGCAACGGTCGTCCTGGTTCACGGCCCCTGGCTCGATGCAGGGATGTGGAATAGCGTGATTCTTCCGCTTCAACAACATGGTCTTCAGGTCGTTGCTGTCCAACTTCCTCTTACGTCGTTCGAGGATGATTTAGCGGCGATCGAACGAACGTTGGAGCTGACAGACGGTCCGCTTATGCTAGTGGGACATTCCTATTCCGGCGCCCTCATTGCAAACGCAGCACTACGCTCAGAGCTTGTCCAGGCTCTGGTATTCATTTCCGCGATTACTCCGGATAGCAATGAGACCGTAGCGGATATATTGAAATGGGATCTCTCGCCCGCGGAATCGCCACGAATGATAGCGGATCGACACGGATTCATCTGGATGTCTGAATCTGAATTCAAGACATTGCTCGCTCCCCATGCAGCTGCGCACCAATGGGCTCTCATGACCGCCGCACAAAAGCCGATCTCAGTACGATGCCTCAACGGTGGTATTCCGAATCCTTCCTGGCAGCGTCTTCCATCTAGCTACTTGATCGCGGATCAGGATCATGTTCTTAGCGCAAGGACGCAGAGAATGATGGCGCAGAGGATGAACGCGCACATTTATACCCATCCCCTCGACTACGCCGCAGCCATGACCGAACCCGAAGTGGTGTTGGACGTTATTCTCGAAGCTGCTCACGAACATCTGACTTAGCAAACAGTTCCAGCTTGCGGCAGCCGACTCGTCTGTATAAGGGCGCCTAAGCTTTGTTCCAGGGCAACACAACAGCCATTAAATAACTCTGCGGATATCTCTCCCATGTACGAAGAACTAAACAACGCGCTACCAGCATCGAGTGTTCCTCCCTTCCGACCCGATCTTGCCTACCCCGACCTCACATACGAGATGCTCGACCGGCTACGAGCATATGGAACGGTAGAAGCTGTCCCCGATCGAACAACGCTCTTTGGGCGCGATGAACGTCAGGTCGATATGTTCGTCATCATCGAGGGCAGCATAGAGGTTTACACGCGGGCTGAGCAAAATCACGAGTGTTTCCTGCAATTGCTCATCCCACGACAGTTCTCAGGAGAGCTGGATCTGTTTAACGACCGGCGGACACTGACCGGATGTCGAACCAAGGGCGATAGTCTCTTGATTCGGATCACTCGCCCACAGCTTCAACACCTCATGCGCGCTGAAGGCGATATCGCAAATCTGATCATGCAGGCTACGATCTGGCGCAAGCTGCGATTGATCGAAGAACAAAAGGGTGGTGTCATCCTTGTCGGTCAGCCAGATAATGCCGACTATCTGCTTCTGGAGAGCTTTTTCATCCGGAACGGCTACCCGCATCAAACGTTGGAGGTGCACCGGGATTGCCCCGCGATGCCATCTGTGGTGCTCGCTGATGGGCGTGTCCTTCAGAAAACAGCAATTGCCACGCTGGCAGATGATCTTGGAATCACTGAACTCCCCGATCCGAAGTCTGTTTACGATGTGACTGTCGTTGGTGCTGGACCTGCCGGCCTCGCGGCTGCGGTTTACGCAGCCTCTGAAGGGCTTTCAACGCTCGTGATTGAAGGCATCGCCCCGGGCGGACAAGCCGGCACCAGCTCCAAAATAGAAAACTATCTGGGTTTTCCAACCGGAATCTCCGGCCAACGCCTTGGGCATCGCGCCCATGTTCAGGCACTTAAGTTTGGTGTTCGCTTTGTCATTTCGAGAAATGCAATCTCGGTGCGCCCCAATGGTGGACTTCACACACTTTTACTCGAAGGCGGCCTTGAAGTGCAGACTCGCTCTCGTCGTCGCGAGCGGCGCAAGGTATCGGAGACTCAATCTCGACAACTACCTTCGCTTCGAGAACCAAGGGATCTATTACGCCGCAACCGCAATAGAATCGCTCCTGTGCAGGGATCACGAGGTGATCGTTGTAGGCGGGGGAAACTCCGCTGGGCAAGCTGCGGCGTTTCTCGCGGGCGTTTCTGCTCACGTGCACTTGATTTTTGGGCGAAATCACTAGCGAAAACCATGTCTCAGTATTTAGTCTCGCGAATTGAAAGCTCTGCGCGCGTCACACTTCACGTTAGCAGTGAGATCGAGAGACTTGACGGAGATGGAAAACTCGACGGCGTCTCCTGGGTCGATCGGAGATCAGGCGCGAGAACGACCCGGCCAATCAAAAACGTGTTCGTTATGATCGGAGCCGAGCCCAACACGGGATGGCTCTTCGGAACCTTGCGACTCGACCGCGAGGGGTTCGTGGTAACGGGCGAGTCGACAGGCTTTGAGAACTCACGTTACGCGACCAGCGTTGCAGGAATATTCGCTGTCGGGGATGTGCGTTCGACCTCCGTAAAACGTGTCGCCTCTGCAGTAGGGGAAGGCTCGGTTGTTGTCTCGAACGATCATCGCTACCTCGCTGACCATCGTGACCTGGTAGCCACTGTCCCCGATTCCGCGCTGGCTGCGATACAGTCGGCAAGTAGCTTACCTCACGACAATGAGGTGAGCCTATGACGGTCAAAATCAAGCGAATCTATGAAGTTCCCGATGTGGAAGATGGCACGCGGATTCTCGTAGATAGGCTCTGGCCGAGAGGCGTCAAGAAGGAAGATGCCCGGATCGATTTATGGCTCAAGGACATAGGTCCAAGCTCTGATTTACGCAAGTGGTTCGGGCATGATCCAAAACGCTGGCCGCAGTTCAGGGCAAAGTATATTCAGGAACTCGGGTTCAAAAAGCGGGACCTGTCAGTCATCATTCGCGCTGCGACCGAAGGCCCAGTCACGCTCATCTACGCTGCCAGGGACGAAAGCCGTAACCAAGTGGTGATCCTCCAGGAAATCGTGAGCCGGGCTTGAAAACGAGGCCAAGTTCCACACAGATCGTGCCGCGTTCGTTCTACGCTCGCTCACCCAAGATCGTCGCGAGGAATCTGATCGGAAAGGTCTTGATCCATGATCTGAATGGGGAACGACTGATCGGACGCATCATTGAGACCGAGGCCTATCTTGGTTTGGCCGATCCCGCCTCCCATGCGTTTCGGGGAGAGACTCCGGCCAATGCAGTATTGTTCGGCCCACCTGGCTTTACACATGTCTATCTGATCTATGGGATCAATGATTGTCTAAGCATTTCGAGCCATCTCGATGGGAAGGCTGGCGGTGTCTTGCTTCGTGCCCTGGACCCGATTTCTGGCTTGGAGACCATGACACGATTACGTGGACTATCGGGAACACAAAATGCAACGGCGCTCACGGGAGGGCCGGGGATACTTTGCAAGGCTCTTGGGATTAACCGCAAGCATCACAATAATATGGACGTGACTGATAGCGATTCTCCGATTCGAATTCTCGACGATGGGCATCGTCAGAACAAGATACAAACTTCGATTCGAATCGGAATCACTAAAGCCACAGAAGAACTTCTCAGATTCAGGGCGATCGTCGAAAAACCATGAGAACGGAGAATCGCACTTTCGTCCTCTCATTCTCAGACATGCATGCCAATAGAAACAGGTTAGACCCGGCTCTAACCCCGAATCCAACACGCTATTCAAACTTTGCAAAGATTTCGTTCAGCTGACCGCCGGAGGTCGCGCCTCCTAAACCGTCGAAAGATCCTGCCTTGAGTTTTTCACTCGCCGCAACCATGGCTCCCCATCCTGATAACGAAAGAGCACCACCTACACTGATTCTGCGAACGCCGAGGTCCTCCAATTCCCTTGCCGTCGTGCCCGGTCCCATAACGAGAACATTGACAGGTTTGGGCGCTACCGCTTTCACCATCGCGATGATGTCTTCTTTCTTGCCGACGCCAGGAGCGTACAGGCAGTCGGCTCCGGCGGCTGCGAACGCAACCAGTTTATCGATAGCTTTCGTGATGGCTCCAGAGTCGATGAGTAGCCCCTCGGTCCGTGCTACCAGGATGACATCCTCACCTGTCGCATCAATCGCAGAACGAGCGGCCTGAATTCTGGCAACGGATTGAGACACGTCGTAAAGATTGGAGAGATCCCCCATCTTGCGATCTTCGATCGAAACACCCGCGATACCTGTCCCGACCGCAAGTTTTACGTTTGCCGCGACGCCATCCGGCTCTGCAGCGAATCCGGATTCGAAGTCTGCATTGACTGGAAGATCGGTCGCATCGCAGAGCGATTTTAAGTGGCCTAATACGTTGTCCATGGTCATCGCATAGTCGGGTTTGCCCATTGTCCAAGCAAAGCCTGTGCTTGTTGAAGCGAGTGCGGAAAAGCCCAGATGTTGGAGGACACGCGCGCTTCCGACATCCCATGGGTTGGGCAGAATGAAGCAGCCATCTTTGTGAAGAGCGCGAAACACTGCGCGTTTTTTGGCGGTTGTTTCTTTCATTGGGATCTCCTTGATTCGGTGTGAGGAACGATTGAATTTCGGCTCAAATGTAGCTGCTGATACGCGTTAGCAAATGCAGGCAGCGATGGGTTTATTGCTTTGTGACTTTTGCTTCACGGTCGACCATAGGACGTTGTCGATCATTTCCACGGTTCGGGCTAAAGGAGAGCGCACGTTCCTTATGCAGGACTCGATGGCAGGGAACGGCAAATGCAAAGGGATTGATCGAGCACGCATTGGCAACGGCGCGTATAGCTTTCGGGGCGCCAATGGAACGAGCAAGATCGGTGTAGGTTGTCGTTTCACCTATCTTTATCTTGCGCACAGCCCGCCATACCTTTCTCTGGAACTCTGTACCTCGCAGATCCAGATCGAAACTTACGTCCTCTTCTGCTGATTCGATGTAGTTGATTAGCTGTGAAGTCTCCGTTGCGTGCCTCTGATCGTCACGAACCAGATGTGCCTTGGGGAATCGCGTACGAAGATCATCAATCACCACGGTCGGCGATCCGCCGATCAGAACAGCAACCACTCCTTTGTCGCCGGTAGCGACGAGAACGTGTCCCAAACTTGATTTCGCGATTCCATAGGTGAGCGACTCGTAATCGTTATTTCGATGGCTCCCTTGGGTCTGTTTGCTGGTCGGCTCCTGTGCATTCGACACCGCTCTACGCTTTTGCATGGTCCAGATTCTCCCTTCTTTTGAGAGCTTGGATTGGAGTGCTGACGAATGAAATAGGTGACAAATTATTTCACTGTCTTAGGGTTTTGTTTGAAGCTTTCGGCCGCTTGTAGGGGCGGCGCGAATAAACATAAGTGTGCTCGTGGGGTGTCGAGCAATTCGCGGTCACTAGCGCGCGATCGGCAGCTACCGGACCTGACACCTAGTCTATTCCTAAGACAACACTTCCCCCCGCCAGGCCCGCTCCCGCTGTAGTCAAAAGAAGCCGTTCACCGCTGGCGAAAGGCCGACTTATGTTCGATAGGGACAGGGATAACGGTATTGTAGCTGCGGAAGAGTTTCCGAATTCTTCAATCGTGTGGACCGTTTTGCTGCTTGCAATACCGAGGTTTTCACAAACAGCGTCGAAGATACGGATATTGGCCTGATGTGGAACGAAACGATCGACCTCTGCCGCAGCGATATCTGCCTGTTGCATGGCGCGCATAGAGCATTTCGTCATCATGCGTACTGCCTGGGAGAAAACTGATCTGCCATCCCTCATCGTCATCAATAACTCTCGCGGGTCCATGCCTTCAATAAAAGGTCTCCTGCTCCCGCCGGCAGGAATGGAGATCAGATCGTAGTGGCTTCCGTCAGCAGCCAGATCGACCCCGAGCAACCCACTCCCTGCAGAATCCGAAGGTGCCAGGAGGACCGCCCCGGCAGCGTCTGCAAAGAGGATGGCGCTTCCCTGCTCCTCGGGATTGATTCGTCGGCTCAATATGTTCGCTGCGACGATGAGTACGGGCTTACCCTGTGTCCTCACAAACCCATCTGCCAGGGTCAGAGCGTAGAGAAACCCGGAGCAAGCACCGGTGAGATCGAGCGCACCCGAGTTTGGAAGGCCCAGACGATGGGACAGCAAAGGAGCGGATGGAGGCAGAAGGTGGTCAGGAGTGGAGGTTGCCAGAAGCGTTAGACCCACATCGGCTCGCGCTATACCAGCATTGTCAATTGCCATGGCTCCCGCTTCGACAGCCAGGTCCGTCAGCGCCTGGTGAGGAGCCGCCCAGCGCCTCGCCCGGATGCCCGTGCGCCTCTCGATCCAACCGGCCTCGAGACCAAGTCTCGTTTCAATCTCTTCATTCTCAACACGCCTTTCCGGAACGTAGTGGCCCAGACCAGCAATGCGGCTCGATCGGACTAGCATCATTTATTTGCCTTGCGAATCATGTCAGCGCCTTCGTCGATCGCCGCATAGGCACGATCGAGTTCGTTTGGAACCACGCAGTAGGGTGTCATGAGGTAAATCACATTTCCGAGTGGACGTATGAGCAGATCTCGGTCTCGGAAGAAGCGTCTGAGCTTTGGCCCGACGTCCGAGAGATAACCTGCAGTCGAGACGTCGAGATCGAGGGCAGCGATGGTTCCAGTTTGCCGGACGTTAGCAAACCGCGGATCAGTCCGGAATGGTTCTAACCGTTCCTTGTGCAGGCGCGCCAGTTCCTCGATGCGTTGTACAACTGGCTCGGTCTGCCAGACCTTGAGATTCGCTACGGCTGCAGCACAGGCAATGGGGTTTGCGGTGTAAGAGCTCGAGTGGAAGAACATTCGGCTTCGGTCGGTGGAGAGGTGAGCATCGAAGATTTCTCGGGAACACAACGTCGCCGCCATTGGCAGCGCGCCGCCGGTGATTCCCTTGGAGGTGCAGAGGATATCCGGGCTAATAGCTGCCTGTTCACAGGCGAAGAGCGTCCCCGTTCGCCCCCAGCCGGTCATTACCTCGTCGACGATCAGCAACGTATGAAACCGCTCCGCAATTTGCTTCAGCTCGGCCATAACACGAGCCGGATACATTTTCATGCCGCCCGCGCCCAGCACCAGGGGCTCGACGAGAAGCGCCGCGATCTTTTGGTCCCTGCAGAGTCGCTCGAAAGCATCGAGCGTGTCTTGCTCCCGACCGGCCTCAGGGAATGGCACCTTGTCCACATCGAACAACAATGCTCCATAGGGCGCATTGAAGACCCCTCGTTCTCCCGTGGACATCGTGCCAATGGTGTCACCGTGATAGCTGTGCTCCATCACAACAATGCGCGAGCGCGGGTCTCCTATGTGATCAAAAAAACCGAGTGCCATCTTCAACGCCACTTCCACCGAGGTAGAACCGCTGTCGGAGTAAAACACGTGCGCCAGACCAGGTGGCGCCACGCGGAGCAGACCCATTGCAAGTTCTTCCGCCGCCTCATGGGTGTACTCGGCGAAGATAACCTGATCGAGAGTCTCGGCTGCCACTTGAATCGCTTCCGCAATGGCTGGATGTCGATGACGATGAGTGATGACCCACCAGGACGAGATTGCATCTAGAACCGAACGGCCGTGTTCATCGACAAGGTAAGCACCTTCCGTCCTAACTATCTTAGTAGTTACAGGATCGAGGCCGTGCTGAGTAAATGGATGCCAAACAGGAGACCGCAAATCGGAATGCATTACGTGATTGCCTCCCTGATCGCTGGGACGTCGAAGCGCTCTCGCATGGCTTGGCGTAACCCCTCCGCTGTCAGAGGATTGAGATATGGCAATCTCCCCAGAATGCGGACATCTCCCATCTTCTCAATCGTTTTTTGTGTATCGGGGTAACCCTCCCCAATAAATGCGACGCCAAGGACCGGAATGAGGCGAAGCCGCATAGCCTCCAGGGAAAGCAACGTATGGTTAATCGTCCCGAGACTTGTCCGGGCACATAAAATCGCCGGGATCTGCCAACGCGCAAAGACATCGGCGAAAGTATTCTGGCGGGTTAGAGGAACTAGTAGACCTCCGGCCCCTTCGATAACGAGAGGCAAGCCCGTGGTCGGCGGCTGGAGCACTTCCGGGGTGAGCATCAAACCGTCGTTCTCCGCCGACAGGTGGGGAGACACCGGGGTATTGAGCCGCCACACTTCGGGAAGAATCCGCTGAGGCGGTATATGTCCGAGCCGGGCTACAATCTCGCTGTCAGTCTCTTCATCCAGTCCGGACTGGATAGGCTTCCAATAGCAGCCACCAAGCGCGTCAGTCAGTCCAGCAGAGAACACTGTCTTGCCGATTCCTGTGTCAGTGCCAGTGATAACGATTCGCAGGCTCATTGCTGGGTTTCCGCGATCACCGTTGCCAGACGATCGAACATACGAGAAATGGTTGACAGATCCACGTTGAGTGTCACGGAGACTCGCAGCCGAGCGGTATTTGCTGGAACTGTCGGGGGACGAATGGCTCGAATGTCGAATCCATCCGCCTGCATCTGCTCCGCGACGCGTAAAGTACGAGCATTGTCGCCGAGGATGACTGGCAGAATCTGAGAGCCGCTAGATTCGCGTCCGAGAACACTGAGGACCTTCTCATTCGCGCAAGCGATCATGCTGTGGAGCTTTCGTCGCCGCTCCGGTTCGTCAGACAGGACCTTCAGCGCTTCACGTACCACCGCCGCCATAAGTGGAGAAGGGGCAGTGGCGTAGATGAAGGGTCGTGCGTGGTTGATAAGGTGGTCACACAATATGCCACTTGCTCCTACAAGCGCACCCTCCGCCCCAAGTGCTTTCCCGCAGGTGTGAAGTACGACGACGTTGTCCCGGCCTTCCAGTTCGGCGGCAAAACCGCGACCGTCTGTGCCGTGAACGCCTGTTGCATGTGCTTCATCGACGAAGAGAAATCCGTCATACCTATCGGCTAATTCCATTAGCCCGGCAAGCGGAGCCTTGTCACCATCCATCGAATAAAGACTTTCAACGACGATCCAGGGATGCCCCTTGCCGTCCGCCTGCCGCCATTTACGAATGACATCTTCCGTCGCATCGAGATCGTTGTGTGGCACACTCGCCGACGAACTCCGCCCGGCCGTTATCCCTGCGTGTGCGCTAGCGTGGATCAATTCGTCGTAGACAATCAGGTCATTGCGCTGCGGCAGCGTGGCAAGAACCGCGAGATTGGCTGCATAGCCGCTCCCGAAATACATCATGCGTTCGGAACGGAAGAAGGTGGCAGCTTCTGCCTCCAGCATCTCGTGCTCGGAATGATTGCCGCGAAGGAGTCGCGATCCGCCCGCTCCAACAGGAACGCCTCGTTCGAGTGCCGAGACTACGCTCTCGCGCAGCCTCTGCGATTCGGCAAGGCCAAGGTAATCGTTCGAGGTGAAGTCCTTGCCTTGTTGTGCAGAAAGCTTGCGACGCCTTCCCTTCCGTTCGAGCTGATTCAGTATGGCCTCATAGCGACCCATTAGCTGCTTCATCATTTGGCTGTTGCCATGGGCTCCGGTGAGATTCCAAGCCTTTGAAGTAGACTCGTATCCCGATCGCTTCCAGGGTTCGCAGCCGTGAGTAATGTGTCCCCAACGAATATCGAATTCGCACCTGCAAAAAAGCAGAGCGCCTGCAGTTCGTCGGACATGTCCTTTCTTCCTGCGGACAGGCGTACATGAGATTTCGGTATGAGTATCCGCGCGAGCGCGATAATCCGAATGAATTCGATCGGATCGACCGGTGCCGCATCGGACAGTTTTGAACCCGGAATTGGAATGAGCATATTGACCGGTACGCTCTCAGGTGGCGATGGCAGGTTAGCCAGGGTCAATAGCATGTCGACGCGATCTTCCGGGTTTTCCCCCATACCGATAATGCCGCCAGCGCACACCTTCATCCCAGCCTGTCGGACATTCTCCACGGTTTCGATACGATCCCCGAAACTTCTGGTGGTAATGATCTCCGGATAGAACCGCTCAGAGGTATCAATATTGTGGTTGTAGTAATCAAGCCCGGCTTCGGCTAAAGTTGCGGCCTGCTGCGTTGAGAGCATGCCAAGTGTCATGCAAGTCTCGAGATTCAGCGCTTTTACGCCCTTGACCATCGCGACAACAACATCCATATCGCGCTCTTTCGGACTGCGCCAGGCTGCCCCCATGCAATAGCGAGTAGCGCCCCCATCCTTCGCCTTGCGTGCCTCGTCAATTACCTGGTCGACGCCCATCAACTTTGAAGCGTTGAGACCCGTCGCGGAGCGTGCAGACTGACTGCAGTAACCGCAATCTTCAGGACATCCACCAGTCTTTATGCTCAGCAATTTACTGAGCTGAACTTGATTGGGATTGAAGTTCTCGCGATGAACGGAATGTGCCCGAAAGAGAAGATCGTTGAACGGCAATTCGTATATTGCGTGGGCGTCAGCCGCCAACCAGGTATTACTCGTAGGTGAACGGTACGGTGTTGAGGCTGCTCTTGCGGATGGCATTATTAGTTCTGTTTCCGACGGCACAGTACGTCTCCTTTGATGCATCACCGGAGCAAATCATAGATAATGATGTTGCATCCGGAGTTATTTCTGTCCCAATGTAGCAGCGTGAGCGATATGGAAAGAAGAGAATCATAGATTATCTATGATAAAAGTGGTGGATGGCTGAAACCACGGCAGAACGGATCGCGCGCATCCTTGCGGAACGCATTGTCTCTGGAAGGCTCCTCCCCGACGCTCCTTTGCGTCAAGACCGGATCGCGGAGGAATTTGAGGCGAGTCACGTTCCGGTACGAGAGGCATTCCAGCTCTTGCGTGCCCAATGGCTGGTCGTAAGCGAACCGCGTCGCGGCATGAGGGTGGCTCCTCTCGATCATGTCTCTATGCAGGAGATCGTTGAGGTTCGTGCATCGCTTGAAACATTGGCGCTTTCTCATGCAGCTCCCAGGTTGAATGCAGGTTGCTTCGAAAAGATCGAACACGCCATGCTGATAGGTGATCAGGCACAAACGATGACCGAGTGGGAACAGGCGAACAAGCTATTTCACAGGGAATTGGTTGCGCCTTGCAAAATGCCAAGATTGCTCGACATGATTGATCAACTCCAACTCGCGAACTCCCGCATCGTTTTGTCCGCAACCCGCTCCGGCGGCTGGAAGCCCGCGTCCAGTCACGCTCATCGGCAAATTGTTGACGCTCTAAAGGTGAAGGACTTGCCAGAGGCCATAGAGCTACTCCGGCGTCATATTCGCGGCTTAGAGCGGGTAACGAAGTAAGACGCTCGGGGGCGTGAGAAATAAGCCTCCGAGCATGAATCAAACACTCTTCACTGGAGGAAGAATCTTTGCCAGATGAATCAGGTCTTTGGCAACGAAGTTTGGCTGAGGCAATCCGGGAGTTGGCAGGGGTGCATTTCCCGGGCGCGTGATGAGTGCGGCCGAGAACCCTGCGCTTTGAGCTCCGATCGTGTCCCATACGTGAGCGGCAACCATGCAGCACGAGGAAGGTTGGACATCGAGCTCCTGCGCAACCATGTGATACACCCCTTGAGAAGGTTTATAAGAGCGTACGGTTTCAATGCTGAATTGACGCTCGAAATATCCGGCAAGACCGGCCTGCTCGAGTGGACTCTTGCCGCTGGGATTCGGTGGCGAGTTTGTCAAAGTCACCATGCGATACCCCAGCTTCTTCAAATGCTTCAACCCTTCGACGACATCTGAATGTGCCGGCATGGTCATCATCGCGGTTTTGATCTCTTCATGGTCCTCGGGACGTATGTTAACCCCTTTGATCGAGCCAATCATTTGGAGCAGCCCCTGTCCCAGGGAATAGTAGTCCACGTAGAGTCCGGATAACGTAAGTGTCATCGAGTACATGATTAGATGGCCTAGCCATTCGCGCATCACGCGTTTGTCACCGTAGATCCGTTCGAACAGCGCATTCATCGATTCGAAGTTAATCAGCGTCTCATTGACGTCGAACACAAGCACTGAAGGCTCTTCGGAGTTCCACTGATATTTCGGGTTGATCTTGTCTATTTGGTCAGATGGTCCTTTGCTGGGTTTGGTGGTCATTGGTTGTGTTCCTCTCGCTTCTGTTTGCGTGCGCGCATCAGCGATTGTTTAAATGATCGCGAATGCAACTTCGAATGCCACGATTTCTGGCGCGGCGGATTTTTCATCGGTATCTTAGCAAGTTAGTAATTAGGAAGCTGAGTAGCGTCCCAACCCCCTCCAATAGCCTTAATCAGCAGGACGCTCGCGTCCATCTCGCGCTGACGTAGATCGATATCGTTTCGCTCATTCTGTAAGGCGGTTGTCTGAGACGTCACGACCTGGAGGTAGGTATCGACCCCGTCCTGATAGCGTTTTGTGAATAGGTCGAGTGCTTTTTCCGCGGAGATAGTCGCGCTCCTTTGTTGTTCCACTTCCTTGGCCAGAACGTTTAGGGCAACAAGATTATCTTCGACCTCCTGAAATGCAGTAAGGCTGTCCTGTCGATAAATGGCGATCGTCGCGTCATAGTTGGCACGCGCCCCCTCGGAGATTGCACGGCGCCGTCCACCGTCGTAGATCACTTGAGATACAGACGGACCTACGGCCCAAAGCCTGCTGGGCCAGATGAACCAATTGGAAGCCTGGGCAGACTGAAATCCTGCAGCCGCACCGATGGTCACCTGGGGGAAATAAGCCGCCTTGGCAATACCGATCTGTTCGTTGGCTGCGGCTACTCTACGTTCTGCCGCCGACACATCTGGCCGGCGTTCAAGAAGGGTTCCGGCGACTCCAACGGGTATCTGAGGTGGTTGAAGCACAAAATTCTCGTCGCGGGCGATCGAGAACTCGGCAGGAGTCTTTCCGACCAGGACTGCAATCGCATGCTCATAGTTAGCCCTGGCTTGAACGATGTCTGTCTCTAGAACTCGTGCTGACTGAAGCTGGGTACGGGCCTGCTCAACATCTGCTCGAGGTGATGCCCCGCCGTTGTATCGATCTTCAGTAACCTTTAGCGCGCGTTCATACGTTTTCACAGTATCTCGAAGGAGCCGCTCCTGAAGATCTGCACTCCGCAGGCCGAAATAATCACGAGCAAGCTCCGCATGAAGACTCAGCTTTGCAACTTCCACATCGCCGGCTGAAGACTGTGCTTCCTCTTTCGCTGCAGTCACCGAACGACGAACGCGTCCCCAGAGGTCTACCTCGTAGGAGAGCTCGATAGGAAAGACGAAGTTGCCTGTACCGTTGTTAACCAGAGCCTGATTGAAGTAGGGCTGGTTGGCTGAGTCTCTCTCGTTCAGAATGCTTGGAGACAAACTGATGGACGGAAACTGAGAAGCGCGGTTGAACCGAATGGCTGCCCGTGCCTGCCGAAGACGCGCCTCCGCGAGTTGGAGGTTCTGGTTCGCCTGAGTGAGCTGGTCTTCATAGTCATTCAGCCAGGCATCACCAAAGACCATCCACCACTTTCCCCGCTCTACCTGATCATTAGGACTAGCTGTCTTCCAATCTGATGAGTCAGTGACATTGGAAGGCAACGGCTCCTTAATAGCTGGTGGCGATGGTAGTGCAGATGGTTTGACATACTTCGGGCCAACCTCGCAGCCTGTCGCGAAGAGTCCGCCTAACGCCAGAAAAATAGCGACCCGCTTATCGATCATTTCCCGCCCTCACGATTCTCCGGGGCAATCCTCACTGGCGTTCCAGAGGTGAGGGAGTCAGAAGGATTCAGAATAACCTTGTCCCCCATGGAGAGCCCTGATGTGACTTCTAAAGTCGAACCAAAGTCTCGGCCGATTGTTATTGGAACCAGTTGCGCTTTGCCGTCGCGAACCACAGCGGTTCGCATACCTTCGGAGCGGAACAGGATTGCATTGGCAGGAACAGTTAGAGGCCCCGCCGCTGGATCTTTAGCGTTTGAGGCCTTGAAGTGTGCCAGAACATAGGCCCCAGTCTTGATCTCATCCTTTGCGTTGTCGATGTCGATCTCGACATTGAGAGTTCTGGTTGTCTGGTCGATCGCATCCGACGTCCGAGCTATCAACCCCTGAAACGTTCGGTTTGGATATTCATCGAGAGTAAGTTCAACCGGAGCCCCTAACCGTACTACGGAGGACTCTGCCTCGGGGACAGAGACGAAGATGCGCAGGCGCGACACAGACGCCATGTGAAATAGCTCCTTGGGACCACCGGATCCGGAGTCGATGAGGGCGCCAATATCTGTATTGCGCGCGGTAATCACACCATCGAAGGGAGCGTAGACCTTTTCAAACGACTGGAGTTGCTGCAATCGATCGAAGTTAGCGGAGGCGGAGCTTGTCGTAAACTTTTTTGCTTTGTAATCGCTCTCGTATTGTTCCGCTTCTTGCTTCGACACGGCATCATCGTTTACCAGTCGCTGCCACCGAACGGCGGTCGTATAAGCAAGCTCTTCGTTCTGCTTAGCCGTGAACAAGTCCTGCTGGGCTTGTTTCAGCTGCTGGTCAAGTTCCGGCGTTTCGATTTCGGCCAGCAGTTGTCCCTTCCGAACGTGCGCGCCGATATCAAAGTACCACTTTTTAAGATAGCCATTTGTGCGAGCGTAAATGGCCGTTTCAATAAATGACTGCGTTGTCCCAGGCAATATTAGTTCGCTCACTCCTTTAGCTGGCGCTATCGAGGTCACATTGACGAGTGGAACCGCCGCGCGATTCGTCGTCTCAGTGAGTTCGGCCGAAGCCGACTTGCGGCTTAGAAGTCCGATGACAACGACAATCAGCACAATTACCCCCGCAGCTATCGCGAATAGCTTCTGCATGGCCGAAAATGGCTTGCGTTCAACTGCCAGAGGAGACTGATCGATCTGGTTTCCACTATTTGTGTTTGCGGAGCTCACGTTTTCCATTTCTTGGTTACTCCCTTTCACTATGTACGCGCTGACAGTTCCTGCTCTGGAAGGTTTTCTTCAGGGGTTTTCTCGATCCGTTTATGGACGAGACTGAATACCGAAGGAACAAAGACAAGCGTGGCTACAGTAGCGATGAGAAGGCCTCCAATCACAGCGCGGCCGAGAGGAGCATTCTGTTCTCCACCATCACCAAAGCCCAACGCCATTGGGATCATTCCGATGATCATCGCGAGGGCGGTCATGAGGACTGGGCGAAAACGCGTGCTGCCAGCCTCGATCGCAGCGGCGACCGGATCGCCGTGATGGCCTAACCGCTCCTTCGCGAATGAGACCACCAGAATGCTGTTAGCCGTCGCCACCCCCATGCACATGATGGCTCCCATCAGAGCGGGAACGCTCAGCGCCGTGTGCGTGATAAACAGGAACATAACGATACCCGCAAGCGCCGCCGGCAGCGCCATCACGATGACGAATGGATCCAGCCAGGACTGGAAGTTGACGACGATCAGCATATAGACCAGCAGGATCGAAAAGATGAGGCCGCCAATGAGACCCATGTAAGCGCTTTGCATGGTCCCAAACTGTCCCCTCAGGGTGACAAAGCTTCCTCGCGGCAGCTCTTTCTTGTGGCTATCGACAATTCGGTTGACTTCGCGCCCGACAGCGCCGAGGTCTCTGTCCTGGACCGCGGCATAGATGTCGACAACCCGTCGAATGTTGTAGTGGTTGATGGACCCAGGCTCCATCGTTCGGTGAATCGTCGAAACATCGGTCAGGAGCCCCTGGTGAGCTTGATTAGAGCTTGATACCGGAATGTTCTTGATGTCCTGATCGGACTGAACCCCATATTGAGGATTCTGAACAACGATGCTGTACTGAACTCCATTCTTGGGATTCAGGTAGTACATGGGCGACACCTGGAAGCTGCCACTTAGCGCGACAAGCATACTGTTGACGACATCGTGTTCGGTAAAGCCCGCCTGCGACGCCTTGGTCCGATCCACGTTGATATGCAGTTTCGGATAGTCCTGTTGTTCCTGTACCCGAATGTCGGTGAGTCCAGGGACATGCCGCAGCTCAGATAACATCGCCCCTGCCACCTTGGTGTTCCCGGCCACATCAGCCCCTTCGATCTGGATGTCAACAGGAGCCGGCAGACCGAAGTTCAACGTCTGGGTCACTATATCTCCCGGTAGAAAGTAGAAGACATTTCCCGGAAACTTGTTTGCCAGGTTTGCACGGAGGCTTCGTACATATTCCTTGGTCGGTCGATGCTTCTCCTTGAGCGAAACCAGAATATCTGCATCAGCTTCTCCGGTCAGACCCGAGGTGTTGTACATGTAATTGATGGAACTGAATGGAAGCCCAATATTGTCGAGAATATTATCCATCTCATCAGCTGGGACCACCGTTCGAATGTACTGCTCTACTTCGTCGGCCAGTCTCGCTGTTTCTTCGACACGCGTTCCTGTCTTGGCTCGAAGGTGGAGGATAAAGTGTCCGCTATCACTCTCCGGGAAGAAATCCTGTCCAAGAAAGGGAATGAGAACAAACACACAGACACAGAGAAGAAGGAACGTCGGGACAAAGATTTTCCTGTGAAGGACTAATTGCTCCAGAAGCGAATGGTAGGCGCCGCGGAAACGTAGAAATAGCCCTTCGAACCCTCTTTGAAAACGAGCGAAAATGTTATTGGAGACCTTAGCGCGTTCATCATGTGCCTTGAGAAGGAACATCGCCAGCGTCGGAACGAGAGTTCTCGACAGGATGTACGAGGCGATCATTGCGAAGATAACCGCTTCGGCCAACGGGATGAAGAGAAACTTTGGGACTCCTTTCAGAAAGAACATCGGTAGAAACACGATGCAAATACACATCGTGGACACAAGTGCCGGTGTCGCGATCTGTGCTGCGCCCTCAAGAATGCCATCATGAAGGTTGGCGCCCTCTTCGAAGTGTCTTTCGATGTTCTCGATCGTAACCGTCGCATCATCGACCAGAATTCCGACCGCAAGCGCCAATCCGCCAAGCGTCATAATGTTGATCGTTTGATGGAGAAAACTCAATGCGATCACAGAGGACAGGATTGAGAGTGGGATGGAGATTGCGATGATCACCGTGCTTCTCCAGCTTCCGAGGAAAAGCAAAATCATCAGACCAGTCAGCGTTGCCGCAATGATCGCTTCTCTGACCACTCCGTTGACAGCGCCACGCACGAAAATCGATTGGTCCGTCAGTGGTTGAATGCGGAGTGCTGGAGGCAGGGTTTGCGCTACCCTGGGAAGCAACTGACGCGTCTTCTTTACGATGTCAATGGTTGACGCGTCGCCAGCCTTGAACACCGTCAAAAGCACGCCACGTTTTCCGTCCAGGCGGACAATATTTTTCTGTGGTGCAAACCCATCACTGACTGTGGCGACATCACGAACGTAGATGGTCGTGCCGTTGATAGTCTTGATGGGCAGATCGTTCAATTCCGGAATCGTCTCGGCGTCTGAGTTGAGATCGACGTCGTACTCGAACTGGTCGATCTTTGCGGTTCCCCCCGGCTCGATCAGGTTCTGGGCCTGCAACGTCACGAGAACGTCATTCGCAGAGAGTCCCTTTGACTGAAGTCTTTGCTGATTCAGCGTCACCATCGCCTGACGGGTCTTGCCCCCATAGGGGTATGGGATAGAGGCCCCCGGAACCGTGACCAATTGGGTACGCAGAAAGTTGATCGCAAGGTCGTTCAGTTGGGGTTCCGATAGGTTGTTGCCCGACAAGCCAAGTTGCAGGACCGGTACTGCAGAAGCGCTGTAATTCAAGATCAAGGGAGGAAGAACCCCCTGAGGCATCTGCCGAAGGATCGCCTGGGAGATTGCCGTGACCTGTGCATTTGCTTTATCCACGCTCGCATTCGGCTGCAGGTAGACCCTGACCACTGCAGTTCCATTGATTGTGGTCGACTCAATGTGTTCAATATTGTCGACAGTGGTAGTGAGTACGCGTTCGTAGACCGATGTGATACGTCCTTCCATCTCTGCTGGACTTAGACCCGCGTAATCCCATGACACCGCGATTACCGGGATGTCTATGTTTGGAAAGATATCCGTGGGTGTCTGGAGAATCACGACTGGGCTCAATATCAAAATGAGCAAGCCGAGAACGATGAACGTATATGGCCGACTTAGGGCAATCTTAACAATCCACATGAATCTTTACACCCCTCGAAGAACAACCGTTGTCGCCTTCAATCAGAAGAAAATAGGACGAGCCGGGACATCTCATCCAGCCGACGTGCGAAAGGCGCAAAAGAGACTATCGACGTTGTGTGGCGCTCAATCCAACTCAACGCGTCTCCACCTAAGAGAGCGGCACCACGATTACTCCCGCTAATTCAAACGACCGTCCTATGTCTACGGGCCGTCGACGAAATCGACAGGAGCTTTAAGGGTGCGCCAAATGTGAGTTCGGGAACACCTAAAATCTTGGAACTGCTCCCTGTGGTTTTCTTCAGGTGCGAATACTGCCTACGAAATACAACCGGATTCTCTATATCGTTGCGGTTGTATCAGACCAAACTATCGTTTGTGACAAGGCAGACAACATCGCCGAGGACTAAAGTAGTTCTCTTAGGAGGTGGATCTTGGGCATGCCACAGGTGGCCGACAGATGTCGATTGCACAACAACTCCTGGAGAATGCTATGAAAAGAGAGATCGTACGAGTGGAGCCTATATCCACCTACCTTGAGCAATGGAAGGCGCCTACCTCTGCAGTGACGCGATATGGTGACACAGTCTACGTCTCGGGCTTTCCGCCCTTCGATCCGGAGACCGGTGAAGTTGTCGAGGCTCCGATTGAACGCCAGACGGAGATCGTTCTAGATCAGATGAAGCTTTGCCTCGAAACTGCAGGCTCTTCTTTAGAGAATGTCCTGAAGTGCCACGTCTATTGCACGAGCGTCGAAATGTTTTCTCAGGTTAACGCCGTGTATGCCCGGTATTTTCCGGACAATCCTCCGGCGCGCACCTTCGTCAACGTACCGGCATGGCCCGGTTCGTTCGACATCGAGATCGATTGTATTGCTGCAATTGACTAGCATTTCCAGCCAGCCTCAACGATGCAGACACACTAAAGCAAGGAGGAGACGATGTTTTCAGTTCTGTTCGAAGTTCTACCGAAGAGTGATCAATGGGACGCATATCTTGGCTATGCCAAGATGCTCAGGCCTGAGCTAGAGCAGGTCGACGGCTTCGTCGATAACATTCGCTACAAAAGTCTTGGTCGTGAGGGCTGGATTCTTTCGCTTTCTAATTGGCGAGATGAAAAGTCTGTCGTGCGCTGGAGGACGACGATGCGCCATCACGAAGTGCAGGAGATGGGTCGAGGAGAAGTACTCGAGGACTATCACCTTCGCGTCGGACAGATTACCAGGGACACTCGTATTCCGGAAGGCTATGAACTCCACGAGCAGCGATTGGATGAAACTGAAGTCGGCGAAGGAACGACCGTTACGCTGATCGACGCAAAGCGGCCTCCAGAGTGGAAAGAAACAACGAACCCTGCTGACTGCTCAGAGTGGCTCGGCCTACGGCCTCTGCATGGTTTCTTGTCCTGGGATCTGTTCGAAGCGGTGCTGACACCCGGCGACATCATCCTCATGGTGTCGTGGAAGGACCAGGCAGCAGCGGAGTCGTTTGAAGATTCCGTCGACCTTCCAGAGGGCGCCCGTTTTCGTCGAGTCCGCATTGTCCGTGATTACGGCATGTTCGACCGCAGAGAGGCCCCCCAATACTACCCGGATATCAAACGAGAGTAGATCGCAACGAGACGCTCACGTTGACGCAGACCTAAACGAGATGAAAGTAAGGAGAATACAGATGTCCCGATTCAAGATTCCCAGTCGTGAAGATGCCAGTGTTGATACACACTCCACGTTGGACGCAGTGGGGAAGCGTTTAGGATTCATCCCTAACCTTCACCGCCTAATGTCTATCAGTCCAAATGCTTTTGCCGGCTGGGCAGCACTTCAGGATGCCTTGAAGCAAACGCTTGATGCCAGAACCCGCGAAGGAATGGCCATGGCGGTTTCTGAGGTCAATGGGTGTGACTACTGCATCGCAGCGCATAGCTATGTAGCGACCACCTTCACCAAGGCAACACAGGATGAATTGACGCTAAACCGCAAAGGTACATCGTCTGACCCGAAGAGAGCCGTTGCCATTGGCTTCGCGAAGTCGTTGGTCGAGAAGCGCGGCAAGATTACTGACGAGGAGCTTGATGCAGTTCGCGCTGTAGGTTATACGGATCAACAGATCCTCGAGATGGTCGCTCTCTCTGTTCAGTTCTTGTTCACGAACTTTATGAACAATGTCGCTAAGACACACATTGACATTCCCGACATTGTTGCAGTGAATGCAAAGTGAGAATTTGTTTGGGCTTCTAACGGTCCGCATGCTTCAGTGCGAATTGACCTTTAGGATTTCCAGATTTCCCTCCATTCGCGGGGCGTAGCACCCGCATAGCGGCGAAAGATTTTGGTGAAATGACTTTGATCCGCGAAACCAACAAGAGTAGCGATAGTCGCGATCGGAGTCTTAGGGTCGAGCAAGAGTTCCTTTGCTTTTCGCACCCGTATCTGAAGGATGAATGCGTATGGAGCAACTCCCGTCGATCCTCTGAAACCTCGGGCGAACCAAGATCGAGAAAGGCCGGTCAGTTTAGCAACTTCCTCGAGTCCCACGTTTCGGTCGAAGTTGTCTTCCAGATAGTCTTTTGCAAGTCGGAGTTGCCAAGGCAACAAACCGTTAGCGGGCGCCCGCGCGGGCCACTTCTTGGCGGAATCGAATATCAAAGCGAGGAGTGCCATCGTAATACTCTCTCCGAACAGCTGATCACACGGTTCATCCTGCACAAGCATGTCCGCGAGCAATTTCGCGCAATCTTTTACTCGGGTCTCGTAGACAAGTAATCGTGGTTCACTGAGCCTCGAATGGTCGTAATCATCACCCAAGATAGATTTAAGCGCATTTTCATCGAAGGAAATTTGGAGGTCACGAAGGAACTGAGCATTGTCGCTAAAACACCACACTTGCTCTTCTGCGGGGATCCAATTAAAAAAGCCTACGTCGTGCCGATCCCTCGGAGTTGGTTCGTCGGGTTTAAATCTCGGCTCGCACAACCCACCGCGCTGGCCCAAACGAACGAGCAATGAATGGCGATCCGATCGCATATCAACACAGGACTGACCTTTGATTGGATACTTTTCCAGGTAGCGGATATCAAGCCCGTTCAATGTCCGCGAGAGTATCTCAACCTTCTTGTAACCCGGAGCATTTAGTAGTAATGGCATTTTCTTTTTCAGTTCCCAATTTGGGTGTCCTCGTTGCTACCGAAACCTAACTCGAGGCTCTTGCTGCCGTAGAATCAAGGTTTTGCGTCTAGAGAGCGCCATTCGGTAAAGGCTCAACCTTGTTCCTTTGTAGTGTGGCACTTGTCTCGTAACAACACTTCACCTTTGCATGAACTATGGATGGAGCACGAAAACTATGGATGAAACACCAAAAGTAGATGAGCGCGCACATACAATTGCTGCGGCGATAGGAGATCCTGGACGATCGAAGATGCTCTTCGCGCTTCTCGACAGCCGAGCTCGCACGGCTACTGAGCTTGCAATCGTTGCTGATCTGCGTGCCTCAGCAGCCAGCGCTCACCTCGCTCGGTTGAAAGAAGAGAGACTAGTCAAAGTCGTAAAACAAGGTAGACATCACTACTACACTCTCTACAGCGCAGACGTATCCACGGTGCTCGAAGGACTCCTCGCCTTGTCCGGAGCAACAATGCCGAGATTTGTGACGAAATATCCAAATCAGCTCCGCCATGCCCGGACCTGCTATGACCACATTGCTGGAACTTTGGGCGTTGCTCTCCTCGACACTTTTGTCCGACAAGGATGGTTAATGGCGAATGATTCAGACAATACAGAATCCTATTCACTTAGCCCCGAGGGCTTAACCGCGTTCAGCAATTTGGGTATCGATCGTTCCGAACTTGAGACACAACGACGGCAACTTGCGGTTCCCTGCCTGGACTGGAGTGAACGTCGACCCCACCTCCGTGGATCCCTGGCAGCTGCGATCCTGACGTTGGCCAAAAAGAGGGATTGGGTAGTTGGGGTGATCGACAGCCGCGCCTTGACCCTTACCGCGAAGGGCCGCCGCGAGATGTCTACGATCTTTGGACTGAAACTTTAACAGGTGACCGCGTCCACGACAATTGACCTTATGTCAGCAAATGAAACCACGGTCTTCACCAACGCCTTGAGTGTCGTTCGGCTTCGTGGATCGCTGGAATCGTATAGACGAGCGATGACACGATATCGACCTAATCCACTTCGTCTCTTGTTTATCGCTGAGGCGCCCCCTGCCTACAAGTTCAACCGACTGTTCTACTTTCATGACGTTCGGACAGGCGATGCATTGTTCCTCGAGATGATGAAAGTGATCTATGGTGCATTCATCGGCTTCACCGAGACGGAGGGATTTTTGAAGCCCCAGTCGGTAAAAGACGTACGGGGGCGCAAACCGGAACTCTTGGATCGTTTCGTGTCGGACGGGTATTTCCTCATTGATGCGAGCGAGCGACCAATGCCGGACGGTGCAACCGCCGCTGTAAAACTTGCGCTGCTTCGTCAATCTCTTCCAGAGCTCAAGATCAGGGTTAAGGCGCTTCTAGGAGAGCAACGCGTTCCGATTGTGCTGATCGGAGGGGTGACTCACGAAGTGTGTTTTGGTCCCCTAAGGGATGAGGGCTACAACGTAATCAACGAAGAGATGATCAATCACCCCGCTCGTGGTGGCCAATTACTCTTCAGGAAGAAGCTCCGAGCCGCACTGAACCACATTGCGCGAACGCAATCGACCTCCCTCAAAACATGAAGCGGCCGGGCGGTCAGTGAAACCATATATGCTTATCCGCGCACAGCCATCCAACTCGTGATTCCATGACCGATGAGGTGTCATTTATGACCAATATGCGTTCCGTGCCGTTGCGGAAGGAAGTAGTCCCCTCTTCGGGCCTCGAAGACCCTATTCCTGGTCCCGAAACAATTGGCCCATCACTCAACTGCCCTGACAAAGGTGTCTATCAGCACGAAGTAGACTCAAATCCGTCGTCTTCTCGTCCTGAATAGCCTACCGCTATTTTCGGAAATGTCGATGGCGCAGCTGCGTCGCGCGTTGCCTTGTTCAAACGGTATGCCGGTATGCAACGCCCAAAGAGTGGTGACGGGCGTTGTATACACCGGTCGGAGCTAAACGCGGAACCTTCGGCGAACCGTTCCCGCGATGCTTATTAAACCAGAGCCCGTCAGAAGTAATGTTGACAGCTCCGGTACCGGAGCCGACGGTGCAACGCTGTTAGGGTCAGTTAGGCCAATAAAGTCCTGCGATATTCCACCTTCGCTCTGGGTACCGTTTTCAGCCATGTAGATTGTGTACTGTGCGTCATCAAACGCACCAGTATTCCCGTCTCGGATGTCTTCCATGGCCTCACGAATCAGCTTCTTGTCTTACGCGGGCTTCTGGCCGGCGGATTCAAATAAGCTCGAGATTGCTTCCTGAGCATCGTCATCGGTAACTCCGCCCCTTTCGATCCGACTGAAGATATCTGCGGCGATCTGATCCGTTTTCGAAGGGTTCCTGGTTACGACGGATGGATCGGCCTGCCAGGACTCTCCGGTCGTCACCTCACGATTGTCGTCCATGCACATCATCTCAGTTAATGTAGAGAATCCGTTGACGCTGAAAGAGTATGGATAGATATACGCGGTACCACGAGGATTGAGGACCCCACTTGCTGCTTCCAGAGTCAGAGTGTCGGCGTGTGCAATGAAAGGCGTTGAGGCAGATAGGATTGCGAGGGTACCAAGGCGCAGGTGTTTTTTCATGATTCATTTCTCCATTACGTATGTGTTGTTGTCATGGCCAGGCATGGATAGCAACGGAAGGACTCCGGTTAATCTGCTGGCGTTGAACGCAATTTATCGACGTTTGCATCAAACGTCGATAAGCTCATTTGCAAGTTGCGAACCAAACGCAATGATTGCGTTTTAGGCCGAAGTTTATGTGGGGATATTCAGTGTAATGAATAGAACTGCAGATTGTTGCCATCTTCTTTTTCAAATAAAGAAGAACATATATTCCGTCGACAAGCCTGCTGACGATCAAGGACTTTATATGCTTTGTCTGATTTTATTGTCTAATCCCTCTTTGTGAGCAAGTTGCGGAGACTCGCATACACACATCCGAACCGACTATTTCGATGTTTAGCTGCCGAAAATTAATAGATTTAAAACAAATGTCCCGGCGACCTAAATCTGCGAGAGTCTTCAGAGCAGTTCGAGAGGAAAATGTTTTATCACCTCGCAATCGGCATGGCGATGGACCATACTGGCTGCGGTTTGATACTCGATAAGTTCGGGAGGCAAAACGCCTAAAGGAATTTCCCGAAACGATCGTCGAGGTCAGATCCTGATGTATCACAACTCAACCCATCGAAAGAACTATTCTGCATACTACGTGCCGCTGAGAGTAAGGCATCCCATGCAATTTGTGCGAGACCTCCATCTACACTGATCCTGCGAACACCGAGATCGGCCAGCTCTGCAACCGTCAGGTCCATTCCCATCATGAGAACGCTCAGTGGCTTCGGTGCCACAGCTCGCACCATTGAAGCTATATCCTGTCTGGTCTTCACGCCGGGCGCATAGAGACAATCAGCTCCAGCTTCGGCAAATGCAACAAGTCTGTCCGTTGTGGACGCGACAGAGGTGGGGTCAGTCAATAGACCATCAGTTTGGCCCACAAGGATAACGTCATTCCCGAAATGATCGAGGGATTCGCGCGCGGCTTGGATACGCTCGGCGGCCAGGCGCATTTCATAGAGGGTTCTATCTCCCTTGGCATCTCGATCTTCGATAGAGATGCCAGCTATGCCCGTGTCGACGACGACATCCACATTCACACCTACACCTTCAGGATCTTTTGCAAAACCTGATTCGAGATCAGCAGTTACTGGCAGATCCACCTTTTCACAGATCGATGAAAGGTGTTCAAGCACGTCATCGAAAGTGATCTCGTATTGAGGTCTGCCGATTGACCACGCAAATCCCGCACTTGTGGTGCCAATGGCACGAAAACCTAACTGTTGCATCATCCGGGCAGTGCCAACGTCCCAGGGACTAGGGAGAACAAAGCAGCCAGTCTCATGCATGGCGCGAAATCTCTTCCGCCTTTCCATAGTTGCCGACATCTGATCCTCCCTCGACAAACAACGAACTCAGCACCGGGAGAATCTACAATCACGTTCAATAGAAAGCAGGTGGCTTGCGAAGTGCATTTATCTCGGTTCTTGTGAGAGCTCTTGATTTACCCACGAAGTGTTTGTTGTAAAGCGCATGGGTCCCTACCGAAACTTCCATACAAGCCTTGTACACCTCTGCCCTCTCTCTGTCTTGTCAGATCGTGCGTTTACTGATCACACGGTAAAGCCAAGTCGTTACACAATCTCTCTTGGGGGTTGTCGCATAATCTATTGCCTTCCTTTTTTTGTCAAAAACCGCTCTTTATGACGATATAGCTGCCGTGTGTCTTCTGATTGCTCTGGGGGCGATTTAAGTTCCACTAAATCGATAAACTTTTAGTGTCGGAATTTCGGATCGGGTTCAACAGAGAATCCGCTTACTGCCGTGGGATGCCTTACATATCGGCCCGTTGTTGAAGAATACAGCCGCAAATCAATCACCCAGCAATAACACGAAAGGTCGCACAAGAAATGTCCCATCATTTTGATACAAAACTCGCTAAAAAAGATCCGAGCATGAACATCTGTGACATGTATCTGTTTCCGGGTACGTCTGGAAATACCGTTATGGCTATGACGGTAAACGCAGACGCTGGACTTGGCTCCTCAGATGCTCTGCCGGACGAAGCGTTGTATGCATTTCGTTTTGATCTCGATGGAGATGCCCGCGAGGATGTAGTGTTCAAATTCAGGTTTGGCCCTCCGAAGCATATCGGTGACGATGAGCATAAGCACGTTCAATCGTTCCAGGTCAGAAGAGCTGTAGGAGAACAGATCGGAGGAGATGGCGGCGACCTGCTCATCGAAGGTTTTACTGGAAAGGCCTGTTCTTTTTCCGGGGTCAGTGCTTTCGTCGGCCTCGCGCCGGAGATGTGGGCTGCGGATGCGATCGCCTTCTTCAATCTTCTAGACGCGCTCTACAAAGAGGACCGATACGACGCCGAGGTCTTTCTGCATCGCAAAAATTTCTTTGCGAAGAGAAACGTCATTGCCATGGTGCTGGAGGTTCCCAACTCGATGATTGGAAATGGGCAGGTCCGGGCATGGGCAACCGCTTCCCTCTTCGGACATGCACCTGAAGTTCAGATATGTCGATGGGGTCTTCCTCTGATCACCCATTTGTATCTCTCAGACCCGGCGACTTCGGAGCTCGTCGATAAGTTCCATGCCAGTACACCATCTCAGGATGTGGAGTCTTTTGGACCGGCGGTGGCGGCCTTCACTGCTCGATTTTCCGGATACGCCAATCCGATATCAGACCCCGTGGCATATGGCAGCAAGATTGCGGCTCGCCTTTGCCCGGTAATGCTTCCATATGAGGTGGGAACGCCCGCGACATTTGACGTTTCGAACTTCAATGGACGCCCAATGAGTATCGATGCCTATGATGTAATGCTGTCGATCGGTGCGAATACGCCAATTGCTGACGGAGTCTCTCCGGACATCACCAGAATTATCGGAGCTTTTCCGTATTACGGTAGACCATTCAGCAAAGAAGAGCAGGCCGATTTGGAACCTATTTCGACAGGGTTTTACGAGTAAACTCCGTAGTCTCATACCTCTGGGATCCGTTTCGACGAACGGATCCCAGAGGTATTCAAACAGCAAGCCTCGAGGATTCTGACGCGGAGAGCATTGTGTGGATGAACAACGTGCATAGTGCCGAAGGAGCGTTGTCGAGGTCGACGCGGAGGGAGATAAAAACTCTTCTGCGCGGTGGCTATTCCCATGCAAGATTCGAGAAGGTGATGCAGGAGTTTCCGATTGACCTTCGCGGGGTCGTTGTCGACGGGTTACCGTATTCGGCTTGGCAGATCCTAGAGCACATGCGCATTGCACAGCGGTCCATGCTTGACTACGCCCTGCAGCACCTAATCGATACAACAGTAAGATCTCCGAAACAATTGCGGTGGCCTCGGGACTATTGGGTTAGGCAACAAACTCCTCGCGGCAACGAGAGCTGGGAACATTCCGTACGAAGCATTCTGCAAGATCGGACTGATTTTGAAGCCCTCATTAACAAGGCTACGGACGACGGCCTTGTGACGCCTTCTGGACCTCGCAATCGAAAAACGCTTCTGCGGCTCGCGCTCCAGATCGCGGACCACAACAGCTACCACATCGGGCAATTAGTCATCATTCGACGTCTATTGGGATCCTGGAAGAGGTAAGGTGGAAGCCTGAGATGGTCTGAATCTTCACGGATAAGATTTCAGGTCAGCGTTGAGTGACGCTGGAATTGTCTCGAGTTCCTGGCTAGACTCCCGCCACCAAAAGATGACAGGCAGAGCCGCCAGAAGCATTCCTAAACCGGCTGCATACATGACTGCACTATACCCATTGGTGAAGGCTCGATCGACGATCCTACGTCCCTGACGTTCTGCGTCGTTCCCGAAGTCGGATGGAACCCGCACGGCGGTCATCAGTGCATGATCCGCGTAGATTTGACTCTTCATTTGCGAAGGAAGCGGTGAGACTCTCAACTGCGCGCGGAGAGACCTGTCAAATCCATGCGAAAGGAATATCGTTGCGATCGAAAGAATCACGAGCCCAGCAATGCGGGAGATGGAATTATTAACGGCTGAAGCTATGGCCGCTTCTTCATCCGGAACTGAAGACATGACCACATTGGCCAGAGGCGAAAGAGCGATGGTGATACCAACTCCTAAGAGGAGCATTCCTGGCAGGAGTGAGGCTATATAGCCTTGGCGGTGGGAGGAGAGTCCGAAGAGAACCAATCCACCCGCGCCACAAACCGCGCCAACGACGAGGAAAGAGCGTTCCCCTAACTCTGAGCTGATTCGCCCAACTCTCGATGAGAACAAGAACATCACCGCGATGCATGGCAGAAAAGCAGCTCCAGTGGCAAACGGGCTGAGATGTTTAATCTGAATCGAGAAGAAAGGAACGATGTAAAACGCGACTCCGAGCGAGCCATAGAGGAAGAATGTCAGAAGGTTCACGGCAAGAAATCGACGGTTCGAAAA
Source organism: uncultured Edaphobacter sp. (assembly GCA_964658525.1). GTDB lineage: Bacteria > Acidobacteriota > Terriglobia > Terriglobales > Acidobacteriaceae > Edaphobacter. The sequence continues at coordinate 97,443 of CAZZZG010000003.1, forward strand.
CAATGACAAAGGCATCATTGCATGTTCATTTTGCCATTGTGAGTACAGGAATGCGCCGATCAGGCTAACTCCCGCCACCATCGAGAGGACAACCCTAATATTTGTCCAGCCGAGTTGTGGCCCGAATGAGAGAGAGTAAACAAGTGAACCTAAGCCCAACGTATTGAGAAACGTCCCACGGAGATCAAATGTTGCAAGGCTCAAGGTCGACAATTCGGTATTGCTTTCGCGCAGTTTAGGGAGCAGAAGCAATATCCACATTGCTAAAGGCAGGTTGAGAAGGAAGATCCAGCGCCAGGAAGATGCCTGGATGAGCAAACCTCCCACCACGGGGCCGAGGGCCGCAAAGACACTGGTCCACGCCGACCATGCGCCGATCGCAGAGGCACGTTCGCGCCCGGGGAAGGCCGCTGAAAGAATAGCTAAAGACTGTGGGATGAGAAGTGCAGCCCCAACTCCCTGGATTGATCTTGAAACAACCAGCTGAGACACCGACATCGATAAAGCCGCGCCCGCTGAAGCCAATGTGAAGAGGCCGATACCGACTGCAAAAATTCTCTTTCGCCCTAGACGATCCCCCAGAGTACCGCCAAGCAACAGGAGAGCGGCACAGAAGAGTGCGTAACTTTGAACCACCCACTGTACCTCCGACGAGGTCGCGTAGAAGGTACTTTGAAATGTCGGCAGTGCCACACTGACCACAGAGCCATCCATGAACGCGAGGGATGAGCCCAGGATGGTCATGAGTAGGATAGATTTGCGATCAACTGGCCGGCACGGTTGATAGTCTGATCCGGACACTACGGAAGATAGACATGTTACCGTCTGAGGCGTTTTTGCGATATTCAGCTTCATGGCTTCAGCTCTTTGCAATGGATTAAGACAAGATCACCGGCTGCCCATGCCTCCCAGCGAGAGACACAGGCAGTCCGGACTTGATCATATTTCCCGTGAACCGACACCCTTGACAGGTATGAAAGGTCAGTCGCGGGACCAGCCAATTCGGTACACCTTGCCTGTTTGCATTCCCTCGACGCTCTTCACGTACCCGCGAGCCGCTTCGGACGCCGGCACAGGCTTTTGCCCTGGGAAGAATGGCCCGAATGCTGACCACGACTCCTCGGTCACCGTTGGGCTGACGATGTTGATGCGGAGTCCGCGAGGGAGCTCGATCGCGGCGCTACGTGCGAATGCCTCAAGACCGCCGTTGACCATAGCTCCCGAGGCTCCCACACTGATTGGGTCTTCATTGATTTGCCCGGTTGTCAACGTGAACGATCCTCCGTCACGGATATGTTTTAAACCAAAGGCAACAAGATTTACCTGGCCCATCAATTTGCTGCGTAAGCCAATCTGGAATTTATCCTGTGTAAACTCTGCAAGTGGGCCGAAGTGTACGTCGCCCGCCGTACTCACCACGGCGTCGAAGTCGTCGACCTTCGAGAAGAGCTGTTCGATCGACGCGGGATCTGTGATGTCTACTTGAAAGTCGCCACTTTTGCGGCCGACCCTGACGATCTCGTGCCGGGTGTTCAACGCCTTGTCTACAGCACTGCCCAGTGTGCCGGAGGCGCCGATAAGAATAATCTTCATGATGAACTCCTTTTTCGAAGAGACTTGCCAGTCAACTCGAATTGATATTTGAAATTCTGCGTCCGTGTTCCTTTAACGACCTCTGGGAATGAATCCGGGGCTACCGGTCTTCACCACCGTGTTGTACCGTTCTCTTGTTTGAATGCCATTGATCTCGTCAAACGCATCTTGCGGAAGAGGCGCTATATCGAAATTTTCTTGTGCGTGAGCTTGAGTCTTAGGGGTAGTCAGCAATGCAGTTCCACGTTGAATCGCCCACGCCAGAAGGACCTGTGCTGGCGTCTTGCCGACTCGCTTCGATACGGCCAAGACGACGGGGTCTTCAAGCGGACCGGGCCTTATTCCGTGACCCAGGGGTGCAAAGGCTAGCAACACAATTCCCTTCTTTCTGCAGAATTCAAGAAGCTCAGTTTCCGGAAGGTATGGATGAGATTCCACCTGAATTACGGCGGGCTTGATCCTTGCTGCGTCGTAAATAGGCTCAAGGTCCTTCAACCCCACGTCCCCTAGTCCGATAGCACGACATTTCCCTTGATCTACAAGGCTCTCCATCGCCCTCCAGGTGTCGAGCAGCGTTATGCCAGTGTCGTAAATGACATTGCCATCATGATCCCGTGGATCCTGCTCTTCACCCGGCTGGAAAGCGAATGGAGTGTGACTGAGATAGAGATCAAGATAGTCCACCTGGAGCCGCTTACGACTTGCTTCGAACGCCGGTTCCACCCGTTCAGGCCGGTGATTCGTATTCCACAACTTCGTGGCCAGAAAGATGTCCTTACGCGCAATGCCTGCAATGCCGAGTCCAGCTTGCAAGCCTTGAGCCACCTCGGGCTCATTACGGTAACGCTCGGCACAATCGAACTGGCGGAACCCTGCCACGAGCGCATCCCTTGTGGCAGTGATTGTCGTCGCGGGATCGGGAACAAGAGTTCCGAACCCGAGGGCGGGTATATGACCCACTCCGTTGTTGAGCGGTATCTTCGTTGAACGGAAATCAGCAGCTTCCATCATGCTCAGACCTCTGCGGTATGTTTTTGGGGCGTAAGTCGCCCGTGAAAGAAGATCGGAAGAAGTCGACTCTACTCGGTGCTTCCCACGGAGTTGCAAATCAAAACGGCTTGATATTTTGCCTTCAGCACCCTTATTTCAAAAAACTGAAATGACGATCCATCGGGAGACGTGATTTAGGAGTCTTGACGTAAAAGTCGGACTCGTCCCGATATCCAAGCACGAGTAGTACAGTGACCGTAAAACCCTTTTCCCTCAAGCCTAGTTCGGCATCGAGTGTTCGGGAATTGAACCCTTCAAGGGGGCTCGCATTGATCCCCAACTCTTCGGCAGCCATCAAGCTCATACCAAGTGCGAGATATGTCTGCTTTTCCATCCAGTGCTGCAGGTCTTTCACGTCGTAGCGGTGCAGATCGATCCACATCCGCACAGTGGCCTTCCATTGATCGGCTAAAGCCTGATTCGGAAACTTGCCATCGGCAAGCTCCTTGGCATGCAATTCATCGAGATATTCGTTGGAAAGCGTCTCACGAGTAGCAAGCACGATGACATGAGATGCGTTCCTCACCTTTGGTACGTTGAACTCAAAACCTTCGCCAATGTGGTCGGCGATTCTCGAACGCGCTTCTGGAGTTGACGCGACAAGATAATGCGTGCTCTGCGCATTGACTGAGGTCGGAATGGAGTACATGAACTTCAAAAGCTTATCGAAGATGTCTTCGGGAATACGTCGACTTGGGTCGTAGACTTTAGGGAAATGTCCGGATTCTATTAATCTGCTCAGGTTCACAGTCAGTCCTTCTCTATTTTTTTTGTCTTTTGTCGAGACCCGCTCATAGCGGATCGCTAGTAAGTAACATCCTTTACCTAGGGCATAACCGAAGTGAAAAGATTGATCATTTACACTACCCGACATCGATTATCGAGCCTCGTAACATAGTTATTGCAGCCGGATCGTTACGCGAATGCGCAATCGTTACAAACGGCACGATATGACAAGTGTTATGAAAATTTACTTTGCCGGTATATGTGTGGAAGCTCCTTTTTCTTTCACAAAAAACGCAATGAATTTCGCAGGCTCCGTCTTACTCGCATTTCGCCCGATCACGTGAACGTCGCTCGGGCTTTCATAGAATGTTTGGCCAGCGGTTAGGGTCATTTCCCTTCCTCCACGGACCTGCATTATGACGGTCCCTTCCAATACGTAGACAAACACATGAGCATCGTGGCGATGTATGGGTTCAGAACCACCTGGAGGGTATACAACGGTGATCATCGTGCCTTCTTTTCCTGGGAACCCGGTGAGATCCCTCGACAGCAAGGGCGTTACCTTAATCTCTTGCCCTACAAGCCAACTGGGAGATAACCAGGCCACGCACAGGATTAGCTTTGCAATCTTCATCATTTGTCTCCTCGATTGTTTTTAGTTGAAGTAGAAGCCGTGTCCCAGTTGGCCTCAGGCTAGTTTCTTCCCGGAACAGATTCATGGCTGTCGTCGCCAACAACATCTGTCACGCGAACACTGACCAGCTCTTTTGTGGCACCGGCTCAGGACGCCCAGTTCTTACGGAAGTCCGTGTGCAATGTCAGGCCTCCGTCTACGTACAAGGTCTGGCCGGTAATGTAATTGGCATCATCACAGGCGAGAAAGGCGAATGCGGCTGCGATTTCATCGGACTCGGCAGAACGCCCCAAGGGAATGTGCTCCTCAACCATCGATCGTTTCGTAACATCGTCTTTCCACGACGCATTGATTGGCGTAAATCGTAGCTCCCGGTGCTACTGAGTTAGCGCGTATGCCCCGATCTGCGTATTCGAGCGCAATGGTGCGCATAAGGTTTCCAAGGCCTCCTTTGCTCACGGAATAAGCCACAAAATTAGGCTTGGGTACGATTTCATGATTAGACGAATTCATAAGGACCAGGCCCGATCCCTGCCGCAGGAAGATGTTCAGCGCGGCCCGGCTACAGAGAAAGGCTCCACGGAGATTAACATCGACTACCTCGTCAAAATCCCTCAGAGTGAATTCGTGGGTAGGACTCTGACGGTTGATGCCTGCATTGTTGATCAACACGTCGAGGCCTCCTAGAAGATCTTCCGTCCCGCCAAACACATCACGGACTTCGATCTCATGAGTTACGTCTAGGTGTTCGACAATGACTCGCCCCGGATACTCCTTCTGAAACTCCTGTCGTACCCTGAGCAAGGTCTCATCCGCGACAACGTCGGTAATAACCACCTTCGCCCCCTCGGAGGCAAAGCGTCGTGCCGTTGCCAGTCCGATGCCCTGTGTTGCTCCCGTGATCAGAACTCTTCTGTTCATTAGGCCGGTCATCGTACCTCCTCCAGCAAGCAGGTTGCGAAAACTATCGAGGGAAAATTTTGTTCCACCGACAACTAGCGCGCGGATGTGTCTGCGAAAGAACAAAGGGCCTGCCTCTGATCGAGGCAGGCTCGCCTGCGTCCTCTTCTTCCTTAATCAGCGATTACGTCAGATTCGACTCGGTTGCTGGATCATCACTCATCGTGATCTTTCCGTTGAGCCCCGTCGGGAAGAACCCTCCCTGACGCGCATTTGCCTGCATTCCGAAGGCTAGATACAACACCTGTCCGGCAGTTCTGGTCGCGGCCAAACCGTTGTCGAGATTGATCGAAAGATACTGCGTTCCCTTTCCGCTGGGGGGCGGAATAAGATCTGCACCATCGACGGCCGAGGAAGCGATCTTCAACTTAGCTACCTGCGTATGAATACTTCCCGCGTGTTCAGCTTCCGCAGCGAGGAGGCGAGCCGCGGTGGTGATCACGCCCGGGCTTTTCAGCATTCCGGCAGCGCCCGTATACGCGGTAACCCCAATGTCCTCGAGAATTCGTGCCACCGTCAGAAAGTCGACCTGATTGTCGAATCCAATTCCCAAAGCGTTCAGCTTGATGTTGGGTTTCGCAACGGCGGCAATTCCTAGCGCATTTCTTAGCAGAATAACGTGAGCCCGTTCGTCCGACCCGATTTCAGCAGCGATGTCTCGGCTAAAGATTTCGTTGTTATCGAAGACTACCTTCGCTCCTCCAGTGGTCTCGCCGCCAGAGGCCGGGTTCTCACCGGTTGCCTTGCCGTCGATACCAATTCCGAAACTAGTGATCGATTTACCTTCTACAGCATAGGTGTAAAACTCTGCTTCGAGATATTCGAGATTAAGAGCGAAGTTGAGGATATCTGTCTCAGTAATGGCCTCCGTCGCACTGGAGGGTGACCCTCCGCCAACCGTGGCGCTGGCGGCGCCCATCTTTCTCATAAAACGTTCGCGATTCGGGGATGCGGATGCAAGGTCGTCGAACAAATTCTTCGGCATATCATTCTCCAATTGTGCTAGTTGCGGTCGTCTTAGGTTGATCTCGGGACAATTGGCCGGCAATCATGTCCGGAGTTGCGAATACACAAAAATCATTACCCTTAGATATTGTCGATAGATCACAGTGCTCCTCGTACGGAAGAACAGAGCAGATGAATTATCGGACCAAAGCTATCCACTTGTGATCCGAAAACATGCAGGGTTGAGCCTGTTGTTTCCTATAGGCAAGTGTTGCGATTTCCTCGTGCACTTAAGTTGAGAAACATTACCGAACAGCCAGTTCAGCCCCGGTCGATTCGTTCGACGATACCGAGAGAACCTCCTGTGTCTTTCCATTCGCACGCACGGCCGGCGTTAGACGAGCGGCCGCTCCAGCTATGACAAGCCGTTTGGCCCTTAATAGCCGGGTCTTGGTGGCAGGCAGAGAGAGATGCAAGCGAGTTGCAATTTCGTTCAAGGATAAGTCGTCGTTGAGGCGTATCTGCAATCCCTCCTTGAGCAGCCACGGCAAGGAATCAACCGCGTCTCGAAGAACTTCGTATTCCTGCTTAATCTGCAACGTATTCAAAGGGTCGGGACGCGGATCCGCTACAGTCATGAGCAACACTTCATCCTTCTCTGCATCGTCTGTTACCTCATATCTGTTTTTGTATTTTCGTCGGATCATGAGCGCGGAATTGATCGCGATGCGGGTAAACCATGTCGAAAACTTCGCTCTGCCGTCGAATGTAGACAACTTGAAATAAGAGCGAATAGTCGCCTCCTGCAAAGCGTCTTCTGCGTCAACCTCTGCTCGAAGGATGCTCCGTACGGCGCGACGTGCCGTGGGTAAAGCGCCTTTGATCAGTTCAGCATAGGCGTTCTCGTCGCCTGCCTTGGCGAGAGCGACAAGCTTTGCGTCCCGCGACGGAAAAGCCGCTTTATTCGTTTGATTGCCGCACTGTAAGGCCATATCGCTATGATCGTGCAGGACAATCTGGCGTTTCACAATCTCGGAATCAGGGGTTCCGGAGCTGCAATTTCTGCAGGTTGATCGGAGGCTGCGACTGTATTCTAATTGCCCAAGGTGTTTGGGCCTTAGACCGAACTAACGTAGAGCGAGAAGCTTACTTTCGTGCAAATCAAGCTCATGCTCTATCGATCGGAAGATCATATCGCTGATCTGTCCACCCTCGCGTAGTATATTGAGCTCTTCGCGCTCAGACCTGGAGCTGATTCTTTCCCATTTTCAGTTAAAAATCGTGCTATTTGGGCTTGCTTATAACCCTACCAACTCGTGCATAGCTCAGGTCAGGGAAAGCAAATCCGGAAGGAACTTTAGAGTCCGTTCAAAGACGGCGCCGCTTCCAACTGTTCGGGCGAAAATCAGAGAACCCTCGATCCGGATAAGGGCTTCTTCTGCCCTAAGACGGGCATCCACGGCATCCAGACCGCTCTCTGTAGCGATCTTAGTAAACGCATCGACCCACGTCTGCGTCATTTTGCGCAGCACGACCCGTAGTTCCTCTGGACCCGACTGGGTCGATAGAACGTCGAGAATACTGGCTTTCGCACCGTTCAAATAGAACTCCTTTAAGCGCCCCGCCACCACGGAGATGCGCGCTCGTGGAGTCCCTGTACCCTTCAACAGGTCGAATATGTTGGACTCGAACCATGCAGCAACAGACTCTGCAACCGTCGTCACTATCTGGTCTTTGCCCGCAGGATAGCGATAGTACAGACTTGCCTTCTCAAGACCGGTCTTATCCGAGAGCATCTTCAGACTGACCCCTTCAAAGCCGTATGTACGAAAAAGATCCAGGGCTATTTCCAGAAATGCGTCATCACTAATTACTCGATGGGCCATTTAGGATGTCTTCGCTCTATTTCTGCCGAGCGTCCGGTAAAAACTCATTTCAGAAGTGTATCGACAGAACTTGATCAAAGAGCCTGCACGCGATGCCGAGCACAACTTTTATGGTGTTTTTTGACCAAACAGCCGTTTTGGAACAGGATCATGGCGCGACGACATGCAGATTCGTCATTCCGAAAAACAATTCGGAAGACCTAACCTCGATCTCACGATTGCCCTGCTTCCGCTGTTCTCGCTCTCTTAGCTACGGACGTCGAAACGTTGGCTTGATCGACAGGCTGCCCGCCTCAACGAAATGTTCCGGCACATTCTGCAAAAGCTTCTCGATGACCTCGCCCTCGTCTACTGCATCCTTCTTCTCATTATCTTGGCTCGAATCTGATCTCGGGCGGACCGTGGAGCCATATTCATTCCGGTTTAGAGATGCGTGGAAAGGATTTATCGATTGTCGTTTGCAGAAGACGTCGACTCAATTTACTCAGTCTCAACTCGCGATATTCTAGGGCTCCGCCTATAGGTTTTTACGGGGACTTTTAGCGTTCAGGGAAATAGCATTCGAATACCCGGCGAGTAACCAAGTCACGACATATTCTTGATCCCCAGCGGGTTAGCCCCATAGTTAGGCGACTGTCACCAGCGCCCTCCCCTACACGACCTCACTATATAAGGAGCCGAAATGTTTAAGGTCACAGGCGGCTTGGCGGCCGCTGCCATCACAATTGGAAGTTTTCTTTCCGTCACCGCGTCGGCTGAGTCTAACGCGAAGTCCGGAGCAGTATTCGTTATGACGAATGCGGCAGGAAAGAACGAGATCATTGCATTCGAGCGATCTGCGAACGGATCTCTCGCCGAGAACGAACGGTACGATACCCATGGTAGAGGCAGTAGTGGAGCTACGGATCCTCTTGGCTCCCAGGGATCTCTGACATTGAGCCAGGACCATTCCACTGCCCGTTGAAGTTGGGAAGATGGCGTATGTCCCCGTCCAGCGCAAGCTCGATGCTCTAGACCTAAATCCACACCTCCGCCATCAGAAAGGCACGGATGAACCATTGCTCACTGACAAAAACAATTACATTCTCGACTGTCATCGCGGCCCAATCTTCGACCTGGAAAAAGTCTCCAGTCAAATTCGAAATATTGTCGGAGTAGTCGAGCACGGACTCTTTCTAAACATGACCTCCATGTGTCTCGGTGCTGACGATGACGGGGCCGTTCAACAAAAACATTCAACCTAACGACTCGTCCAAGCCCTTCCCTCATGACACTGAAGATAATGTGCCATTTGACTCATACTTCCTATACCTAACCGAACCGAGGAAACCAATGAATTTAATTGACAAAGCCGTAAAAGCAAACCGTAGTTATGCCAAGATACCCAATCCAGCGCGTGCGGAACGTCCAGCCCCCAAGCTTGCGGTTGTCACCTGCATGGATCCACGCGTTTCGGATCTCCCAGCAATCCTCGGGCTACAGCACGCCGATCTCGACGTCATCCGAACAGCCGGACCAGCGGTAACCGAAGATGTCCTCGGTGAACTCGTCGCGTCCAATCGTGTCATCGGAACGACTGAGATCATGCTCCTCAACCACACCGGATGCGGATTCACGACCTTTACCGACGACGAACTAAATACAAAGCTAGCTACTTCCACAGGCGACTCGTCGCCCGTACCTATGCGTTTCTTCTCTTTCAAAGACCCGGAACAGCATACTCGGGAACAAATCGAGAAAGTGAGATCTCACCCCTGGATCGCAAAAGACGTTCCTGTTCGCGGTTTCGTATTAGACATGGAGACGGGTCTCCTCAAAGAAGTTAAAGCTATCCCAACCTCCGAAATAATAGTCGTTGAGAAGCCAATTCCTTAACATGAGACAATTGGCCTGTCAATGGCGGCCCTGAGAGAGTCTACCGCCGCGAGGTCGAGCGACCCGCCACGCGAATCGGAAGGGTTCCCGTTTACATTACTTGCACCAAACTGTAGGTATCTGCAGGGCGGGTCGCGTCGACTAGCATGATTGAGTCTTCGTAGAGTAGCCAAAAATATGACAAAAAATCGATGTCGAGTCTATGTGGTCGACGATGAAATTCTCATCGCAAGCACATTGAATGCGATCTTGAGAGATAGCGGGTTCGATTCTAGGTATTTTACGGACCCACGCAAGGTCCTAGAATCGATCCTCTCGTGCCCGCCCCATGTCTTAATCAGCGATGTAATGATGCCCGGACTATCAGGAATTGATCTGGTCCACGAGGTATGGAAAGTTTGTCCAAACTGCAGAGTTTTTCTGATGTCCGGTTTGGATTCAGTCGAGCATTTGTTGCCTCAGCGGCCTCCTCATAGCGCTAGCTTTGAATTCTTCAGGAAACCGTTTCATCCCGACCAACTGCTGAACGCACTGGGATCGTGGAGTCCATTGCGAACCCCGCCTTGACCTTATCGCTCGGCGTGCTCATGTTCGCGTGACCCGAACTTTGAGCCTCTGCCTCTCACTAATCGATACCTTCTCTTGAAACATCCTGGCTTTCATCTACTAGGGTATCTATGACGTCGTTTTCATTCTCTATTTCCTCTTCCCGCTCGTCTGCGTCGGTGTAAGCATCACTTCCAGACTCTTCATTTTCTCGTTCGATTAGTTCATCCTCCGTGAAACCCTCTTCCGCTTCAACATCACCTGCCTCCTGTGCGATGATCGCTTCAATTGCCTTGTCCATGAATTTTCGCCTCGCTCTCTGTTTTAGCGTGTCCATTGTTGTTATTACATCAACACGTTTCGTTTTTGATGCCAATCGGAGTTTCAAAACACGGAGCCCATCTCTAATTAGGCATCAATAATCGAATGCAGTTCATGAATCGTGTGGTCGATCTCGTCGTCGGAAGTGTAAAAGTGAGGGGCTATGCGGACCCCTGCGCCGGGCCTGTAATCGACCAGAATCTGCCTGCGCCCCAACTCCGCTGTAACTTCTCTACCGTTCGGCACGTCAAGAATGACTGCTCCACCTCGCACTTCAGGATTGAGCGGACTGTTCACGGTCATGCCGGCATCTTGAGCCAACGAGATGAGCCTTTGAGTCTGCCGTTGCGACTTTGCCCTGATGACGTCGACACCAATCTCATGAACAATCTCATAGCCCGACTTGGCAGAGTACATAGCCGGGACATTGGGCGTCCCGTTGAGAAAGCGGCGGATGTCCGGGGCATAATCGATCGGCCCGTTCGCGAACTCGAAAGGGTGTGCGTGGGCGGCCCAACCGGTTGCTGCCGGACGGAGTTTCAGATCGAGGTCGGGACGAACATACAGGTAGCCCGCTCCTGGGCCCCCAAGCAGCCACTTGACCGATCCTCCCGTAGCAAAATCGAGATTCAATGCGGTCACATCGAGAGGTACAATTCCTGCCGATTGATATAAGTCGGCGACGATCAGAGCTCCCACGGTATGAGCCCGCTTGGTAATGACCTCCAGGTCTTGAAGGTATGAGCTTCGAAACGCCACATGCGAGATGCTTACAAGCTGGGTCCTTTCGTCGATAGCGTCGAGGACTCGTTCAAGTGGAATCGTCAAACCGTCCAGAGACGACACCGACACTATCTCCGCGCCTTGTCGCTCAAGGCCGTGGTAGATGTAGTCATTCGATGGGAAATTGAGTCCGTCGGTAATCAGTTTATTGCGTTTTCCACCCCAGTCGAAGCACGATATGACAATGGACTGGCATATAGACACGTTCTGATGCATCACGACGCGACCTTTGGGCGCTCCGATGATGGAACCGATAAGATCACCGCAGGTAATCGGCATCATCCACCAGCCCTCTTCCCACGCCCTGATTCCACGAGTGGCCCATGTACTTGTGAACTCCTGCATTACCTTCTCTACTCGGCGAGGCATCGGGCCCAACGAATGGCTGATCATGTAGGTCGTCTCTTCAAGAATCGGAAATTCAGACCGCCACATCAGAAGCGGGTCTGCCAATGAAGATGACTGAGGCGATTTCATCGTCATGGTAGATGTGGTTCCTTTGCAGTTTGGGAAGCTAACGGTGACACGCGGCTGCTTCGCAGGAAGTAAGCGGATATGAGTACAGCGAGAAATGGGACACCGTAGATTAGTGTCGGTCGAAATGCGGTAGTAAAGAGCGTCGTAACGAGAGCTGCCGACATCAATCCAGCTCCAAGCAGGCTGGTGTATGGATATCCCCACATGCGAAACGGCAATTCAGTCTGGAGATTCCGCTGACGAAACTTCAGATGGGTCACAAAAATCATCAGCCATGTGAACATCGGTCCAAACATCGATATTGCAAGCAGCAGAAGAAAAGATCGATCGTGATAAAGAACATTGAGAATCGCTGCAAGGCCGATTCCGATGGTCGAAACAAGAAGTGCTGCGATCGGCACCCCATGACGCGTGAGTTTCCCCAGTCTGCGTGGCGCAAATCCGGCGCGTGAAAGCGAAAACAGCATCCGCGTGCAGATATAGAGCTGGCTGTTCATAGCTGAGAGCGCGGCGATCAATATTATGAAGTTGACCACTCCGGCTGCCCCAGCGATATGTGTACGCGTCATCACCGCGACGAATGGTGACTGGGTTGCTCCTGATGCTGTAATCGTCCAAGGCACAATGGCCAAAATCAGAGCTAACGTGAGGATGTAAAAGAGCACGAGCCGCACCATCGTCGCCCGAAATGCGGTTGTGATCGCGCGTTGCGGGTCCTTCGCTTCACCTGCAGCTACCGCTATCATCTCGATGGAAAAGTAGCTGAACAGAGACACGAGAACGGCTACCCACATGCCCCATGCGCCTTTTGGGAAAAATCCGCCATACGCAAAATAATTGTTAAAGCCGATCGGTGCGCCTTCGCCGCTCGATATGTGTCCCCTTGCGAAAAATACTACCCACGCTCCTAGGACAAGAAACGACATGATCGCCGTCACCTTCAGTGCGGAGAAGCTGTATTCTACGGCCCCAAAGAATCGCACATTGAAAGCGTTCACAAAGACGAGAATCAGCGTGAACCCACAGATCCAGCACCAGCCGGGAACCGCAGGAAACCAAAAGCGCATATAAACCGCGATCGCGGTGACCTCCGTTCCGAGGGCAAAGACAACGCCAGCCCAGTAGGCGAACCTCACCAAAAAACCGGCGAGCGGGGAGAGATAAAATTCCGCCCAAGCCCCGAATGATCCGGCGGTTGGATGCGCCACGGTCATCTCCGCCATGCAGCCCATGAGGAGAAGCGTAATCACCGCACCGATCAGATAGCTGAGTAGCACAGAAGGTCCCGCAAATCCAATCGCGAAGCTCGACCCCAGGAAAAGTCCCGTACCGATAGCGCCTCCGATGGCAATCATTGAAAGCTGTCGCGAAGACAAGCCGCGTCGAAGGCCGCCTTCCCGCTGCGTGATCTCATCAAAACCGGAAGCTTGGAGCACGCCCATCCACCAACTATAAACTCAACAGACGAACAAACAACGCCGAAGGCCAGCCTTCGCTCTGGGCTAACCCCTTCCTCCACCGGGGACGCAGTAAGTAGCGATCATTCTGTCAATTGGAGAGCCCCTTTAGTGTGTGTGATGTTGTCCTTAGTCTTTCAGAGGTTCATGGTGCCCCTTTTGCAATCTCCAGTTGCGTGCCTTGCAGAAGGCGCTGCCAAGAGTTACTTCGCAAGTAGCAGCAGGATCGTTCCAAACGCCGATTTCCGACAAGAAAGACGTCAGTCTTGCATGCTAGGATTTTCTTTTGGCTCGCATCTACGGTGTCCGAATCGATGCGTTTGCGAGCAAATTATCCCAGCCTGCAGAGTCACTGGGGACATCGAGATACGGACCATGCCACTCGTCACTGCGGCGGACTTACCTTATCGCTCCAAATTCGGCAATGACCGAGTGGATTCGACTCCTCGGAGATGGGCTGGTGCGCTTGTGCAATATAACGAGTGGCATTCCTCGGAGAAAAAGGCATGGGCAGACCTGTCTTGCGACCAAGTGAACCTAGTCGTGATTCTCGGTAGACATGGAGGAACTTGTGGTCCTCGATTCTCCCTGGAGAAGCCCATGCTCGCGGACAGAAATGATCCTGGATTTTTCTTTTGGATCCCCGCAAACCTGACCGTCTATGGTTTTAGCGAAGAAGCACGAATGATCCGCGAGCTTCAGGTGCGCTTCGACGCAGAAAGACTGATGCCGATTTTGGGTGACGAAATCTTCGGCGGGAAGTTGCACGCGCCGACGCCATCCATCTATGACGATCGCGTCGCGAAGTGCGCCTCAATGCTTGCTGATTGTTGCATCAACCGGCAAGACGAAGATCAGCTCTTTGGCGAGTGCCTGATCACGTCTCTTTTAGCCGCCGCGGTCCAAAACATCACAGGAAGAGTTTCGGGAAGACAGGTGAGCGGGCTCGTTCCCTGGCAGTTGCGGATCGCGAAGGAATACTTTCATGAGCATCTGGTGGGAGAGGTCAGTCTGGAAGAGGTTGCTAGCCTTACCAAACTATCGCTATCGCGGTTCGCACGCGGATTCAAAGCCTCCACGGGTTTGCCCCCATACAAATGGTTACTGAAAGAGCGAATCCGACGAGCACAAGCTTTGATGTCTGCGACAGCAACTCCTATCGCAGACATTGCGACGATAGTCGGCTTCGCTGACCAAAGTCACTTCACGAAAGCGTTCCGTAGAACGACCGGCACGACCCCGCGATATTGGCGAGCTGACAGGCAGCACTAGATAGAGTGGTCAAGTGTGCCGGGCGAAGTCGGCGGTCCACAGATTTGTGCGCGTGAGTTTACCGAGCACCTCAAGCGTCCGCCGTCGGCAATCGATCGATTGCCGACGGCCGGATTCAGAGAGAAAACAAAGAGCATTCTCGCTGCGCGATTTAAAAAGACAAGGAGACGGGGGACGACGGCTTCACCGTCCCCCACGAAGACCGAGCTTAGGCTGCTTTCGTTGTTTTTGGAATCGTTTTGGTTTCTTTCTTGACCCTCGCTTTAGCTGCGAACTCCTGCTTAATCTTCAAAGTGATGGCGTCGGATGCTTTCGGCCAACTCCCGCAAGGGAACATCCGCAAAGACACGGCGCGGGTTGGTCTTCGACTCATTCAGTAATGACAGCGAAACGTTGCAATACTCGGTGGCGTTGATGACTTGAGTTTCCATGGTGCGAGGCTCCTTTCGAGCGGTTAAGGGTGAAGGGTCGCGGAGCGGTACACGTCGGACGTGCTTCCGCTCCGGGGGAGCGGACTAGCCGAGGATGCACTTGTCCGTGAAGGCTTCAGCGAAGCCCTGCAGACGGAGATTGTTATCCCACGTCTTCGCAACGTGGACGTGTTGGTCGTGCAGCGCGACGAGATGCACATACTGGTTGCGTACGATGTTGCGGCTCCACTGCTCCACCGCGACATAATCGTTCCGCCAGTAGAACGGGTTCAGGTGTGTGCCTCCAGCGAGACCGAGTTCGAAACACATCTCGGGATCGCGCATGAGATCGCCGTTCTGTATTCCGTAGTGAGCCACTGACAACGCTGGAAGGCCCATCGGGCCAGATTCATCCATGGCCTCGATGACCAACTCCATATAGGGTGGATTGGCGATCTTGAGATAGAGGCCGGGATGCCATCCACCGGCCTTTCTAAGGATGTCGAGGAGGGTCTGCATTAGGCTACCTCCGCGAGTTCTGACTGTTCCCTGCTTGCCGACATTGCATCTTCGTCTTGCTCTGGGGGTGGCTCCAATGCGCTGAGAATCATCGAGGCTGTTTGCTGAATTACCTCCAAACTCTCGGCCAGTAACGAAGCGTTGCCGTGGTAAAGCTGGATGTAGTCGGCGGCGGCACTCCCGGTCACAAGCCCAACGGCTTTCCAGACGACAAATGCTACGGCCTCGGCTTCGGTTTCGCGTACCGCCTTGGTAGTTGCGGTGCGGCGTTCGGCTTTGTGTAACATCTCGTGCGCGGCTTCATGCACGAGGGTGGAGAACTCCTCGGCCTTCGGCTGACCGGGTAAGAGCGCGATGCGTCCTCCGTAGCTCATGCCGAGGGCTGGCGCAATCTTCTCGTTGTAGGCGACTGCGATGCTATTTGTCTTCAAGAACGCGATCAGCCGCTCTATGTTTTCGCCGGGGTCGCCGCTCACTTCGTGCATCGCAGGTAGCTCTACACCATTGGTCTGCGAGATATCGAAGACATAGGCATTGCGGAAGCCGAGCAAGACGCGGATGTTCTGCTTCGTAATGTCCTTTTCGGCTTCATCGTCTTTCTTGCGGCGAGCGCCCACCATCGGGGCAAGGATGCGAATCGCTTTCGCTCCCGCATTGACGGAACGCCCAAGATTTTTCCACGTCCAGAAGCCAGCCACGCGAGTGGCGGTTGGCATCTGTCGCGCAATCTCCAGCACGTTGCCAAAGCTGTAGTTGTGAAAACGGCTCATCGCCGTGAGGTAATCGGTGAGGGCTTCGGAGTGTCCTGCCTCCAACTGCTCAATCAAAAGCTTGATGTTGGCGGCGATGAGTTCCTGTTTGGTGGTGGGCTTCTTGCTGTCGATGGCGATGGCTGCGCTGCTCATGGTTTCTCTTTTTGGCTGTTTGCTCTTTCATGCCGTGCGGCATGTAGCTACATGCCGCAATGAGAGGAAGCGAGTGAGGAGGGGCGGCAAGGCGCAGGGGAGGGGGATCTCCCACTCGAAGCAGAGCGGAGAGCGAGCGCAGCGAAGGTCTGCACAAGCGAAGCGCGGAAGATTGGGGAGACCCTTGCGCCGCGCCAGGGCGAAGCCCTCAGCAGGTTTGGTTTCCATTCGTGCGCGGGAGCGCACGGGATTTCAGGGTCGCGTTGCGGCAGGAACAGGCCGCTGTGGTGGATGGCAGAAGACGCGCCAGCGGCAGCAGACAGGGAGGAGTGAAACTCCTCCCTCCGAGGAGAGCCTTTCAGTTGGAAACGTCACTCATGCTTGCAGAAGCAACGCTTGGGAACCAAGACATTGATTGATTACATTTCCGGTTTGGCAGGTTTTGATAATCCGGTCAGAATCAGATCCTCAGTCTACGTCCTGTTCCATTTTTTTCGCTGCCTTTGCAGCTTTCTTGGGCGAGGCGGCCCTTTCGGCTTTGACATCTTCGTTCGTCGGAATAACCGCTTTCCTTGCGGCCTTTACGGTGGCCGCATGGATGGATGTGGCGACCGTCTGGTCTACCAGCCCTCCGCTGATGCCACGCTTGATGGCCTTCCTTACGGCTTTATCAATCGCTTTGAGTGTCTTTTTCTCGGATTCCTTCTTCGCCATTACGCAGTACCTCAACGGGCAGCTTGTGCCGCAATTGGGAATTGTACAAGGGCGCACTCCCTAGATCGGAGCGGATGGAGATACTCAACGATGGCAGTTTCGAACGCTTATGCCGGCACGACCCCCTTGGGGCTTCAATGGCAGATGTCGTGGATCAAGTCCGTACCGATGAGCGACTGAGACTGTTCCATGAGGAGATGTTCCCCGTTGTCACCGACGTCGACCCGTCTTCTTTGCAACCCTCCGTCACCAAAAGCAACTCCACCCAAAGGGATTTCTGTGGGGGTGGACTGCTCGCCGGGCCTTTTTAACCCTCCGATCTTGCATCCGGCCTTGTTGCATTGTCCAACGGTGTTTGGCACAAGCGCTTCGAATGACGGACAGGCTGGCGAGATATCTCGCTAATCCTTATTATCCAAGTGTGGCGCAGACGCTTAAAGATATGTCGACCTGGACGGAGCTGATCGGTCATGCGCAATTGCGTTCTTTCGTGGATGACGATGGCCATTTCTGGCTTGAACAGAATGCCGCTAAGAAAACCAAATGGGCGAAGCTAGCTCGTGATGGACACGACGTTGCCTGGGAATTTGCCG
>CAZZZG010000004.1:0-73481 GCA_964658525.1 uncultured Edaphobacter sp.
AGTAGATGATCTCGGGGACGGCACCGTTGGCGTCGGAGCGGAACTGAAATGAGATGCGGGAGCCGGTGATGTCGTAGCCGTTGAGGGTCTTGGGGACTTCGATCTCGCGACGGTACCAGACGGCTTCGTGTGGGGCTTTGGATTTGGGCTGGACGACGGTCCAGGAGGAGTCGTCGAGGGTGGGGGATTCGCCGTGTGGGATGTCGCCGACGTGGAAGCGCCAGTCGCCTGCGGGGAGAGCGTTCAGAGTCTCGAGGGTGTGGAGCTTGGCGATGGCGGCGGGAGAGAGGTTTTTTTGTTCGCGAACGGGGGTGAAGGATTGGGCGAGGAGCGTGGTGAAGGAGAGCAGGAGAGCGAGCGGAAGCCGGCGAAGGAGCATGAAGCCAAGGTTAGCAAAATATGAGGCTTCGGGAGGAAATCGGGAGTTTCGGCGAGGTGAATCTTTGGGGCTGACGATGCCGGGGCGTGCTGGTACTCTTTCGTGCATGAAGAATCTGCGTGTGTGTTCGGTTGCGGTTTTAGGGTTGGGCTTTTCGATGGTGGGAACGCTGTTGGCGCAGAATACGCTTGCGCCGGATGCGGTGGCGGGGATCGATTCGGCTGCGGCGGATGTGCTGAAGGCAACCGGGGTGCCGAGCGCTTCAGTGGCCGTGGTGCAGGGTGGGAAGATTGCGTTTGTGAAGGCGTATGGGAAGGCGCGGCTGGAGCCGGTGATGCTGGCGGAGCCGGGGATGCAGTATTCGATTGGCTCGGTGAGCAAACAATTTACGGCGGCGTTGATCTTGCTGCTGGTGCAGGATGGCAAGGTGAAGCTGGATGATCCGGTGGGGAAGTATCTGCCGGAGCTGACACGGGCAAATGAAGTGACGGTGCGGCAGGTGCTGTCGATGACTTCGGGGTATCAGGATTTTTGGCCCGAGGATTATGTGATGACGTCGATGATGCAGCCGGCGACTCCGCAGCACATTCTGGACGTGTGGGCGAAGAAGCCGCTGGACTTCGAGCCGGGGACGAAGTGGCAGTACTCGAATACGAACTATGTGATTGCAGGGCGGATTGCGGAGATTGTTGCGGGCAGGCCATTGATCGATCAGTTGCAGGAGCGGATCTTTCGGCCTTTGAAGATGAATGGTGTATTCAACTCGGATGCGAGCAGGCTGCCGGCGACTGATCCGACGGGATACTATCAGCATGCTCTGGGGCCACTGCGTCCGGCACCGCAGGAGGGTGCGGGTTGGATGTTTGCTGCAGGTGAGTTAGCGATGCCGGCTAGCGATCTGGCGTTGTGGAATATCAGCTTGATGAACCGGACGCTGCTGTCGGCGGCTTCTTATGACGAGATGTTTCGCGAGGTGAAGCTGAAGGATGGCAGTGGGACCCACTATGGGTTGGGGGTGCAGGTGAATGATCGGGCCGGCCATCGAGTGATCTCGCACAGCGGAGAGGTGTCGGGATTTGTTTCGCAGAACGCGGTTTATCCCGACGACAAGGTCGCGGTGACGGTGCTGACGAATGAAGATGCTTCTGGTGCGGCCAGTTTGCTGGCGAGGAAGATTCTTCAGCAGATGCTGGGTTTGGGCAAGACGAACACGACGGATGCAACGGCGGCAGCGGAGAAGCGTGCGCTGGGTATATTTACCGGGCTGCAGGATGGGAAGTTGGATCGATCGCAGTTGACGGAGTTTTGTAATGCTTATTTCACGGACGAGGCGGTGATGGATTTCTCAAGCAGCTTGAAGCCGTTGGGAGTGCCGAGCAGTTTCAAGCAGCTGGATGAGGAACTGCGCGGGGGAATGAGGTTCCGAATCTTTGAGGCGAGCTTCCCGGACCGGAAGTTGCGCGTCACAGTGTATGAGGAGCCGGACGGGAAGCTAGAGCAGTACCTGGTAAATGCATCGGGAAGCTAGTCTGCGTTGAGAGTGGGCGTTACGATGAAGGATAATGGTCGTGGCTGTGCGAGGAGTCTGGCTGCTTGTGACTGCTTTTCTCACGTCCTTTCTTGTTTCGCTTGCCGATTGCGGCTTTTCTCCTTGAATCAATTCTTAGGACGGTAGAACAAACATGGAACTGTGGACAGAATATGAAGGACGCACGATCGATGGGGCGTTCCCACTTACGAAGCTGATACGGCCTGAAGGAAGAAGCGCGTTCTTTTCGACCTCGGATGGAGTTGGTGGGCCGACGGTGATACGGCTGATCGAGTCGCACTTTGATGATGAAGAGATCCTGGTGCGGTGGCGCGGGATTCAGGTGCTGAATCATCCCAATCTGGTGAAGCTGATTCAGTTTGGCCGCGTGACGCTTGATGAGACGGCGTTGGTTTATGCAGTGATGGAGCCGGTGGACGCCAACATGGGCGAGATTGTTGCCGAGCGGCGTTTGACGACGGAGGAGACGAAGCAGATTGCGACGAGTCTGTTGACGGCGCTTGAGGCGCTGCATTCGAACGGATTTGTGCATGAACATATTGAGCCCGCGAATGTGCTTGCGGTTGGGGAGTCGATCAAGCTGCGCAGTGACTGTATCCGGGAGACTCCCGAGGGGCAGGAGGGTCGTGAGCTAAAGAGCCGTGATGTACACGATTATGCGGTGGTTTTGCTGCAGGCTCTGACGCAGAGCAAGACCCTTGAAGAGGCGAAGCGGTATATGCCGCTGCCTGCTCCGTTCAACGAGATCGTCCCCAAGGGAATGAGCGGGGAGTGGGGGTTAGAGGAGATTCATACGGCTTTACGGCCGGATACGGTGCAGGTAGGGGCTCGTACGGTTGTAACGAAAGAGGCCAGTGCGGGGAAAAAGCCCGATGCGGGGATAGTGGCGCAGACGGTGGTGGAGCTTCCGTCTTACCCGACGGAACGAGTTCGGGTTCCTGTGGAGGATGAGCCGCGCGGGATAGAAGGACGACGTCTGGCGATTGGTGTGGGGGCGATGCTGCTGCTGGCGGTGGTCGCGTTCTTTGTGCATGGCCGTGCGAAGTCAGGCGCGGTGCAGGCAGATGCTTCTGTGCCCGCGATTGCGTCCGAGGGGAGCGCACCGGCTTCGGCTCCAGCACCAGAGACGCCTGCGCCTGACTTAGCGGCGGCTGTTCCTGCTGTGGCTAAACCGGAGGTTTCAGTACCTGCGGCGACGGCGACAAAGAATGGCGCCGGGCAGTGGCGGGTGGTTGCGTTTACCTACAACGGGGAGAAGCTGGCTCAACAGAAGGCGGCGAGCGTTGCGACGAAGCATCCGGATCTGCGACCAGAGGTGTTTACGCCTAGCGGGCATGCTCCCTATCTGGTAACTGTCGGCGGAGCGATGACCCGCGATCAGGCTTTTGCGATGGTAAAGAAGGGGCGTGCGGAGGGGCTGCCTCGCGACAGCTATGTGCAGAACTATCGCCGATAGGACGTGGTTCGAAGTCTGATTGCTAGTCGTTCATGGTGTCCCTGGCTCGCTGGAAGGCGAAGTCGCTGACGTGAACCCAGCCACGGAAGGGCAGGTTGACGTCGGCGATTGCGAGCAGGACGAGGGTGATGAGCAGGGTGAAGCAGAAGACCTGAACCAGGTGGAGGGTCGGGTTGGCGGAGCCGAAGAGGGAGGCGGAGATTATGGTGACCAGCCCACCGACTAGGAGAACAGCCCAGAAGATGGTGGGGAGGCGGTAGACGCTCTGCTGAAGGCGCGTGCGGCGGTGCTCGGTGAGGGAGCTTAGCTCGCTGATAGCGTGGTCCTCGGCGAGGAGTTCGGAAGGGGTAGCGGCTTTGACGGACATGAGGGTCTTCCACATGTCGCGATTGAGGAGTTGGCTTTCTTCGGGGAGCCGGCTGCCGTGCATCTCGGGCCAGTCATAGTTGATGACTACGTTGGCGTAGGCACGGGATTGCTGTTCGAGAAGAGCGCGCTGCGGCGTCGGGAGACCCTCGGCGAGGCGGTAGACGTTTCGCAACGAGTTGGCTTCGAGGTCCGCGTTCAGGTTTGCTTCGCCGAAGTTAGTCCAAACCGTGTAGAGCATAAAGCCGAGGATGACGGCATAGGTGGTTCCAAGGATGCCGAGCTGCCAGCCGATGAGGTCATTGTGTGCGGTGCGCCGTTCGCCTGGCCAGGTTCGGTTGAGAACCGCCATGAAGAGCATGGAGCATGTCATGGTCACGATGAGGATCACAATATTTTGCGTCAGAGTCAGCATGTGGGGATTGAGCGTCTCCGAGTGGGATGGTCTCCAAGCTTATCGAAGTTTGGGTGGATTGCTTCGGTCAAATTTCAACGATTCCCAGCCCAGAACTAAGGTTTCTTCCGTACCGCTGGCTCTGCCCAGCGCCGGATGTTTTCTTGCTCATCAATGTTCAGCAAGTTTTTTGGGATGCGGACAAATGTGACAGAGTTTGGGAGTAAGAGGTAGGCGTCGGGCAGATCGATGAAGCTCTCAAAAGCGGACCACTTGTACTGATAGCTCGTAGCGTCGTCTGCCGATTTGCCGACTATACCGCTTTCATCGATATACATGCGCTGATTGTTTAACTGCTTCTCTTGAGCAGCGAAATGCTCTTTCAAACATGATTTAGTTTTATATGTCGCCCATAGCCAGAGGGCACAAAGGGGAAAAAATAAAATGAGGAAACCGATGAGGGCAGAATTGTCTCTAGCTGGCGTCTTAATCGCGATGAAAAGCGAGAAAGAAAAGACGATGATTACAGCGATTCGCAGCCAGTTGGTTTTGCCGAACCGCCGGATTGCCGGATTTCGCATAGCTTCGAGCGTAGCTTTGTATTGGTCAAAGGTGATTCTAGATTCGATTTGCAAGATGTGCTCCAGAAAGAATGTCTTCAGCCTATTTGGCGAGTTATTAGACTGCAACGCTTTTTGTGAGTGCAGAGGGAATTAAGCGAAAGGCATCTCCGAGTTAAATGGTCTTCACGGTTCTCCGAGTTCAGCTTTTGCCGCATTTCTTAGAGTTGACGATGTGGAGTCGCGCAGGTTCGCCAGATTGCATCCAACGGAAGATTGGAGTTCAGGAGAAGGAGTTTGGTGAATCGATGAGCGATCTTTATAAGCTGCAGGATCCGACGAAGCAGTATCCACAACCGAAGTTTAAGAAGCAGACGCAAACAGTTCCGGGGCTTGATAAGAAGATGACGCCCAAGGCCGATCATGGGGAGACGAGCTATCGCGGGAGCGGACGGCTACCGAGCCGGAAGGCTCTTGTGACGGGTGGGGATTCGGGAATTGGCCGAGCGGCGGCGATTGCATTTGCGAGGGAAGGCGCGGATGTCGCGATCAACTATCTGCCGAGCGAGGAGGCGGATGCGCGCGAGGTGATCGCGTTGATTGAGGCTGAAGGAAGGAAGGCGTTCGCGCTGCCGGGAGATTTGAAGGATGAGAAGTTCTGCGTCAGGCTGGTGAAAGAGGCGCACAAAAAGCTGGGTGGGCTGGATATTCTGGCTTGTGTGGCGGGTAGGCAGCATGCGGTGGATAAGATCGCGGACATGACGACGAAGGTGTTTGAAGAAACATACCGGGTGAATGTGTTTGCTCTGTTCTGGATGTGCAAGGCGGCGTTGCCGTTGATGCCGGCGGGTGGATCGATTATTACGACGGCGTCGATCCAGGCTACACATCCTAGCCCGAGCCTGCTGGACTACGCTCCGACTAAGGCTGCGATTCTCGCATTCACCAGAGCATTGGCGCGTCAGGTGGCAGAGGATGGGATTCGTGTGAACTGCGTGGCTCCGGGGCCGGTGTGGACGCCGTTGCAGACAAGCGGCGGACAGCCGTCGAAGAAGATTCCGGACTTCGGTTCGGAGACGCCTATGAAACGTCCGGGGCAACCGGTGGAGATGGCGCCGCTGTATGTGCTGTTGGCTTCGCAAGAGGCGAGCTATGTGACGGGCGAGGTGTATGGGGCTACGGGTGGGTTGGAGGTGTCGTAGCTCTCCTGCTATGTTGCAGCAAAAAGCGCCGCTCTTGATTGAGAGCGGCGCTTTGTTGTGTTGGTGATTATTGATTCGAGTCGGTTTCTTTCTTCTCGGCCGGGATGGGTTCGGATTTGGCGAGGGGTTTCGTGATGTCGTCGAGATAGGCGGGGGTACCGTCTACGCGGACGAGGGTGGGATAGCGTTCGCCGTCGTGATAATCGATGTCGGCAGTAGTGACGAATGCGTCGCTTTGCAGGATGAAGTGGATTGGCTCAGAGGTTCCCTTTGCCTGTTTGATTGAGGTCTTGAGTGCGTCACCGGAGAAGACGTTGCCGTTGACGGCGATGATCTTCTGACCGGGGAAGAACTTGGCCTTGTCGGCGGGACCGTTCCAACGAACGTCGGCGATGGCACCGTCGCTGCTGACGCGGAAGCCGAGGGAGTACCAGACATTGACGGAGCTGCCGCGGCGGCTGCCTGATTCAGCCATGGTGTGTTCGGACTTCGAGGGCTTGTCTGTATAGACGAGCTTGTAACCACCGCGTTCGATGCCGGCGAGGTCGGCGTGTGGATTGAGGTTATCGATGCGCTCGTGAATGAAGGTGGCCCAGTCGTACGGCATGACCTGATTGAGATCGGCGATGAGCTCGTCACGGTTGTAGGTGACGATGAGTGGGCCGGTGTTGCCGCCTTTGCCGAGGAAGATGTGAAGGAAGTCGGTAAGGGATTTTTTGTTGTGGGTCTTTTCGCGGATGAGAGTGTCGGCGTCGAGCCAGAAGAGTTCGCCTTCCTGGTAGTAGTCCTGGCCGCGCTTCCAGTTTGACCACGCTGGGTTGCCGCCGCGGAGGATGCTGGCTGCGATGGCGGTGTCTTCGGTGCTACGCCACTCGCGGCCTGGCCTGTAGTCGAGGCTGGCGGCGGAGAGTGCGAGGATCTCGCGGTACTGCTCCTGCGATTTGAGGCCGGAGCGGGCCGCGAGGACGTTGCCGAGGTATTGTGTCATGCCTTCGTAGACCCAGAGGAGAGAGCCCTGCTGCATCTTCTCGAAGTCGTCCTGATAAAGGTTGAATGGGCGACGATACTTGCCGTTCCAGGAGTGGGTGAACTCGTGGGAGAGGAGGTCGGATTCGGCGAGTTGATGCATGGGGTCGGAGAAGCCCTTTTCGCCGACTCCGTTGTCGGAAGATTGGCCGTGTTCGAGGCCTTCGCCACCGGCTACGTCAGAGAGGGTGAGCAGGAAGTGGTAGACGTTATAGTGGCGGGAGTCGTAGGCGGCTCCGGTCTCGCGAACGAGATTGTTGAGCTCGGCGAGCAGGGCGGGCCGGAGTTTGGAGTCTTCGGGTGAGTCGGAGACTACGTCGATGTAGTGCTTCGGCGTGACTTCGGGGGCGAGGGCGAACTCGTGGAAGTACTGGCCGGTGATGACGGGGGAGTCTTCGAGTTGCTCGACGGTGGTGGGGGCGTAGTGGGTGAGGCCGCCTTTGGGATTTTGTGGATCGTAGCCGTCAGTGGGGGTGAGGGCGGTGCCGATGCCCCAGCCTGTTGGGACTTTTACGGAGGGCTGGATTGCGATTTCTTTGACGGGAGTCTTCGCGGGGTAGAGGAGGAGCTTTTCCCATTCGAGGACTGCGAGCTTGTCGCTGACGCGGGCGGTGACGATGCAGTCGAGATGGGCGTGGAGGGTGGTGACGCCAGCAGGGACGGTGACGTGGAACTCGTAGAGGTCTTCGTCGTCGCGGCGCCAGGGGAGGACTTTGCCGTTGGCGGTAAAGACGACGCCGGTGATGTCATCGACGGGGCCGGTGGGGCGGTGGTTGCCGGGTATCCACTTGGGAGTAGTGAGAGAGACGGGGCCGGGCTGGACGGGGATGTCGATCTCGGCGTGGTAGAGCTTGCGGGGTGCCTCGGAGAGGTCGGCCGTGATCTGGATCGGGGTCTGCTGGGCCTGGAGAAGGCCAGGAGTTCCGAGGGCGAGAAGAGCTAGAGGCAGGACGGTGATGCGGCTAATCATGAGTGGGGGCTTTTCCTCTCGAAGCGAAGGAGATTTTAGATATTAGTTAGATACGGGTAGGAGGAGGGAAAGGACGCAGGCTGTTTTTTGGTCAGGATGCGTCCTCGTTCCAGGATTAGGAGTTGAGGCAGGATTCGATAGCGGCTACGACGGCGGGATCGTCGGGAAGGACTTCGGGAGAGAAGCGGGCGGCGACTTTGCCGTTGCGGTCAATGAGGAATTTTTCGAAGTTCCAGAGGATGCCGGGTTCGGGGTTGGTGGTGGTGCCGTGCTGCTTGAGGAAACCGTTGAGGTTTTCACGGAAGGCTTCGCGACCGGGGCTGGTGGCCTTGGGTTCGGCGGCGATGAGGGACTGATAGAGGGGGTGGGTGTCGGGCCCGGTGACGGCGATCTTCGAGAACATGGGGAAGTCGACTCCGAAGGTGGAGCGGCAGAAGGTCTGGATGTCCTCGTTGGAGCCGGGTTCCTGGGCGCCGAAGTCGTTGGCTGGGAAGCCGCAGACGACGAAGCCGGAGTCTTTGAAGCGGGAGTAGATCTTTTCGAGCGCGTCGTACTGGGGGGTGAGACCGCACTTGGAGGCTACGTTGACGATGAGGAGGACTTTTCCACGATAGTCGGCGAGCGAGGTGCCCTCGCCGGTGATTTTGTGGACGGGGATGTCGTAGAGAGCAGCGGGGGACATGGATTCTCCTGAAACTGGGTTGAGTCGATTATAGGTGTGGCCGGGATTCCCGGAATGGCTTTCATGGGGCGGTATTGTGTAGGTCTTTATGTCTTCTTTACGACTTTTTCGAGGGCTTGGGTTGACGAAGGCGGTACGATCTAAATCGTATGTCATTTGCAGATTCGATTATTGGCAGGCCCCTCGCAACGAGTGAGGAGCGGGCAGAGCACATTGGTGTGGCTGCGGGAATTCCTATCTTCGGCCTGGATGGGCTGACGAGCGCGGCGTACGGGCCAGAAGCGGCGATGACGCTGCTGATTCCGTTGGGGATCGGCGGGGTCGAGTATGGGTGGCGGATTATCGGGGCGATCCTGATCCTGCTGGCCATCGTGTACTTCAGTTATCGGCAGACGATTGCGGCGTATCCGGGTGGGGGCGGGAGCTATACCGTTGCGTCGGAGAACCTGGGGGAGAAACCGGGACTGCTGGCGGCTGCTGCGCTGATGATCGATTATATTTTGACGGCTGCGGTGGGTATTTCGGCGGGCGTGACGGCGCTGACGTCGGCGGTACCGAGTTTGCAACGTCATACGTTGCTGATCTGTTTGGTCATTCTGACGATCCTTGCGCTGGTGAACATGCGCGGGGTGAAGGATACGGGGACCGCGTTTATTATTCCGACGTTTCTGTTCGTCAGCACACTGCTGGCGTTGATTGCGGTTGGGATGTGGAAGACGATTCATGCGGGTGGACATCCGATGGCGATGGCACCGATTCCTCCTGCGTTGCCGGCAACTGTGGGGACGCTGGGGACGTGGATGTTGTTGAAGGCGTTTGCCAGCGGCTGCGCGGCGATGACGGGCGTCGAGGCGGTGTCGAATGGGGTGATGGCTTTCGGTGAGCCGAGAGTGCAGCGGGCGCAGAGAACGCTGACGGTAATTATCGGTATCTTGATGGTGTTGTTGTTCGGCATCGCGTACCTGGCGAAGGCGTACCGGATTATGCCGATGGACCCGGATGCGGCCCACTTCCAAAGCTTGTTGAGCTTGCTGGTTACGGCGGTCTTTGGGCGAGGATGGTTTTATTTTCTGACGATGGGCAGCGTGTTGCTGGCGCTGGCGTTGAGCGCGAACACGGCGTTTGCGGATTTTCCACGGCTGACACGCGCGATTGCGCTGCATGACTATCTGCCGCATGTGTTTATTCTGCGCGGGCGGCGGCTTCTGTACTCGCATGGGATCTATGCGCTGACGGGATTCACTGCGTTGATCCTGATTTTGTTTGGGGGCGTAACCGACCGCTTGATTCCGCTGTATGCGATTGGGGCGTTCCTTGCGTTCACGCTCTCGCAGGCTGGAATGGTGGTGCATTGGAAGAAGGGCGAGGCTCATCCGGGGCGCGGCTGGCATATGTTTGTGAACGGCATCGGTGCCGTTGCGACTGGGATTACGACGCTTGTCGTGCTGGTTGCAAAGTTCCGCGCTGGCGCGTGGGTGACGGCGCTGTTGGTGCCCGTGTTGATCGGCGTCATGTGGGTGGTGAAGCGGCATTACTCGCGGGTGAAGCGCGAGATGGCGGATCTGGCACCGTTGAACCTGGTGAATCTGCAGGAGCCGTTGGTGGTGATTCCGATGGCTCGCTGGGACCGGATCACGGAGAAGGCAATGCGGTTTGGGTTGTTGCTTTCGAAGGAGATCAAGGTGGTGCATATCCACTCCGATGATGAGGAGTGCAGCCTGGAGGATATATGGGAAGAGCTTGTGATGATTCCGATCAGGAGGGAGGGGCTGCAGGAGCCGCAGTTGGTGACGATTCCTTCGACGTATCGGTTCATTATCAGTCCGCTGATGGATTACATCTTGAAGCTGGAGGAGGAGAATCCGGGGCGGAAGGTGGCGGTGCTGCTGCCGGAGCTGGTGGTACGTCACTGGTGGGAGAATGCGCTGCATAATCAGCGGGTGCAGTTGCTTAAGCTGCTGCTGTTGGTGAGGGGCAATCAGCGGATTGTGGTGGTTAATATTCCCTGGTACCTGTGAGGGTGGACAATGCCCGTTTTTGCTGGGGTTTTTGGGGAAACGGGTGTTTTTGACGTGGTGTTTTGATGGTGAGTTTGTGGTGAGATGCGTGGTGGAACGTGGTGTTTCGCCGCGTGTTTTTCGGCGATGAAAAATGCGCCAAGGTTTTGGATTTATTTTTTGCGTAGTGCTCTGCCGCCTCTTGCGAGGCGGCTTTGCTTTGGTGGGTTAGGCGGGGATGAGGGCGGGCTTGTTCCAGGTGGGGCTCAGGTCGCGGAGCCGGGCTACGGCGGCGGGGATGAGGGCGAGGGCTTCGTCGATCTCTTCAGCGGTGGTGAGGCGGGAGAGAGAGAAGCGAATGCTGGCGCGGGCGCGGGCCGGAGAAAGGCCCATCGCGGTGAGGACGTGGGAGGGTTCGGTGGCACCGGATTGGCAGGCAGAGCCTCCGCTGACGGAGAGGCCCTTGAGGTCCAGGGCGATGACCAGGGCTTCGGCTTCGACGTGGTCGAAGTAGAGGTTGGAGGTGTTGGAGACGCGGGGGGCGCCTTCGCCGTTGACGCCGCACTCTTCTACTTGAGAGAGGATGCCTTGTTCGAGGCGGTCGCGTAAGGCGGCGAGGTGAGTGGGGCCGTCTGTGGGGCTATCTTCGACGAGCCAGGTGTTGGACACCTCGGCGGCTTTGCCGAGGCCGACGATGCCGGCTACGTTTTCGGTTCCGGCGCGGCGCTGGCGCTCGTGGCTGCCGCCGTGGAGCATGGGCGCGAGGCGGACGTTGCGGCGAACGAAGAGGACGCCAATGCCCTTGGGGGCGTAGATCTTGTGGCCTGAGAGGGTAAGGAGGTCGACGTCTTTGAGGGCGCCCTTGGGGCTTAGGTCGAGTGGGAGCCGGCCTACGACCTGGACGGCGTCGGTGTGGAAGAGAGCACCGGCGGCGTGGGCGATGGCGGCCAGGGCGGCGATGGGCTGGATGACGCCGGTCTCGTTGTTGGCGAACATGACGCTGACGAGCTTTGTTTCGGGGCGGATGGCGGCCAGTAACGCGGTGGGTTCGATGACGCCTTGCGGGGTGCTGGGGAGAATGGTTACTTCAATCTTCTTTTTGACGAGGGCCGCGGCGGCGCGGAGAACGGCGTCGTGCTCGATGCTGGTGGTGATGAAGTGCGCGGGTGCGGCGGCGTTCTCGAGTGTGCCGAATAGGGCGAGGTTGTCGCTTTCGGTGCCGCCGGAGGTGAAGACGATCTCGGAGGTGCGGCAGTGGAGGAGATGGGCGATCTGTTCGCGGGCGTGGTCGACGGCGGCGCGGGCGAACTGGCCTTGCTGATGGATGGAGCTGGCGTTGCCGTAGTGCTCGAGGAAGAAGGGGCGCATGGCTTCGAAGACTTCGGGGAGCAGGGGTGTGGTCGCGTTCGCGTCCATGTAGATTCGGCGCATGGCTTTATTTTACTGTGTGGCGGCCTGAGGCCGGCTTTGCTGCTAAAAGATGGAGCGTGAGACGGCGAGGAGTTTTGTCACGCGGATTAGATGATTTCGGTAAAGAATAAATCTGCTGTCAAAAAAGGAGTTGCAAGCGAGGAGGGACGGTCCGATGTCACAGTTTGATTTGGTGGCTCTTTGGGAAGCACACTGTCGCTGCGAGTTCGAGACGCGAGATGCGACTGCAACAATGGCTACTATGGTTTCGCAGCCATACGTCAATCACATTCCTACGATGACCGGTGGGGTTGGTCATGATCAGCTCAAGCGCTTTTATGCCTACCATTTCATTCCGGACAATCCGCCTGACTTTCGATTGACGCCGGTAAGTCGTACGGTTGGGAGTGACACGATCGTAGACGAGTTTGTTGTTCACTTCACGCACACTAGAACGATGGATTGGATGCTCCCAGGCATTGCTCCTACCGGTCGGGCGGTGGAAGTGCCGACGGTGGCGATCGTCAAGTTTGAAGGCGACAAATTAGTGCACGAGCATATTTATTGGGATCAGGCTTCGGTCCTGGTCCAACTCGGGCTGCTCGATCCTCACGGACTGCCTGTGGCTGGGGTGGAGACTGCTTACAAGGTTCTAGATAAGTCTTTGCCAAGCAACGGCCTGATGGAGCGCTGGCGGGACAGCGAAGGGAAGCCTATCTGATGGTGGGATCGGTAGGCGACGTTGCGAAGGATTCGGTTTGGGTGTGAATAGAGACTGTACTGCAGCAGATTTGGACAAGTCGGCCGAGAACGCGGCGTTGATTCATCGTAGAAATGGACGAAGGAGTACAGGTGAGAAGGTGACGATGAATGCGACGGCGAGTAGTGCGGCTAGTGTCGTTGGTGTGTAAGAGATTGTGAAGATCGACCAGGAGACAAGGATCCAGAAGGCCATATTGGCGGAGGCTGCGAGGTAGACCCAGTCGGAGAAGCGGTGCTGGTCGTTGAAGAAGCTCATGTCGCGCAGAGCTGGCGTGGGGGATTTGTTGTAGGAGACTGCGCGTAGAAAGATGACGGGCATGAGATTGATGGAGAGTACGAGCGCTGTCCAGACGATGGGTGCGTAGGTCTGCGGATACCGTGGGACTAGGTGCCATGTGATTAGTAGTGTGATGAGGATGTTTGCGGTGGCGCCAGCGTTGACCAGAGCGGGGAAGTGAGCCATGTCGGCGAGGCGATCCATACGGTCGATAGGTTTGTCGGAACTTTTGATGATGTGCACAGAACCCCTCCTTGCCGAGGGCGCACGGTGAAAGTGCGATCCGACCGGGCTTAGCTGGAGTTTACAGTTGAATCTGAGAGTGCGCGATGGAACGAAGAGAGAATATCGACGGCGGGATGGGAGAGGATGCGAGTCTGGTGGAGTCGGTGTGGGACTACCCGCGGCCGCCTCGGCTTGAGTCGACCGGGCGTCATCTGCGAGTGGTGCACGCGGGCGTTTTGGTGGCGGAGACGAGGCACGCGATGAGGATTCTTGAGACGAGCCATCCTCCGGTTTATTATTT
Organism: uncultured Edaphobacter sp.; assembly: GCA_964658525.1. Lineage (GTDB taxonomy): Bacteria > Acidobacteriota > Terriglobia > Terriglobales > Acidobacteriaceae > Edaphobacter. The sequence continues at coordinate 13,557 of CAZZZG010000004.1, forward strand.
TCCGCCAACGGATGTGGTGATGCAGTTGCTGCGTCCGAGTAGAGCACGTGGGACGTTCTGCGAGTTCAAGGGCATTGCAAGCTATTGGGATCTGATGGTGAGGGAGGGTGGATCGCTCTCTATTGGAGTGGCCTGGAGCTATGCGAATCCGTCGAGGAGTTATTTGGAGTTGAAGGATTATCTAGCTTTCTATGCGAACAGAGTCGATGAGTGTTGGGTGGACGGAGAGCGTGTTGTGCCGCAGCCGGGGGACTTTTATGGCGGGTGGATCAGTTCGCAGGTGAAGGGGCCGTTCAAGGGCGCTCCGGGGACGTTGGGCTGGTAAGAGGTGCAGCGCCAATTTATCCTGATCTTGTTTGGATTGGATCGGGTAGATGGGGAGCTATGGACGAGCTGGAACGGCGACTTGTGTTGGAGCAACTGGCATCGAGTGAAGCGCGGCTGTTGGGGTTGGTGGGTGGATTGTCGGAGCAGCAGTGGAGCTTTCGCGAGACGCCTGAGCGATGGTCGATTGCAGATAACATCGAGCACTTGATTGTGTTTGAAGGATTCATTCGGTCGGCGATTGCGAAGACTCTGGAAGGGGCGGCGGAGCCTGAGAAGAAGGCGGAGGTTGGAGCGAAGGAGCCGTTCGTTCTCGGGATCGCGAATGGCCGGAGTAACAAACTGATTGCTCGGGAGGTCGTTCGTCCGACGGGGAGATGGCCGGATCGGAATGAGTTACTTCTGGAGTTACAAAAGACCAGGGCGGTTACAGTTGCGTTTGTTGCGGAGACAGAGGCGAGATTGCGCGATCATTTTTTTCCACATATTTCGTTAGGAGATCTGGACTGCTATCAGTGGCTGGTGGTGTTGGGACAGCATACTTTGCGACATGTGTTTCAGATCGAGGAGATCAAGGCTGATCCGGGGTTTCCTTCACAGTCTGCTTGATTGCGACGAGCTTTTCGTAGGTGGGGCGTTTGAAGCTTTGCAAGCTGTCGATGGCCTGTTGCGCGCGGGTGCGGAGTTGCACCAGCTCCTGCGGAGATTTTTTGCGGAGGGTGTTGTAGGGCATCTGCATTCGGAAGTTTTTGGATAGCGTGGCTTCGTTGCGCTCGAGGAAGGTCCAGTAGAGAGCGGTGAAGGGACAGGAGTCTTCGCCGGTGGACTTCTTTGGATCGTATTGGCAGTGGGAGCAGAAGTTCGACATGCGATTGATGTAGGCGGCGCCGGAGACGTAGGGCTTGGTGGCCGTGAGGCCGCCGTCGGCGTAGGTGGCCATGCCGAGGACGTTGGGTTCGACGACCCAGTCGTAGGCGTCGACATAGGCGAACCAGAACCAGTCAGTGAGTTCGCGTGGCGAGAAGCCGCAGAGAGTTGCGAGATTGGAGAGGACCATGAGGCGGGTGATGTGGTGGGACCAGCCTTCTGCGATCACTTGTGCGACCACGGTGTCCATGCAGTGAAGGCCTGATTTGACGCCCCAATAGACGGCGGGAAGAGGGAGTGAGGCGTGTAGGGCGGAGGGTGTGGCTCCGGCGTAGGGGTCGGTTGGATGCTCGAGTTTGTATGCGTTGGCTGCGGTAGGGGTTTGATTGGGGGAGATCTCCTGGGTTCGCGGATGTTTTTCCTGGGGGACGTGATCAGCCAGCAGGCGGTAGCCGTCGGTCTGTTCGTGGAGATGGCGCATGAACTCTCGCCAGCCGAGGAGTTGGCGGATGAAACCTTCAGCGGAGGCGAGGGGGACGGCTTCGGCGGCGGCGCGATCGGCTACATCGCGGATGAGATTGGAAGCGAGAAGACGGCCGAGGTTGAGCAGGACGGATGTTTTGGAGTGGAAGAGTTGGAGGTGGTCGTCGCGCATGGCGTCTTCGAAGCGGCCGAAGTTGGGGAGGAGATGGTCGAGGAAGAAACGCCAGAAGAGGTCGCAGTCGGATTGGGTGCAGGGGAGGTCGAAGTTTTCTGTGATGCCGAAGTGGTGGCCGTAGGTGGACTCGACGAAGGCGATGACCTCTTCGGTGATCGCGTCTGGGGCGAAGACTGGAGGGGCTGGAACGGGGACCTGGTTCTTGTAGGGATTGCGATTGGAGGCGTCGTACGAGAACTGGCCGCCGATGGGCTTTGCGTTTTGCATGAGGATGCCGGTTTGCTGGCGCATGCGGCGGTAGAAGCGGTCCATCACGTAGGGTTTGCCGGGCTTGAAGGGGCCGTAGGTGTTGAGGAAGTCTTTGGTGGTGGAGGCCCAGGTGGTGTCTTCGACGAGCTGGAGTTGCAGGCCTTGTTTACTGGCTGTGGCGAGGTCGAGGCGCAGCTCGCGCTCGGCGGGCGTCATGCAGGTGAGCGGCGGGAGATGGCGTTTGTGCTGAAGTTCGAGAAGGGCCTGGCCGTGGCTGTGAGGCGAGAAGTGATAGAGGACGGAAACGCCTTTGGCTTGCTGTTCGAGCGCGAAGTGGCGCATGTTGGAGATGAGGACGACGAGTTTTTTCTTGTGATAGGGACGACGGAGGGCCTTGGCGGTGGATTCGACGATGACGATACCGGTGTCGGAGGCGCGCTGGTCGGTGAGCGGGCCGGTGCCGTCGGTGTAGCGGTCGTAGGGGATGTAGATCCAGCGGCGATTCTTGATGTCGGCATCGGTGGGCTGTGCGGAGTGGATTTGATGTTGGAAGTCGGGCATGGCTTTTTCGTTAGATAGTGAAGGCGGGTGAGTGGTTGAGATGTTGTTTTGATTGGCTGGAAGTTTCGTGACGGAGGTTGTGTTTGAGGGATTGCATTTGAGGAGTGATGAGTGACAAAGAGATGATGTAAATCTGTTAGGCTTAGCGCGGCTCTGCGCTTTCGCGCGGGGATTTCTATGAATTTTTTGGAGAGATGACATGATGAAGCGGATGGTTGTGGCGTTGGCGCTGGCTTGTTGTTGCGCGACGGGGATGCGGGCGCAGGATTCGAAGGGACCGAAGATCGCTGCGGGGACTTTGATTGCGCCGTCGAAGAGCTTCGATGGGATGTTGAGTGATTTTGAGGGCGAAATGGTTCCTCTGGCCGAGGCGATGCCGGCTGAGAAGTATGACTTTGCACCGAGCGCTGCGATCTTTGTGCCGGGGCAGGGGAGCGAATATGCAACGGTGAGCACGTTTCGCAAGATGGTGCTGCATATTGCATCGGCGAACTACTACTATGGCAGCAAAGTGGGCGCGATGAAGCCGGATGTAGATGTGAAAACGCTGGCGAATATCAAGGACAAGGACGCGGCGGTGGCGGCACTGAAAGCTTCCTTTGTGTTTGCGCATAAGGCGTTTGCGACGCTGACTCCGCAGAATGCGTTTGAGAGTGAGGAGGGGACAAATACGCGGGCGAGCCTGGCGGGTGGATTGGTGGCGCACGCTTCCGACCACTATGGGCAGTTGGTGGAGTATCTGCGGATGAATGGGATTGTGCCGCCTGCGAGCAGGAAGTAATTTTTTGAATGGATGGAGAGGAGCAGCCTTTGCGGCTGCTCTTCCTTTTTGGGTGACTCGCTACTCGCCTAGCATGATGCGTTGGATGTGGTGGGCGCGGCCGGTGGCCCCGTCGCAGTTGATGAGGGCGGCACACATCTTTGGGTTGCCCTTGGCGGGCTCGAACTTGCCGGGCATGCCGGTGAGGAAGCGGGCGAGGACTAACTCTTTTTCTACGCCGATGACGGAGTCGTAGGGGCCGGACATGCCTACGTCGGTTTGGTAGGCGGTGCCGTTGGGGAGGATGCGCTCGTCGGCGGTGGGGATGTGGGTGTGGGTGCCGAGGAGGGCGGTGATGCGGCCGTCGAGATACCAGCCGAGGGCTACTTTTTCTGATGTGGCTTCGCCGTGGAGGTCGAGGAGGATGACCTTAGCGGTGATCTTGCTGAGGAGCTCGTCGGCTTTGCGGAAGGGGTCGTCGCAGGAGGACATGAAGACGCGGCACTGGAGATTCATGACGGCGTAGGCCTGGCCGGTGGGGAGTTCGCCCTGGTAGACACCAAAGCCGGGAGTGCCGACGGCGTAGTTGGCGGGGCGGATGACGCGGCGGCCACGGACGTGGGAGTCGGCTGGGACGGTCATGTATTCGAAGATCTCGCGCTTGTCCCAGATGTGGTTGCCGGTGGTGATGACGTGGGCGCCGAGGTCGAAGAGCTCTTCTGCGATGGATGGGGTGATGCCGAAGCCGCCGGCGGCGTTTTCTCCGTTGATGACGAGGAGATCGACTTCGTTGGTTTCGAGGACGTGTGGGAGGTGTTCGCGGACGATGTGGCGACCGGCGGAGCCAAAGACGTCGCCGACAAAAAGGATGTTCACTATAGAAGTTTACATGTTGGTATGGTGGAGAAATTGTTTTGAGCGAGGATGAGTCATCGAATCCTCGGCTGGGTGTGGTAGTTTTTTTGCATGGCACAGAGCGGACGGTTTCAGTTAAGCGTGCGAATTTTGGCGGTGCTGGCGAGTGAGCCGGAGGCAATGCATACGTCGTCGGCAATTGCAGAGGAGCTGAAGGAGAGCGCCGTGATGGTGCGGAGGGCTTTCCTGCTGCTGCATAAGGCGGGGTTGATTGAACAGAAGAAGGGGCCGCATGGTGGCGCGAAGCTGAAGGTTCCGGCGAAGCAGATCGGGCTTGGCGACGTGTTTGAAGCGTCGGCGGGGGACTGGCTGAGTATTGAGGATAAGGCCGTGAGTGCGTGGATTAAGAAGGTGCGCGGGGATGCGGTGGCGGCGATGAATGAGCACTCGCTGGCTGGTGTGGTGAAGCGGATGAAGAAGAAGTAGATTAGCCGGATTTGATTTGTGGTTGGCCTCGGTGGAAACCGGGGCTTTGCTGCGTTGGGGCATCGATGAAGATGGTTAGTACTTTGGCGGGAGGCCGGTTGCTTTGATGATGGCCCGATAGCGGTCGTCGGAGTGGAGGAAGTCGTAGGCTGGGTCGTCCTGAATCCAGAGGAGCGCCGGGTGGTGCTCACGAAGACCTGCTTCGAGGTACGAGAGCGTTTTTTCCTTTTGGCCGAGCTGCGCGTATTGCAACGCGAAATCGACAGGCGAGACGTATTTCTTCAAGGCTTGTTGCTTGAGCTGGTTTATCCGCCAAAGGAGGAGGGCGGAGTAGCCGCCTTTCTGATATGTCTGGTGGATGATTGCAGCAGTATCCTTGTCGCCCGATATGAGCGTGGCCTTCTCCCATTCTTCGGCGGCCAGCTTCAGGTCGCCTTTGCGGCGGTAGGTGTCGCATAAGAACCAGTGCAGGACCAGGTCCCGTGGCATGGTTGCGAGACGTTGGAGGTTGTCGGTTATTGCGGCGTCGTACTGTCGTGCCTCGGCGTATGCGTGGACCATGCCGTAGGGCCGTTCAAATGGATCAAGTTCCATCGCCTTTTTTTGTAGTTGAATTGCTTCTTCGTTGCGATTGAGGAGGACGTACATCTTGGAGCGGAAGTGGTATGCCTCGGCGTAGCGGGGATCGAGCTCAATCGCGCGGCCGAGCTCACGGTCGGCTTGCGTGAAATCCCATGGGTCTATGAGAAGCATGGCTCCAAGCACGAGGTGGGCTTCGGGGAGCGAGTCGTCGAGAGCCACCGCTTTACGTGCTGCCTCGAGTCCCGCAGCTAAATATTTGGGGTCGATCTCGCCGTCGAGGATGCCCTGCCCGTAGTACATCGAAAGGCCAGCCCAGCCGAGGGCGTAGTCAGGTTGCAGCTCGGTTGCTTTCTTGAAGTACTTGCCGGCTTCTTCGTTGTCGCCTGTGTACCAGATGTACCGTCCGCGTAGAAATGCGTCGTGGGCTTCTGGGCTGATGTAACGAGCGGAAGCGTGTTGGGGAATGGTGGTGCCGAGCTGCTTTGCGATGGTTTGTGCAGCTTCGCCTGGGAGCGTGACGATGTCGTTGGCGTTGCGGTCGTAGCTCTCGGCCCATAGGTGTGTGTCGGTGGGGGCCTGGATGAGCTGGATGGTCATGTGGACCTTGTCGCCGGAACGGGAGATGGATCCTTCGAGGACCCCGTCGACGCCTAGCTCGCGGGCTATCTCGGGGAGTGGGCGGTGCGCTCCTTTGTATTGCATGGCGGAGGTTCGGGAGACGATGCGGAGGGTGGAGTTTTTGGCGAGCATGGTGGTGAGCTCGTCGGTCATGCCGTCGGCGAAGTAGTTCTGAGCTGGGTCGCCGGAGAGGTTGTCGAGGGGGAGTACGGCGAGGGAGGTAATTTTGGGTGCGGCGGCGAGCGAACGATGTTGGAGATAGCGTGCGCCGAGGGTGATCGCAATGGCTGCGAAAGCGAGAGCGATCGAGACTACAAGCCAGCGAAGGGAGCTAGAGGTGCGTGGTGGCTGTATAGGTATTTCGGTCGTTCGGTTCGGTGGTTCAGGGTTGAAGTCCGGTGCTTCGCGCCGGGTAGGTGCGGCCGTGGTGGCTGCTTGATGTGAATCGTCCCACGCCGGGTCCGTCAACTCAGGAATGGAAGAGCCGGGAGGCGGCGGAACGGCGTTGGGCGTTTCCTGCTCAATGACGGCGATGAAGCGGTACCCCTGTTTGGGCAAGGTGTCGATGAATCTGGGGCTGGATGCGCTGTCATTGAGGACGGAACGAATCTGACGGATGCAGAAGTTGAGGCTCTGGTCGATGTCGACGTAGACTCCGGTGCCCCAGACGTAGTCGCTGAGCTGCTCGCGGGTGACGATGTTGGGAGCGTTGGTTACGAGGAGCTCTAAGACGCGGAAGGGTTGAGGCTGGAGTTTGAGTGGGACTCCTTTGTGGGACAAGACTCCGCGATTGGGGTCGAGTTCATAGTCCCCAAAGCGAACGGCCGAGGTAAGCTCGCGCTGGTTGGCCTCTAACATTAGGTCCTCGATTATAGATTGCCGGTAAATTGGGAGCGTTGACGCAGGCTTCAAGTTGCAAGGAAGTGCTGATACCAGCTGCTTTGCAGCTGGTTTTGGATTCCTCATCTCGGATGAGGGAGTCCTCAGAGCAACTCATGAGCGATTTCCTGCGGTTGATGCTAGGGTTTCCCCGTCGACAGGAGTCGGCCTCAAAAGGAGATCGTCATGAAGTGGAAATTCAGCGCATTTACGGTGGCTCTTGGAGTCATTGCCCTGGGAACGAGCTTTGCACCGGTCGCAAAAGCCGGATGCGGTTCTTTGTCTGGGCTTCAATCAAAGGGTAGTGTCAAACCGTCGGCGTTCCTGCTTGGCGCCGGCCAGAATTCGGAGTGGGGTCCCGGTGAGAGTTCAATTGTTGGCTTGTGGCGTGTCAAGGTTCTCTCGGTAGGCAATCAGGCGGCGGGAATCCCGGACGGCGTTGTGCTGGATGAGGGGTACTCTTCGTGGCATAGCGACGGAACCGAGATTCTGAACTCGGGCAGGGACCCATCGACGGGCAACTTCTGTCTCGGGGTGTGGAAGCAAGTCGGTCGATCCACGTTCAAACTTAACCACTACGCTTTGAACTGGAGTGGGCTGACCGTCGATGCGAAGGGGAACGTAATTCTGAATCCCCAGACGAAGGAGCCGCTAAACACGCTGACTGGCCCAACGAGCATCCGTGAGGAGGTTACGCTCGATGCAGGCAGGAACAACTTCGAGGGAACCTTTACCGTCGAGAATTACTATCCGAGTGGGAAATCGATCATTACCCTAACGGGAAAGATCACTGGAGTGAGACTAACAGTGGATAGTCCGGGGTTTGTGGAGTAAGTGTACGTGCGCAAGCTGGCCTGGAAGCTTCTCGCTCTTCCGGGTCCGCTTGCTCGATAACGCGAAGATCTTTTAGTCGTTGCGGATGTCGAGCGAGCCCATGCCTACGTTGATCTCGAGTGAGCCTGCGCCTGTGCCTGGATAAACTTTTGTGGCGGTGAAGTGGCCGTCGGAGCCGCCGGGGCGGTGGTCGTGGAGGGTGCCGAGGCCTACGTTGACTTTCAGGTTGGCATAGCTCTTGTCCTTATCGAGGAGGAGCTGCATGTGGCCCATGCCGACGTTGAATTCTCGATGGCCTGCACTGCCGGTGGCGTTGAAGTCGAGGTCGCCGTAGCCGAGGTTGATCTCGTTGTCGGAGTTCTGCCCCATTGGCATGGTGACGGTTACTGACGCCTGGGCAGCCTTGGGGAAGTTGAGCTGGATGACGCCCTTGTCGGGCTGGACGCGGATGGTCTGGATGTAGTTGGCGATGTTGTAGCCGGCTGATTCGGAGTTCAGCACGATGGTGAGTTTGATCTGTTTGGCGTCGGGTTCGATATTTATTCGCAGGTTCGCGCGGCAGACGTGGAGCTTGAGCTTTGCGTTTGAGTCAAATGGGCGTGTGAGTTCGAGGCGATGCGGTTGGAGGATGTCGCCGGGGATGCTGGTGTAGTCGTGCGTGGTGATGGGTTTGTCGGAGTCGGTGCAGTCCATGGATTCGGATTGGGAGTTCTGGCTGGACTGGGATTTTTGGGCGGACTGGGCGGCGGGCGCGGTGATGGTGGCGGCAAGAATCAGCGCGAGGGTGGTGTAGCTGAGGGATTTGCGCACTTGAGTCTCCTGTCGCTCCAAGGATTCGATTGAGGTTAGATACGGTGGGAGAGTGGGTTGGTTTCCTGGGTTCAGGGTTTGGGGCGGAGTTGCTTGAGGAGCGCTTCGGCGGTGGGTTGGGTGTTGAGGATGTCGGCTGGGGTGAGCCAGGCGCGACGAAGTTGGGTGATGCCGTAGCGCATCTGGTCGAGTTCTTCGGTGGCGTGGGCGTCGGTGTTGATGACGATCTTGCAGCCGTGTTGTTTGGCGAGGCGTAGGTGGAGATCGTTGAGGTCGGCGCGCGCGGGGCTGGCGTTGTGCTCGACAGCTACGCCTAGTTTGGCGGCTTGTTTGAGGATGACGTCTACGTTGACGGCGTAGGGTTCGCGGCCGAGTACCTTGCGGCCGGTGGGGTGGCCGAGGATGCGAACATGTGGATTTTCGAGGGCGCGGAGGACGCGGGCGGTCATCTCTTCGGCGGGCTGGTTGAAGTGGGAGTGAACGCTGGCTACGACGATGTCCATTTGCGCGAGGGTCGAGTCGTCGAGGTCGAGGGCGCCGTCAGCAAGGATGTCGACTTCGATGCCGGGGAGGATGCGGATCTTTCCGTTCAGCTCCTGCTGGAGTTCGGCGTCGACTTCGCGGATGCGCTTGATGTGTGCGAGGGCGCGGGTGTCGTCGAGGCCGTTAGTCATGGCGAGGTTTTTGCTGTGATCGGTGATTGCGATGTAGGAGAGGCCGCGGGCGAGGGCGGCTTCGGCCATCTGGCGGATGGTGTCGCGGCCGTCCGTGGCTTCGGTGTGCATGTGGAGGTCGCCGCGGATGTCGGCTAGCGTGATGAGCTGCGGGAGTGTATGGTTTGCGGCGGCTTCGAGTTCGCCGCCGTTTTCACGAAGCTCGGGTGGGATGTAGTCGAGGTCGAGGGCGTTGTAGATTTCTGCTTCGGTGGCGGCAGCGACGATGACGTTGTCTTCGAGGCGAAGGAGCGCGTACTCGCTGAGGGTGAGGCCGCGTTTGATGGCGCGCTGGCGGAGAGCTACATTGTGCATCTTGCTGCCGGTGAAGTATTGGAGGGCTGCTCCGTAGCTGGCTCGGGGGAGGAGCCGGACGTCGACCTGGAGGTTGTTGCGGAGGGTGAAGGAGACTTTGTTTTGACCCTTGGCGATGAGCTTGTCGATGAGAGGCAGGGACGCGACGTGATCGACGGCTGCGGCGACGACGTCGGGTTCGCATGCGGGTCCAGTGGCGAGGAGGTCGAGGTCGCCGACGGTCTCGCGGCCACGACGGAGGGAGCCGGCGGGGATGATCTCGTCGATGCCTGGAAAGGCGCGGATGAGGCCGATGATGGTGTCGGCGTGCTGCTGGGCTTTGTCGATGCGGAAGCGGCTGGAGTTTTTGCGGTGATCTTCGATGCCTTTGAGGAGCTTGGTGACAAACTTTTCGCCCATGCGGGGGAGTTTGGTGAGGTGACCGGCTTTGGCGGCGGCTTCCAGGCCGTCTATGTCGCAGACCTGGCAGGAGGACCAGACGAGAGCTACGGTTTTGGGTCCCATGCCAGGGAGACGGAGGAGTTCGAGCATGGTGGGTTTGTATTTTTGCAGGAGCTCTTCGCGGAGTGGCATGGTGCCGGTGGTGAGGAGGGCCTGGATGTTCGCCAGCATGCCTTTGCCGATGCCGGCGATGGCTAAGAGCTGCTTGGGGTCGTCCGCGATTGTAGAGATCTGGGTGGTCTGCTGCTCAACAGCCTCAGCGGCGCGGCGATAAGAGCGGATGCGGAAGGGGTCGGCGGAGTCGATTTCGAGGAGGGAGGCGGTTTCGTCGAGGAGGCGGGCGATTGAGATATTGTCCATAGCAAAGCTTCAGAGGCCTCTTCGGCCACTGAGTCAGTATGCAACAAATCAATCTGCAACATGCGAAGGGATGAGGTTTACAGGTGTTGGGCAGGGCTGATCGTCAAGCCACTGCCGCGACCTTGAAAAGGCCGGAGCGTGTCTCCAAAATCTCTACTGAGTCTGATTGGCTTCTTTGAGACGCGCCACCTGATCGGCCTGCGGGCCCTTGCTTCCCTGGATGATGTCGAACTCTACTTCATCGCCTTCTTTGAGGCTCTTATAGCCCTCGCGCTGAATGGAACTGTAATGGACGAAGACATCGGCCCCACCGTCGCGGCCCAGGAAACCGTAGCCTTTAGCGTTGTTGAACCACTTAACCGTACCTTTATATTGTGCCACTTTGCGACTCCCTTTTTTGCGTCTTCACGAATGGTGCACCGGGAAGTGAAAGCGTTTCAGCGGTTGCGCCACTGGATGTGTGACGCAAACACCGCTGCGGGAGTTTTCTGGAAGAGGCCGATGGGCCGGTTATTTATGGATATGGCGCGGGTTGCTTGCAATGTCTTTGATGTAACAAACATTGCCGGCGGGCGGCATTCCTCAAGCGATTTTTTCCACGGCGCAAACGGTGCTTCGTGCTGAATTTGCTACGTTACGCACGCGGTTACTTAGGTCCCCGATTAGAGATGACCGGAGCGACGGGCTGAGTCGTAGAGCATGAGGCCGATGAGGGTCTTGCCGTCGTGGATCTTGTTGGCGGCGATGAGGGCGCGGGCTTCGGAGAGGGGGAGGCGGAAGATCTCGATGTTTTCGTCGGGCTCGGGCGTGGCGGTGCCCTCGCGGAGATCGCGAGCCAAATAGATTTGCATCCACTCGCCGAGGAAGCCGGGACTGGCGAAGTACTTTGTGAGGAGAGTCCAGCGTTTGGCGCGGTAGCCGGTCTCTTCGATCATCTCGCGTTTGGCGGCGGCGAGGGTGGCTTCGTTGGCATCGACGCGTCCGGCTGGGAGTTCGATGAGGAATTGGCCGGCGGCGTGGCGATACTGACGGATAAGGATGATGTCGGGGTCGGCAGGGTTCTTTGACTCGTCGACGGCGAGGATGACTACGGAGCCATTGTGTCGGATGACATCGCGGGTGTGAACGAAGCCGCTGGGCTCTTTGACTTTGTCGGAGAAGACGGAGAAGACTTTGCCCTTATAGGCGAGCTTTGAGGAGACGAGTTTGGGCTTGGCGAACTTTGAAGCTGATTTGATGGTGGTTGCAGTTGGCGGTTTCGGAGCCTGGGTTTGGAGGGAGGTGGGCTTGGTCTGCTTTCTTTTGGCGGCCATGAGGCTAAAGTATCATCCTGCATCTAGACTTGGGTGACGGGCATCCAACCGAATGCGCGGAAAATTGTGTCATCTGGCTGAGTGTGGTCGCTGTTGAAGAGATTGAGGATAGGTCTGCATGAGTGTTGAGTGTTATCCGATCACGGTGTTGCCGCATGTGTCGCAGATCTATCGCGACTATCTTGCGATGGCGGAGAGCGCAGGTGATTCGGAGGTGCGTCGGTGGTTTGGGGCTGAGCCATTTGCAGGGAAGTGGATCGGAAGAGGCATGCCGGTGAAGGATGCCGGGGCGCTGGCGGATCTGTTGGAGAAGCAGGCGGTTGAGTTTGGTGCGGGGGATGCGGTCAAGGCGAATATTGCCAAGTTGAGGGCCGGGGCACGGGCGGTGGTGACGGGGCAGCAGGTGATGCTGTTTGGCGGGCCGCTGTTGACGATTCTGAAGGCTGCGACGGCGGTTGCGCGGGCGAAGGAGGCGACCAAGGCTACGGGTGTCGAACATGTGCCGGTGTTCTGGATGGCGACGGAGGATCATGATCTGGAAGAGGTGGACCAGGTTTCGCTGCTGACGAAGACTTCAGTGGAGAAGCTGTCGATGGGGGTGAAGTTTCCTCATCATGCCGTTCCTTCCGGCAGCGTGGCGCTTGAAGGTCATATCGACGGGCTATTGGAGCAGGCGAGTGAGTTGTTGGGGTATGCGCCTGTCTGCGATCTGCTTCGCGAGTGTTATGGGTCTCAGCCGGGAAATGATAACGGGCCTACCTTGGGGAGTGCTTTCGGACGGCTGCTGACGAGGCTGTTTGAAGAGCAGGGACTGATTGTGATGGATGCTGCGGGCAGGGGTTTCCATGCTCTCGGGGCAGAGACGCTTCGGTATGCGATCGAACATGCGGCAGAGCTTGAAGAGGCTTTGCTGAGGCGTACGAAGGAGCTTGAGTCTGGTGGATATCACGCTCAGGTTCTGGTGAACGCGGGAGCTTCGCTGCTGTTTCTTTTGAGCGATCCGCAGGGAGTTGGAGTCTGGGATCGTGAAGCGTTGCGGCGTACTTCGGATGGAATGTGGAAGGCCGGAGGAAGGAGCTACTCGACTGCGGAGCTGATAGCGATTCTGGAGACGGCGCCGGAGCGGTTGAGTCCGAATGCGCTGCTGCGGCCGGTGTTTCAGGATACGTTGCTGCCTACTGCAGCCTATATTGGCGGGCCTGCCGAGATTGCTTATTTTGCGCAGAGCGCGGTGTTGTATGAGGCAATCTTAGGGCGGATTACGCCGGTGCTGCCTCGATTGACCGCTACGCTGCTGGAGCCGGCGATTGCGACGGTTATGGAAAAGGACGAGGTGCAACTGCCGGATGCGATGACGACGGCCGAGGCGCTGGCGCAGAGGCTGGGGGCTCGCGCGATGCCTGTTGAAGGGAAGCGGAAGCTGGCGGCGGTTGGGAATGCGATGGAGACCGAGTTGAGCGCGCTGACGGAGTATCTAGGGGGGATGGATGCGTCGCTCGGGCGGGCGGCGGAAGTGTCGGGTTCGAAGATGCTCTATCAGATGAATCGGCTGCGCAGGATGGCGGCTACGTTCGAGTTACAGAAGGAAGCCAGTCTGCGGAAGCATGCGGAGGCGATTGTGCTGAATGTGTTTCCTGATGGGCATCCGCAGGAGCGCGTAATTGCAGGGGTTTGGTATGTGGCTCGGTATGGGGACGGGTTGGTGGAGAAGCTGGTTGGGGTGGCGGGGAATCAGTGTCCTGGGCATGTGGTGGTGCGGCTGTAGCGGTTGGTTTAGCCTCACGTTTTAGAATGGTGGGTGAGGTGTTGCGATGGGATTGAGCGATCAGCCGTTTGAGGTGATGTGCCCGGATTGTGGGGGGATGCTGAAGGTGGATCCGGTGACGCGGTCGGTGATTGCGCATAAGTCTGCTCCGAAGAAGAAGATGTTCGAGGACTTCGGCGAGGCGGCGAAGGCGTTGCGCGAGGCGGATGCGCGGAGGGATTCGATTTTTCAGCAGAGCGTGGATGCTCAGAAGAACAAAGATGATGTGATGGCGAAGAAGTTTGCCGAGGCGGTGAAGAAGGCCAAGGAGACTCCGTTGACGGATCGGCCGCTGCGGGATTTTGATTTGGATTAGTTGTTACCCCGGTGGGGCTGTAGGGTTTCAATGTACGGATGGATTTGTCACCGTCGCGGATGGGGTTGTGAGAGCGGCGGCTTCGGCGGCGCAATCGCGAGTGGGTTTCAATTCTTTCGCGCGCGCAATTTCATAGTCTGCTTTGGCTGCGTTGAGATCGGCGAGGAAGGCAGGATCTGTGTGTAGTATCGCGACTGTGCCTGCGCCCATGATTCTGCCTTCGTTGACGTCACTTTGCCAATGCACGTTGCAGACTAGTCGACTGTCTCCGAACGAGCGTCCGCGAGCCAGGATTGCATCAGTCTGAGTTGGAGCAATTTCGGTGAGAATGAGAGCCCAAGCCCATCCGATGGTGGTGTGTCCTGATGGGTAGGAGCCGTCTTTTCTTAGAAACGCTTCGTCGTTAGGAGTGCAGGTGGGACGGTTATTTTCCATGAACGGACGGCTTCGGTTGTAGTGATTTTTGGCGGCGTAGCTGGAGAGAGCAGCGTCGGTGAAGGATCGGCGTAGCAGCATGTAGAGGTGCGGAGTTTCGCTGTCGTTGATCGGAATGCCCATGGCGCAGGAGAAGGTTTCCGCTGTATGAGGGAACGAAAGATTGGCATCGCTGGCTGCCTGCTGGAAACGCGGAGAGCCTTGCAAGGTGAGGTTGGCTTTACTGACAGCTTCGTCCAGCGCATAGACGGCGGTGCCCGGCGTGGGTGCCGGGGGAACCAAAGTCAAACTATTTGGCAATGCGGCCGGCGGCAAGTATCCGGCGAGGATGCCGGGCATGATTTCGGGCACTGAGATCAATCCGTAGGATTTTGTTTGGGAGGGAGCTGAAGGTGCCGTGGCGACTGAAGCAGGAACCGACGTCAGGGTTTGGGAGGCGCTTTGTCCTCTGGATTGGGTCGTGCTCGTCAGCCAAAGGAGTGGGATTAGGAACGTGCCGAAAGTTTTGATCTGCAAGGTTTATTCCTCCACGCGACGCCGTGATGTATCGACTTCGACATTATGAACCTGTGCTCCGCAACCCGCTGGCGTGGGCAACTTTCCGAACACATGAAAGTCATACATTTAAATTGACCATGAGGCTGAGATTCTACCCGTATGTCAAATGCACATGAGAGACGAAAGCTCCTACAAAGACTGATAGTTTGCCTGATCTTTATTGCGTTATTAGGCAGGGCCCTATATGCGCAGCAGCCATCGAAGCCAGAGACAGCTCAATACAAAGTTCAGTTTGTCCATGTAGAGCCCGATGTCAAACTTGAAGTCCTTGATTGGGGAGGGACGGGTCGCCCCCTTGTTTTCTTGTCTGGTCTGGGTCTGGACGCTCGCGAGTTCGAGACATTTGCGCCGAAGTTCTCCCCCTCGTACCACGTCTATGCGATCAGCCGACGTGGTTTTGGGGCCTCAAGCGCTCCGATCCCCACCAAGGATAACTACTCCGCCGATCGTCTTGGAGATGATGTACTAGCCGTCATTGACGCTTTGAAGATTACGCGACCCGTACTTGTAGGGCATTCCATAGCAGGCGAAGAGCTGAGTTCTGTTGCCAGCCGTTATCCTGAAAAGGTTTCAGGTTTGGTCTATTTGGAAGCCGGATACTCTCACGCACTCTACTCCCCGACCTTAGGGGACATGATCATCGATGCCAAGGACGTTCAGCATCAGCTTGATCTTTTGTTTGCTGCTACGCTGCAAACTCCCTCCGATTTTGTTAGTGCAGAGGAGGCAGTCGCTCGCTTCGACCGTGATCTGAAGGATCTCAACAAGAGGCTATCCCTGCAACCTCCGCCACCACCGCGACCGGCAAACGCTCCTCCCCCGCCGCCGATCCTTCTGGCAATTATCAACGGAACGGAAAAGTACACAGCTGTCCACGTCCCTGTTTTAGCTATTTATAGAAATTCACAAAGCCAAGCCGAAACTTCTTCTGCTCAGGCTGACGCCTTTCAAGCTGCTATTCCACAGGCCAGGGTCGTCAGGCTCGACCACGCCGACCATTTCATCTTCAAATCGAATGAGAGCCAGGTGATAGACGAGATGAAAGCATTTCTCGCAAAACTTCCTCGATAGGCCGTCGTGCAGTGGATCGGATCGTTGATCATCTCGCGCGATTAGGAATGGTTTGGTTTAGACGGTAAACTGGAGGAATGCCACCAATCGTAAATGCGCAGGGTTTGACTAAGGCCTTCGGCGCGACGCCTTTGTTTCGTGAGATCAGTTTTACTGTGAGTGATGGAGATCGTATTGGGCTGATTGGGCCCAATGGCGCGGGGAAGTCCACGCTGCTGAAGGTGCTTGCAGGCGATGAAGATGCCGATGCTGGCGATCTTGCGGTGCGGAAGCGGGCGCGGGTTGGGTATGTGCAGCAGGAGTCGGTGTTTGCACCGGGTGTGACGGTACGTGAGGTGTTGGAGGCCGCGCTGGTGCGTGCGAAGGTGGCCGAGGGAGAGCATGAGGGACGGCTGCGGGAGACGAGTGGGCGCACGGGTTTTCCGAGTCTGGATGCCGAGGCTGCGAGGCTGAGCGGAGGGTGGAGGAAGCGGCTGGCGATTGCCGAGGCAGTAGTGACGCATCCGGATGTGCTGCTGCTGGATGAGCCGACGAATCATCTGGATCTAGCGGGGATTGCGTGGCTGGAGGAGTTGCTGAATGAGGGTAGTTTTGCTTGTGTGCTTATCAGCCATGATCGTTATTTTCTTGAGAATGTTGCGACAGAGATAGTCGAACTGAATCGCGTATATGCCGAGGGGCTGCTGCGGGTGAAGGGGACTTACTCGAAGTTTATCGAGGGCAAGCAGGCGTATATGGAGGCGCAGAGCAAGCTGCAGGATGCGCTGAAGAATCGTGTGAAGATCGAGGTGGATTGGCTGCGGCGCGGACCGAAGGCGAGGAGTACGAAGGCAAAGGCGCGGATCGATAATGCGCAGGATTTGATTGGACAGTTGAAGGAAGTGAATTCGCGCGTGCAGACCACGAGCGCGGGCATTGATTTTTCCGCGACGGACAGACAGACGAAACGGTTGGTGGAGTTGGAGGATGTTTCGGTTGTGCTGGGAGACCGGAAGATTGTGGAGGGGTTGAATTTTCTGGTGACCTCGGGGATGCGCGTGGGGTTGGTGGGACCGAATGGGAGTGGGAAGACTACGCTGTTGCGGCTGTTGACTGGCGAGTTGGAGCCTTCGAAGGGGACGATCAAGAAGGCGGCTTCGTTGAAGATCGTCTACTTCAGCCAGATGCGCGAGTTGGAGGAGGGTGTGACACTGAGGCGGGCGCTGGCTCCGGATTCGGACTCGGTTGTGTATCAGGGCCGGGTGGTGCATGTGGCTAGTTATGCGACGAAGTTTTTGTTTACGAGTGAGCAGTTGAACCAGCCGGTGGAGAGGCTGAGCGGCGGCGAACGGGCACGGGTGCTGATTGCGAAGTTAATGCTGGAGCCTGCGGATTTGCTGCTGCTTGATGAGCCGACGAACGATCTGGATATTGCGACGCTGGAGATTCTTGAAGAGAGTTTGCTCGAGTACACGGGGGCTCTCGTCTTAGTGACTCATGATCGTTACATGTTGGATAGGGTGTCGACGATTGTGCTGGGGCTGGATGGGCGTGGCGGCGCGGAGATGTTTGCGGATTATTCGCAATGGGAGCAGTGGCGCGGTGTGAAGGTAGAAGAGGCGATAGCTCCGGGGGCTACGGGGGTTGCGGTTTCGCCTGCGGCTTCTGTGGCGGTTTCGAATGGAGCGTCTGGCGGGAAGAAAAAGCTCTCTTATCTGGAGGCGCGGGAGTATGCCGGGATCGAGGCTGCAGTGGAGGCGGCTGAAGATCGGTTGCAGCAGGCCAGGGAGACGATTGAGGACCCTGCGGTAGCGGTGGATGCGACGCGGTTGACCGCAGCGCTGGCGGAGATGGAAGCGGCGCAGGAGGCTGCAGATGGATTGTATGCGCGGTGGGCAGAGCTGACGGAGAAGGTTGGGTAGATCTCTCGGCTACTCGCTTAGGTTAGTGTTGGGCGAGGACTCGGCGGTTGGATTCGGACTGGACTTTGTCGAGGTCGTGATGGAGGAGTTGATTGTGCTCGACCATCAATTCGCCGCCGACGTAGACGCTGTCGATGTCGCGCTCTGAGGCGATAAGGACGAGGTTCGCGTAGGGGTCTTCGAGTGAGACGCCGAGACGCTTTGGATTGATGAGGAGAAAATCGGCGAACTTGCCGGGTTCGAGCGAGCCTAATTTATCTTTCACGTTGAGGACGTCGGCGGATCCCATGGTGTGGAGCCAGAGGACCTGGTAGGGGCTCATGACAGTGGCGTCTTCGTACTTGTCGTGGATCGCGTAGAGGCCGGTGCGCATATTTTCAAAGGGGTCAGCGAGATCGGCGCTGGCTTCGCCGTCGACGCCCATGCCTACGCGAATGCCCATCTTGAGGTACTTCGGAATATCGGCGGTTCCGGAGGCGAGGCGGCCGTTTGAGAGCGGGTTCCATGACATGGATGCGCCGGCTTTGGCTGTCTGCTCAAGGATGTAGTCGTCTACGTGGATGAAGTGGCCGAAGATGAGTTGATTGTTGAGCAGGCCGCTGTCCTGCATCCAGCGGAATTTGGAGCGTTGCTCTCCCTGGTCGTCGGGCGCTTCGATGTAATGAGTTTGGTTGCCGAGGTGGAACTCTTTCATCATGGCTGCTTCCATGACTGCTTGTTGATAGGTGTCGTTGAAGGCGGTCGCGCCGCTGATCATGACGCCAAGAAAACGGGGGTTTGGTGGTTGGGCTGCGGTCCAGTCTAAGAAGGTCTTGAGGCGTGCGCGTCCCTGCTCGATGGTGAGTGAGGAAGATACGCGATCGGGGCCGTAGCTGTGAATGAAGCGGATGCCTGATTCTTCGGCACCGCGAAACTGAGCCTCTTCGAACTGATTGTTAAGCTCCGCGGTTTTGGCTCGGCCGCCGTAGGTGAAGTTGTAGGCGGTGGTTACGCCGTGTTCGAGATGGTCGAGCGAGCCGAGGAGAGCGAACCAGTACATGTCTTCGGGCGAGGCAAGGGAGGCGTGTTTGCCGTAGAGGTCGTCGATCCAGCCAGGCAGGGTTTTGTCGGCGGCAAGGCCGCGGTAGGCTGCTTGCCAGAGGTGGCTGTGTGCGGAGATGAAGCCGGGGATCATGATGTCGCCGTGTGCGTCGATGACTTTGTCGGAGTGGAGGCTGGAGGGTGGTTCTCCGGCAGATACGGCTAGGATGGTGCCGTCGGGCGCGATGGAGAGATAGCCGTTGATGGGTTCGCGCTGGTTGCTGGCCATGGTCATGATGCGCGCATTGCGAATGATGAGCTTGGGATTGGCGGCGAAGGCGGGACAGGCAGCGATCGCTAGCAGGACAAGTGTCCGGCGAATGAGCTTTGGGAGATGACAGGCCATGGTTGTGTTTAGCGTGGATGACCTGTCAAGTCAATTGGAAAGTGTATAGCTCGACTCTCGCGCGAGCGTCAGATCAGGCTGATTTTTTGTGTTTCGGGTTGGTGGTGTGGGGCTTATTGCCGAGGTCGTGCCAGTTGGTCTCGGTCATTTCGACGCCGTAGTGTTTGGCCGCGGCTTTGATGTTGGCGAAGGCCTGTTCGCGCTCGTGGTCGGTGACGTCCTTGACCTGGTCGAAACGGGCAATTGCGTTGCGGACGTGAGAGGCGTTGTTGAGAGGCTCTTTGCGTTTATCGGGAAAGGCGTAGACGGAGGCCGGAAGATCGTTGCGCTCCTTGGCATCGAGAGCTTTATTGTCCTCGTGGTGTTTCCATGTTGCTTGCATGTTGTCCTCCAGATGTGCTCGGTGTTCCGCTGAGTCGATTGAGCACTTAGGTTGGATGTAGTGCGGTGGGTGCGGCGTTGTTGAGAGTTTCGCGATATGCTGCTGGGATCATGAAAAAACTCTTTTGTGGGATGGTTGTGGGTTTGGCGGGAGTAGCTTGCGCGGCGCAGGAGCAGGGCGCGGCTAAGCACGTGACTGTGTTGCATGCGGCGCGGATGCTGGATGTAGCGGCTGGCAGAGTAGTGGCGCCGGGTGAGGTATTGGTGGAGGGAGAGAAGATTGTCGCGGTTGGAGCGCATGTGGAGCGACCTGCGGGTGCAGAGGTGATTGATCTCGGCGACGCGACGCTGATGCCTGGGTTAATTGATGCGCATGTGCATTTGTTTCTTCATCCTGGGGCTGAGGATCTGCAGACGGTGCAGGAGAGTGTGCCAGAGAGGACGTTGATCGCGGCGGGGGCGGCGAGGGCGGATTTGATGGCGGGTTTTACGGCAGAGCGCGATATGGGGACCGAAGGCGCCGGGTGTGCGGATGTTGCGGTGCGCAATGCGATCAATTCGGGTTTGATTCCGGGACCGCGGATGCGGATGAGCTGCAATGCAATTGATTTGACGGGCGGCCATGAGGATGCGATTGGGTATAACCCTGCGCAGAAGGTGCTCTCGAATGCGGACTATGCGGATTCGAGCGAAGAGATTGTGAAGGTGATGCGCGAACAGAGGAAGGGTGGGGCGGACTTTACGAAGATCTATGAGACGGGCAAGGATGGGGTGCGGGAGGGTGAGTTTGTGACGCCGTATCAGTACACGGAGGCGGAGCTTCGAGCAGCGGTGAAAGAGGCTGAGCGGACGGGCGGTGGAGTTGGTTCGGGGCGCGGGGTGGCGGTGCATGCGACGGGAGAGCCGGGGACGGGGTTTGCGGTGGCTGCGGGCGTGGCTTCGGTGGATCATGCGTATCAGTTGAGTGATTCGACGATGAAGGCTATGAAGGAAAAGCAGATTTATGCTGTGCCTACGTTCGCGATCAGCGAATATTTCGCGGACCACGCTGCGAGCAAGCCTGCAGAGGCAAGGGAGCGGCAGTTGATTGCGTATCATGCGGCGGAGTTCAAGAAGCAGCTTGCGGCTGGGGTGCCGATAGCGATGGGAAGTGATGTGGGGCCGTTTCCGCATGGGACGCAGGCGCGGGAGCTGGAGTTGATGGTGGAGTTTGGAATGAAGCCGGCGGCAGCGTTGCAGGCGGACCTGCTGAATGGTGCAAGGTTGTTGGGTTGGGCGGGACAGATTGGGGAGTTGAAGGCTGGATACTACGCGGATGTGATCGCCGTGCCGGGAGATCCATTGCAGGATATCTCGGCGACGACGAAGGTGGTGTTTGTGATGAAGAACGGGGTTGTTTACAAGCGACCCTGAGGCAGCCTGAGACTGCTCTCAGGCTGACCACTGCTCGTCGGCGGATGGGCCGTAGAGTGCGGGGACAGGGATCTCGTTGAGGCGGAGATAGACGCCTAGCTGAGCCGTGTGATGGATGAGATGGTCAAAGCACATCTGGCGGAAGGATTGGGAGCGCGGAGCGTGAGAGATGATTTGTTCGCCGTAGGAAAACTTCCAGAGTTTGGAGAGGTGCTCGTCAGAGGCGGAAGTTAGCGATGCGCGGCATTTGGCGGCGCTTTCGTCGAGTTGTGCCAGAAGGTTCTCGCGTGTAGTGAATACAAGCGGCATGTGAGGGCGTTTTGAGTTGGCCATGTCCATGCCGTCGTCTTCGAGGATGTAGTGGCCGAACATGAGGAGGGTGGCGCAGTGCATAGCCAGTCTGCCGAAGGGCATTGATTTGTCGTGACACTTCCAGTCGTTCTTGTCTTCGGGGACGCGCTCGAGGGTGCGGCGCGTGTTGGAGACTTCGGTGTCGAAGTCCTGGAGAAGAATTTCAGCGATGGTCATTGGGGCTCCTTCGATTCAGGAGTGCAGGATATACGAAGAGGGTTGCTGCGGAAATTAGAAGATGTAGAAAAATGCAACTTCTGACGCGCAGCCTGACGAGTTGGTCGTCCGCTGCGCGTTAGGGTTCGCTTAAGGTGCTATAGGGATTGGCTGATTTTAGAGGCCGGTGACGTTGAAGCCGCAGTCGACGAAGGTGATTTCGCCGGTGATGCCGCTGGCTAGATCGCTCGAGAGGAATATGGCTGTGTTGCCGACTTCCAGGGCGTCGACGTTGCGGTGGAGCGGGGCGCGTTGTTCGACTGCGGTAAGGATGCTGGTGAAGTCGCTGATGCCACGGGCTGCGAGGGTCTTGATGGGGCCGGCGGAGATGGCGTTGACTCGGATCTTTTTCGCGCCGAGGTCGGAGGCGAGGTAGCGGACCGCGGCTTCGAGACCGGCTTTGGCGACGCCCATGATGTTGTAGTTAGGGAAGACTTTTTCTGCACCGTAGTAGGTAAGGGTGAGGATAGAGCTTCCTTCGGCCATGAGAGGTTCGGCGGCGCGAGCGAGCGCGATAAGGGAGTAAACGCTGATGTCGTGCGCGATGCGGAAGTCTTCGCGGGCGGTGTTGAGGACGTTGTTCTTGATGTTAGGTGCGAAGCCGATGGAGTGGACGAGAATGTCGATTTTTCCGTAGGCGGATTTCAGTTGCTCGAAGACGTTGTCGATGTCGGCGTCGATAGAGACATCGCAGCGGAAGGTCTTTGTGTTGGGAAGGTCTGCGGCGAGCTCTTCGGCTTCGCGCTGGAGACGCTCGTTCTGGTAGCAGATGGCGAGGGTGGCGCCGGCTTCGGAGAGCTTCTGGGCTATGCCCCAGGCGATGCTGCGTTTGTTGGCGAGGCCGAAGACAACGGCTACTTTGCCTTTGAGGTCAATCATGATGTTGGGTGTCTCCTGTTCAATTACGCAAGATTGAGGATATCAGCGTATCCGGTGGCGCGAATACTCTCGGCATGGCGACGCATGAGGGTACATATTGATCTATGCTGGATTCGCAGCTAAGGAGACCATGGGCTATGTCAGAGTTTTCGCGGAGAAGGTTTTTGCAGACGGGGAGCGGGTTGGCGATGTCGGCGGTGTTGCCGGGTGCGGTGATGCTTGGCGAGGAGCAGGTGCAGCCGGTAGCCAGTGGCGATCGGGTGCGGTTTGCGAGCATTGGAGTGGGGATCCAAGGGTCGCAGTTGCTCAGGGCCGCTGTGAGTCTGCCACAGGCGCAGTGCGTTGCTGCATGTGATCTGTATGACGGACGGCACACGCTTGCGAAAGAGATCGCGGGGCCCAATATCAAGACGACGCGACGATATCAGGAGATTCTGGAAGACAAGGATATTGAGGCGGTGATTGTTGCGGTGCCGGATCACTGGCATAAGCAGGTGACTGTCGATGCGATTCGCGCGGGGAAGGATGTGCACTGTGAGAAGCCGATGGCGCACACGATCCCCGAGGGCGAGGAGATGGTTGCGGCGGTGAAGGGGAGCAAGAACTTTGTGCAGGTTGGTTCGCAGCGGGTGAGCTCGAAGGTGTTTGCGAAGGCGAAGGAGCTTTACGATTCAGGTGCGATTGGAGAGGTGCATCAGGTGGAGTTGCAGTTGGGGAGGAACTCGCCTGGTGGAGCGTGGGTGTATCCGCCACCGCTTGATCTGTCGCCGGAGACGCTGGATTGGGTTACGTGGCAGGGGAAGGCGCCTAAGAAGGCGTTCGACCCGATTGCGTTTGCGCGGTGGCGTGCGTTTCATGAGTACGGCACTGGCATGGCGGGCGATCTGATGGTGCACCTGTTGACCGGAATGCAATTTGTAACCGGAATCAACGCAATTCCCGACAAGGCTTATTCGCTTGGGGGGATCTATCGGTGGAAGGACGGGCGCAATATGCCGGACCTGATGGTGACCTCGTTTGAGTATGGCAACGTGCCAGTGACGGTGCGGCTGACGCTGGGCACCGATACGCCTGAGGTGACTCGGGTGATGGGACCGAAGGGCGTTATTGAGATTTCGAACACCAATACAGTGACGCTGATTCCTGAGCTGGGTGTGGATCGTTCACCGGCTTATGGGATCAACGGGTTTCCGGCGGCAATGCACGCGGAGTATGAGAAGCAGTGGCATGCAGAGCATGATGCGTTTCTGGCGGAGCATCCCCTGGATGACACGATGATGTGGAAGGGGCCGTCGTGGGATGAGTTGAAGCCGCATCTGGCTACGTTCTTCGATGCGGTGAGGTCGCGTAAGCCTGTGGTTGAGGATGTTGTGTTTGGGCATCATGCGGCGGCGGCCTGCCATATGGCCAATGCTTCTTACTTCGAGAAGAAGGTGATTCTGAAGACTGCTTAGGCGGTTAGCCAGTCGTACTGCGCGTCAGTGAGAGGGACGACGGAGAGGCGGAACTGGCGGAACAGAATGGAGTCTTTGAAGACGGCGGCGGCGCGCATGTCGGCGAGCGTCTTCTCGGCTTTGAGTCGCTTGACCGGCTTGATGCGGACCTGTGGGTTTTTGGGATCGGTCGCGTCCACGGAGACCACTTTCGCCAAGCCCACAGCTGCTTTGCCGATGTTCGAGTGATAGATGACGAGATTTTCGCCCTTTTTCATGCCGCGAAGGTTCAGCAAGGCCTGGGGATTCGAGATGCCGTCCCACGTGGTCTCGCCGTCACGCTCAAGATCGTCGAAGGAGTATTTGTTTGGTTCGGTTTTTAGCAGGAATGCCATTTGTCTGTCTCTTTTCGTTGAGGTCAACAATAACTTGCGCGTGGCCGGATCTAGTTTAGCCCCCGAGGTCGATGAGATTTACTTCGGCGACGGGCTGGCCCAGGAAGTTCGAGCCGAGGCGCTGGAATTTTTCAATGGAGTCGGTGGCGTAGAAGGTGCAAGTGGGTTTGGCGTCGCTAGTGCGATTGGGAAATTGTTGGGCTACAAGGGCGGCGGTGGCGCGGGCGGCGGCGTCGGCGGAGTCGATGATGGTGAGCGGGTGGCCGATGGCGTCGAGAGTGCGATGGATGGCCTGTTCGATGAGGGGATAGTGAGTGCAACCGAGCAGGAGGGTTTGGGTTGCGGGAGCGGCGGCGAGGGCTTCGGTGAGGTAGATCTTCAGGACGTCGTCGGTGACAGGATGGTTTGTCCAGCCCTCTTCGACAAGAGGGACGAGAAGGGGGCAGGCTTTCTCGCAGGCTTCGAGGCCGAGGGCATTGAGCGCGCGAGTATAGGCGTGGGATTGGACCGTGGCGGCGGTGGCGAGAACGAGGACGTGGTGTGGACCGTCGGGGAAGCTTGAGGTGGTGAGGGCGGCGTGCGCTCCGGGTTCGACTACTCCGATGACGGGGATGGGCAGGGCTTGCTGGATGTCTTCGAGGGCGAGTGCGGTGGCGGTGTTGCAGGCAATGACGAGAAGGTCGGCGCCCTGGGCTTGGAGGAACTTTGCGCTGGAGACGGCATATCGAGCGACGGTCTCGCGGGACTTAGAGCCGTAGGGGAGACGGGCGGTGTCGCCGAGGAAGATGTAATGCGCGTCAGGAATGAGGGCGAGAAGCGCCCGGAGGACCGTGAGGCCGCCGAAACCAGAGTCGAAGACGCCGATGGTGAGGGACTTTGTGTTGTTTGGTTTGGCTGCGGGGCTTTCGGTCATGGCTGTTTCATAACTTTCGTTTATAGCTGAGGAGTTTCGGTCGGCGGGGCTGGGTGGACGGTAGTGTCGACCGCCGAATAGGTGCGAAGGAGATCGGCGTGACCGGCGAGGGTGTCGTGAGGCTGGCCGTCGACCAGGAAACGGATACTTGTTATCTCGGGAAGAGCGGCGTGGAGAGTGCCGATGATCGACTGCAGGGTGAGTGCCTCGACCTGAATGCCGGAGGGGTGGTTGTCTACGAAAGAGCCGCGGAGATTGACGATGGCCAACTGGTTGGCTTCGGCTGGGGCGGAACTCGTTGAGGGTTTGTCGGGAGAGTTGGGAGGTTCGCCGAGCAGGAAGACGTCATCGACTGCGAGGCCGCTTTGGAGCGGATGTTTGGAGGTGGGGAGAGAGTAGGTGGAGAGGAGGTGATCGAGCAGGGTGCGGGCGCGGAGAGTAGGGGCTTGGGGTAGGGCGAGGGATTCAGTGGTTGGTGTGATGGAGGCGTCGGAGTCATTGGCGAGGTAGAGGGTGACGTCCTCGGTGCTGGTGGCCGTGGGGGCGGAGATGGGGGTGGCGTCGTTGAGTGCGGCAAGGCGCTTGTGGGCCTGCTGGCAGCCGCGGAGCAGAAAGGCGGACATAAGGAAGATGCCAGCAAAGAGGCTCCAGAAGAGAATGCGCTGATAGCGGGGGATCATCGTGTGACTCCGACAGGGGCGCCGAGGTTTCTGCGCCATGTGGTGAGGCCGGTGGCGATGGCCTGCGCGATCTGCTGCTGGTAGTTGGCGTCGCTTACGGGGGTTGTATCACCGTCGGCGGGGGTGAGCGGAGCGATTTCAATGGCAACAGCGGGGCAGGTCACGTTGTCGAGAGGGCGAAGGGAGGCGCGAGTGAGCAGGACGGGGAGCCTGGCGTGAAGGAGAGCGAGGCCGAGGGTGTTAGCAAGAACTATGCTTTGCGGGATGGAGGCGGATTGAGCGGTGTCCCAGGGAATCGGGTGGCGCGTGGTGTCGGCTTCGTTATCGTCGGGCGGAGCGAGGTCGGAGGTAATGATGTGAATGCCGTTACCACCCGCAGTGGCATGGAGGACGAGGCAGGCGGTGGGGTGAGAGTGGTTGGCTATTTCGGCGCGCTGGTCGGTGGTGAAGGCAGCTGAAGGGTCGGAGTCGCGTGTGGCGATGACGGAGAAGCCGCTTGTGGAGAGGGCAGCGCGGAGGCGGGCGGCGAAGGAGAGGGTGAGGGATTTTTCGGGGAGATTGTCAGAGAGCCGGGCCCCGGAGTCAGCGCCGCCGTGCGCTGGATCGAGGAAGATGACGGTGCGAGGCAGGGGTTGCTGGGCTGATAGGGAGATGGCGGCGAGGCTCGTCAGTAGTGCGAGGAGGAGTCGCGCGGCGATGGGCTTGGCGGGGAGAGTCAAAGGGATAATGAGTGGTCGCGGGTTTGATTGTAAATGTCGAGTAGGGATGTGTGGGTTACGGTCGGAGGTGATGGGTGGACCGGCAAAGCGGAAACCGGGCTCTCCACTCGGCCGCTCACGATGAGACTGTGCGCGGCCGCGATCGAGATGACGGCTAGTCGAGGGCGTAGATGGCCAGACCGCTGAGGAGTTTGGGGTAGAAGTCGGTGGATTTTTGCGGCATGACGTCTCCGGAGAGCGAGATGTCGCGTAGTTGGTCGAGGGTGATGGGCTTGATGAGGAAGGCGATGTCCGCATCTCCGCTGGTGACCAGGGCTGTGGCTTCGGAGGCCTCGCGGATGTAGCGCACGTTGCCGAGGCGGGTGATGGTGTCCTGATCGAGGCCAAGGAGCTTGTCGAGGATGATGGAGTGGAGCTGGACGACGTCGAGTTGAGCCTGGCGCGGTGAAATGCCTTTGAGGGCCTGTGCGATGACGTCGGGTTTTGGGGTGAGGAGATAGTTGCCATCGCCAGTTGCGGCGAGGAAGGCAGTCCCGTGGGTGGCATTGAGGGCGATTAGATCGGGGGTGGCGAGCTCTTTGATGTCGAAGTACGCGCTGGCTTTGGTGACGAAGTCCGGTGAACTGAAGCTGGGTAGGCCGTGGACGACGCGGTGGGTGGGCAGGATGGTGATTCCAGGGGCGTCCATGTTGACGAAGGTCATCATCATGGCTGCTTCAGGGAAGGCGGGGGTGGGAAGGGTGGAGCGGGTGTCGCCGTCGGCGATAACGGAGGGTGAGCCGTGCTCGTCGCCAGGGATGGGCTGCTTGAAGGGGAGTTTGAGTTGGGCGGAGCGCTCCTTGGCGTAGGCGACGGAGGTCTCGTAGCGGTGGTGGCCGTCGGCGATGATGAGTTTCTTATCTGCCATGGCTGTGAGGAGCAGATTGATGATGTTGGGATCGGAGATCTTCCAGAGACGGTGGACGACGTTGTACTCGTCGGTGATGGCGAGGTCGGCTGGAGCAGTGTCAGGGCCATTGGGTCCGCTGGCGCCGAAGATCAGTTTTTCGGCGGTAAAGGCAGGGTCGGAGTAGAGCATGTAGATCTGTTCACAGTAGGCGCGGGTGGCCTTGAAGAGGGCGAGGCGGTCGGACTTGTGCTTGGGGAAGGTCTGCTCATGGCGGTAGACGACCTTGTCGGCGTAGTCGTAGAGGTGGCCGAGGGCGATGAAGCCGCGGCGTTCGCGGGTCTCGTTGGTGCCGGGCACTTCGTAGGTCTGGGAGTAGCCGTAGACGGCGGGTTCGGACTCTTCGGCGAGGATGCGGTCGCGACGCCATTCGCGGAGGGTTTCGGCGGCGCGGGTGTAAACGTTGTGCGCCTGCTCGCCTGCGGGGAGGAAGTCCTGAGGATCGGTGTCTCCGGGTTCGTGTTTGCCGAGAATGACGCGGATGAGGTTGTAGGGGCTGGCTTCGTAGTAGCGCTGCTGCATGGCCGGGGTGATCTTGTCGTAGGGCTGTGTGACGACGTCTTCCATGTTGACGCGGGCGGGGTCGTAACGGAGGGCGCGAAAGGGGTAGAGACGGGCCATGCTTTGAGGTTTCTCCAAACTTGGAATATGAGGTGATTGTACGGGTTGGAGTGTGAAAGACAGAGGAATAGGGGTTAGGTGGAATCCGGAAGCGTACGGAGAACGTTGAGGAGACAGAAGTACGACGTTCTCGCAAGGAAATGATGACAAAAGGGGTTGACACGGGGTCTATTATCTTCAGAACGCAAAAACTGATGGACTGTCGGTCTGGGTAAGTTGACTATCGAGGAGACGATGTGAAGTCCTCACTGAGGTTACGAGTGATTGTCGTGAGGACGCATGGGTGCCAAGATGGAAATCAACACGCGAAACAGAATGGATGAGCGTACTAGGCGAAGAAGGTTGCAGTCAGGTCGCCGGATAGCGCGGCGAGCTGTTTGGTTTGTTGCGACGTTGCTCTCGCTATGGGGTTCGGTAGGAAGCGGAGTTTGTAGAGCACAGGAGCAGGAGAATCCGTTGGATGCGGTGCATACGCCTACACCTCCTCCACCACCGAAGACAGAAGAGGAAAAGAAGCCTGTTATTGAAGGAGCGGCAAATGCTGCTGCGCTGGCGACTTCGCGGCGGGATGCACGCATTCGGGTGGATGTGAATCTTGTGCTGATTCCAGCGACCGTGACCGATCCGATGAACCGTTTGGTCACGGGACTGGAGAAGGAAAACTTTGAGGTCTACGACAACAACATAGGGCAGGTGATTAAGAGCTTTTCGACGCAAGATGCGCCAGTGACGATTGGAATCATCTTTGACCTGAGCGGAAGTATGTCGTCTAAGTTTGTGCGGGCGCGGAAGGCGTTGAGTGAGTTTTTGAGGACGTCAAATCCGCAGGATGAATTTTTTGTGGTGGGCTTCAACGACCGGCCAGCCGTGATCGTGGACTACACGTCTGATGTGGACGATGTCGAGGCGCGGATGGTGATGTTGAAACCGGAGAATCGGACGGCGTTGATTGATGCCATCTATCTTGGTGTGGATAAATTGAAGCAGGCGAAGTACGAACGCAAGGCGTTGCTGATCATCTCCGATGGCGGGGATAATCGGAGCCGCTATACAGAAGGCGAGTTGCGGCGGGTGGTGCGGGAGAGCGACGTTCAGATATATTCAATCGGGATCTTCGACCAGTATGCTCCGACGACCGAGGAGCAGCTTGGGCCGCTTCTGCTGACCGATATCTGCGACATGACCGGGGGACGGATGTTCCGGGTTTCGGAGTTGGGGGACCTGGGGGATATTGCTTCGCGGATCAGCGCCGAGCTGAGAAACGAATATGTGATTGGATACCGGCCTTCTGAGGTGAAGCAGGATGGGAACTGGCGTAAATTGAAGATACGACTCGTTCCGCCGCCAGGGCTTCCGAACCTGACGGTACATAATCGCCAGGGGTACTATGCACCTTCGCAGTAAGAGTTTTTCATTGGGGATTGCCGCCGCGGGGTGGTTGGCGCTGTTGTCGGGTGGGGTGGGCGGATGGGCTCAGCGGCCAGCGTCACCGCAAGCACCCGCGAAACAACAGTCCGGATTGCAACAGCCGTCACTGACTGTCGATCGCGATCCGGTGGCTTCGCCGGACCCAGACCCACCCGCGCAGAGCCAGACGGGTGCGCCGCAGGGTGTGGGAGCTGGCAATGCGATCTCTCGCGAAGGCGGCAAGTACACGCTGCGACAGGATGCTTATGAGGTTCGGTTAAACGCGACTGTGCTCGATGGGAGCGGACGGTCAGTTCAGACGTTGGATAAAGATGCGTTTCACATTTACGAAGATGGCGTGCCGCAGACGATCAATTCTTTTCGGCATGAGGATCTGCCGGTTTCGTTGGGTTTGCTGATCGATAGTTCGGGGTCGATGTATGACAAGCGGGTTGCAGTGGATAAGGCCTCATTGGATTTTGTAAAGCTGTCGAACCCGGAAGATGAAGAATTTTTGGTGGACTTCTCGTGGGAGGCGTTCATCGATCAGGACTTTACGAACAACATCGACAAGCTGCAACAAGGTTTGGGATATATCAAGTCGAGTGGCGGGACGGCGATTTACGATGCGCTGGTGGCATCGGCGGACTATTTGAGCAAGAACGCGAAGCATCCGAAGCAGGTGCTGCTTGTGATCACGGATGGCGAAGACAACGCCTCAAGCGCGACGCTGGAGCAAACGATTCGGAGGATTCAGGATCTGGATGGGCCGGTGATCTACTGCGTGGGCCTGTTGTTTGGCGACGATACTGATAAGCGTGAATCACGGCATGCGCGCAGAGTTTTGGAGACGCTTGCGGAACAGACGGGTGGAGCGGCGTATTTTCCGAAGTCGGTGAAAGAGGTAGATGCGATTGCTGCGGAGGTGGCGCAGGATATTCGCACGCAGTACACGATCTCGTATCACTCGACGAAATCGCCGACGCTGGGCGGGTATCGCGAAGTGCACGTGGAGGCGAAGTCGAAGAACTTCAGCAGGCTGTCGGTTCGAACGCGAACCGGATACTATCCGAGAGTGGTTGCGGATGCGAGCAAAGGCGGGGCCGCAGGCTTTAGTACAGGGAACAAGCCTTGATCGTGTAAAGGCGATCGACTGCAAGGTCAGGACTGGACAATCTTCTCTGCCCTCAATTCTCTTTAGATGGCGGGGTTTTTGCCTGTCGCGAAAAACTGCGCGTTCACGACTTGAGATCTGCTTGCCTCAGAAGAGATTTCTGATGCTTGCAGGAAAGATGTAGGCGTGAAGTGAGATGATGTCGAAGGCTTCCAGAAGGAGGTCCCAGGAAAGGCAGAGGGTTGGTTGATGAAGGTTGTAGAGAGCATATTGGAGCTGGTGGGACAGACGCCGATGGTGCGTTTGCGCCGACTTGAGTCGGGAAGCGGCAGTGAGAACTGTGCGGAGATCTGGGCGAAGCTGGAGTATCTGAATCCAGGTGGGAGCGTTAAGGACAGGGCCGCGCTCGGGATTGTGCTGGATGCGGAGCGGCGGGGAGTGTTGCAGCGGGGCGGCACGATCGTTGAGGCGACAGCGGGCAACACGGGCGTTGGGTTGGCGCTGATCGGCGTGAACCGTGGGTACAAGGTAATGCTGTACGTGCCGGAGCAGTTTGCTGAGGAGAAGTGCAAGCTGATGCGTGGACTTGGGGCGACCGTGGTGCGGACTCCAGAGGATGAGGGCATGGCGGGCGCGATTCGGAGGGCGCTGCAGTTCGAAAAAGAGACGCCGGGAGCGTTCGCTGCGCTGCAATTTGAGAATCCGGCGAATCCTGACTTCCATGAAGAGACGACGGCGGCGGAAATCTGGAAGCAAATGGAAGGCCGTGTGGATGCGTGGGTTTCGGGAGTGGGGTCGGCAGGAACATTTACAGGGGTGGCACGATTTTTTAAGAAGAAGCGAGCGGAGATTTTGACCGTGGCCGTGGAGCCACAGGGCAGTGTGCTGGAGGGCGGGGAGC
Organism: uncultured Edaphobacter sp.; assembly: GCA_964658525.1. Classification (GTDB taxonomy): domain Bacteria; phylum Acidobacteriota; class Terriglobia; order Terriglobales; family Acidobacteriaceae; genus Edaphobacter. The sequence continues at coordinate 45,062 of CAZZZG010000004.1, forward strand.
CTGGGCCACATAAGGTGGAAGGTATTGGCGTTTCGTTTATTCCTGCAACGTTTGACCGTTCTGTATGTGATCGCGTGATGATGGTGATGGATGAACCCGCGTTGGAGATGGTAAGACGGTTGGCCGCAGAGGAGGGTGTGTTCGCGGGGTCCAGCGCAGGCGCTATGTTGTGCGCGGCGGTGGATGTGGCGCGTGAGCTTGGAGCAGGGAAGAGAGTCATAACGGTGATTCCGGATTCGGCAGAGCGGTATCTGTCGAAAGGATTGTTGGATTAACTTTTTAGACTTGAATAGATTGTGATTATTGAGGTTACAAATGAAAGAAACGAAGAAAAGGCCCGGATTCGCGACGCGAGCAATCCATGATGGGCAAGCTCCAGATGCGTTAACCGGGGCGGTGAATGTACCGATTTATCTGACCTCGACGTATCAGCAGGAGGAGATCGGAAAGAACAAAGGGCATGAGTATGCGCGGTTGACCAACCCTACGCGGGATGCGTTGGAGGAAAGCCTGTGCTCCCTGGAGGGTGGAACCAGCGCTCACGTGTTTGGCAGTGGAATGGCTGCGATTACGGCGTTGTGCACGATGATGAAGTCGGGCGACCATGTGGTGTGTTCGGACAACGTGTACGGTGGGACGGGACGCTTGTTCGACAAAGTACTCACGAACTATGGGCTGACGTTTACCTATGTCGACACGAGTGTGGCGGAGAATGTAGCTGCCGCGATCACGCCGGCGACGAAGTTGGTACATATCGAGACCCCGACGAATCCGATGATGTCGCTTACTGATATTGGGGCCGTAGCGAGAATCTGCCACGCGAAGGGTGTGGAGCTGAGTGTCGACAATACGTTCCTGTCACCGTACCTGCAGCAGCCGATCGCGCTGGGAGCAGATATCGTGATGCACTCGACGACGAAGTTTTTGAATGGGCACTCAGATGGTCTGGGCGGCGTACTGATCTGCACGAAGCCGGAGCACGCTGAGACGTTTCGATTTGTACAGAAGTGTACGGGCGGAATCTTGTCACCGTTTGAGAGTTATCTGCTATTGCGTGGAGTGAAGACGCTGGCTGTGCGGATGAAGCAGCATGATGCGAATGGGCGCGTGGTTGCCGATTTCTTGAAGAGTCATGCGAAGGTGCAACAGGTGTTCTATCCCGGACTGGTGGAGCATCCCCAACATGAACTCGCGAAGCGACAGCAGAATGGATTCGGGTCCATGATCTCGATGGAACTGGGGTCGTTGGAAAAGGCGAATGCGTTTGCCAAGTCGTTGCGTCTTGGACTTCTGGCGGAGTCTTTGGGAGGGGTAGAGACGCTGATCTGTCACCCGGCCACCATGACGCATGCTGCAGTCGGAGCGGAGGGCCGCGCACGTCTGGGGATTACAGATGGATTGATGCGGGTCTCGGTGGGGATTGAGGATGTGGAAGATATCGTCGCTGACCTTGGGCAAGCGCTGGACCGGATTTAGGTCTGCGCGGTTGAATCATGGGGCGCGAGCTTAATGGCTCGCGCCCGTCTTACTTGCAGGTGTACGACGTGCCAGAGTATGCATGGATGTGATACATGTATTAGCGCAGGTTATAACGCGTTGGAGGGTGCATGTTTGGATTGACCGATGAGCAGAAGCAGTTGCAGAGCGCAGTACGGGCCTTTGCGGAGGGCGAAGTTGCCCCACACGTTTCGGAGTGGGATGAGAAGAGCGAGTTCCCCCACGAAGTGGTGAAGAAGCTTGGAGAGATGGGTCTGCTGGGTGTGATCTTTCCCGAGTCATTGGGTGGGGCCGGCATGGGCTACGTGGAGTATGTGCTGGCTATCGAGGAACTTTCGCGCGTGGACGGCAGCGTCGGGATCATTGTGGCGGCGCACAATTCGCTGTGCACGAACCACATCATGCTGGGCGGGAACGACGAGCAGAGGAAGCGATGGATTCCGAAACTGGCCAGCGGCGAGTGGCTTGGAGCGTGGGGACTGACGGAGCCCGGGTCTGGGTCGGATGCCGGCGGTGCACGCACTATGGCAGTGAAGCGTGGCGATAAGTGGGTGCTGAATGGGAGTAAGACGTTCATCACCAACGGGACCTATGCAAATTGCGCGGTGGTGTTGGCTGTCACTGATAAGGAGAAGGGGACTCGTGGAGGTATCTCGGCGTTCGTGGTGGAGCGAGGGACAAAAGGGTTTCGATCGGGGCGGAAAGAGAACAAGCTTGGGCTGCGGGCGAGCGATACTGCTGAGCTGATCTTCGAAGATTGCGAAATCCCGGCGGAGAACCTGGTTGGAAAAGAAGGTGACGGCTTCAAAGATGCTATGCGCGTGCTCGATGGCGGAAGAATTTCGATCGCGGCATTGAGCTTGGGGATGGCACGAGGAGCACTTGATGCAGCAATGAAGTATGCGCAAGAGAGGCGGCAGTTTGGCAAGACGATCAGCGAGTTTCAGGCGATCCAGTTCAAGCTGGCCGACATGGCTACTGAGCTAGATGCGGCGTGGCTGCTGACGATGCGTGCGGCACATATGAAGGACGCGGGAAAGAAAGTAACTCTCGAGTCTGCTATGGCAAAGCTCTATGCGAGTGAGGCTGCATGCAGGATCTGCGATGAAGGTCTTCAGATACACGGCGGATACGGATTCATCAAGGATTATCCCGCGGAGAAATTTTATCGGGATGTGCGACTGTGTCCGATTGGCGAAGGAACGAGTGAGATTCAGAGAATGGTTATTGCGCGGGAGTTGCTCGGAAAGAGCCCTAGTCGTGGCTAGTTGCGGCGCCGGCGATGCCTAGATCTGCAATCTTAGCTTCCATCTGGTGAGAAGTGCAGAGAGCGCCAGAATCAGTGCTGTGAAGATCAGGCACCTTAGGACGCCGGAGAGGCCGTAGTTCGCGTGTTCCGCAAAGTATGTGAAGCCACAAGCGGAGACGATGAAGAAGTAGAAGTCTGGGAGCAGATAGGTTAGGAGTGTGTTCTCGCCGGCGGGGCGCGTAAATACGGCCCAACGTACTACTCGCCTGACATCGCAGATCCAATAGAGGAGAGTGAATAGCAGTACGCTGCAGCCGATGCTGTAGAGACACCAGGTTGGAGTGGCGCGGATCTTCGAGATGCCCAGGGGACTCAGGAGCCATCCGCAGAAGAGCGTGATAACACCGAATAGGATGGCGGCGGTGGATTTCTGTCGGAATGTATTCCGTCGAAGGCTCTGGCTGTCCACAAAGATGCTCGAAGTGACCACGCCGGCCAGTCCGATCGACGCCATAGCGCCGTTGCCCCATGGCCAGATGTACAGAGGCAGATGACGTGGGAATGGAATCCACTTTGCCGTTGATGCGATACAAAAAATCGTCATAGCGACAAACCACGCCAAGGGCGCCCAGTGCCATCGTCGCGTTGCGATGTACAGGATAGAAACTGCGAGGTAAGTCCAGCCGAGCAGGCCGAGGATCTCGGGATAAGACGTAGAAATCCACGCTGCGTGTCCGTCAGGAGTCGTTCGGCGAAAGATGGCGAACATAGCTACCATCAATGCCAGGCCGGAGAATCGCAGAATGCGAAACAATGGCTGATAGCGGTCAATGCGTGGGTATACGTTCCAGAATAAGACGGCGCCGCTGAGCGCGAGGATCGTCCAAAGCATCGGCCCTATCCCCATGAGCGCCCGAGTTCCCAGTTCCGCGTTCGCAAGAATAAGTCCAAGGACGACCAATGCGATGGTGCGGAGGATGATATGTAGCCAGAGAGCTGGCATGGATGGATTCTTACGGAGCCTATGTTCCAGGGCGATGGGAATCGTCATTCCAAGGATGAATAGAAAGGCCGGAAACACCATATCTACGTAGGTCATCGCATCGACCTTTGCTGGTGCGTGATAGTTCCACCAGGGAAGACCTTTGACCTCGGCCAATTCGTTGACAAAGATCATCAAGGTCATCGTGAGTCCGCGGAAGATATCAATGGACGCGACGCGTTGAGCGCGAATCGTGTTGGTTACATTCGCTTGCGGGAGTTCCATTGTTGGATTCATCGCGTCTCCGTAGTTGTTGTGGTATCACGTCGCAGGGAGACATCGATCGCATCAAGGAGAGTGTTGGCAGAATCGCCGGTGTACTCCCAGAACATGACGCCCGCTAACTTCTGATTAATCACGTACTCGCATTTTTTCTTCAATGATTCGGGGTCGTCATACGAGATGAAAGTTTGGGTATCGCGATTGTAGAGATATGGGGCAGAAGCGTTCGAATCCCAGTAGCGTGTGTAGCCACTGTTCTGCAGATTGGTCAAAGCGCTGTATGGGAGATAGGTGTTCGGTGCTTCCTTCCCAGGTTGATAGAGTCCGTGGTTCTGATCCGGAACCTGCGTCCAGCTCTTGCCGTAGAAAGGCACGCCGAGCACGAGTTTCTCTGGAGGCACACCGGCGCTTTCGTATTCGTGAACTGTGCGGTCGGCTGAGATCTTTTTTGGATCGGCGGGATTGGTCAAAAGCGGAGCATGGTGTCCGGTGGTTTTGTCCCAGCTAGGAACGTAGTAGTCGTAAGACATCAGGTTGACTGTGTCCACATATCTTTGTACTTGGTCCATCTCAGTATGCTCGAGGAAATCGGTCGAGGCGCCGGTCGCGATGGACGTAACCAGATGTCGATGGAGTTTCTTTTGTTCTTTATCGAATCGTGCTCTCAGCTCTTCGAGTAGGAGTGTGTAGTTCTGCTTGTCTTCAGGACGAAATCGATGATTATCGCCGGCCATTCCAGGGTATTCCCAATCGATATCAACGCCATCGAGCTCGTATTTTTCGACGAATTTAACTGCGCTTTCGATGAAGAGCTTTCGGCTCTGCTTCGTCAGAGCCATATCGGAAAAGTCGCCGGACCACGCCCATCCACCTACCGAGACCAGCACGGTTAGGGACGGGTTGTCTCGTTTTAAAGAGTTAAGCACAGCGAAGTTTTCTGCGTCGTGCGCGAAGCCTTCAACGATCTCACCCTTCTGTAGATTGGCGAAGGCATAGTTGATTCGCGTCAACTTTGCTGCAGATACTTCCTGCGGAGCGATAATCCCATCCTTAGGAAAGATGTATGCAATGATCTGCTTCTGTGCGGGAGATATTGCTGCTCTCAGATGAAGGGGGAAGCACATAGTCAAAATAAGCACAGCCAGCCACGAAGAGAGTACGCGACGTAATAAGGGGTTTGAAATACGCTTCATGGATTCCTGTTCTGCCGACGAGCCGGTTAACTAATTTTTAACGGCAACAAAAGATGTTGCATCAACTTTTTTTGTCTGTACGAAAAAAGAAGGACGGCGAAAAGATCTTTCGCCGTCCTTAGCTATCACTGATCCAGGATTAGAAGACGTATTTGAGTGCCAATTGGATGTTCCGAGGTTCGTTGACTGTGTTGCTGATCTGGCCGAAGTTATTTCCAGGACTGGCGTTGTTGCTCGGCGGAGCCAGGCTGACCATGTTGAAAGCGTTCAGGAAGTCGCTGCGGAATTCAATGTGACTTCCTTCGGTGATCGCGAAGTCCTTGGATAGGGCTAGGTCAATCTGCTGGTAACCAGGATCACGTTCTGAACCTACGGAAGCGTTTCCAAAGCTCGAAGCGCTTTGCTCCTGGTAAGCGCAGGTTCCGTTGTCGGTGTCGCTTGCGCAGGTACCAGCTGAAGGATCAGTGCCAAAATAGTTGGTTTCCGTACGACCCCTCACATGGAGAGAGCGAAGGTGGTTGGCACGAGCTGCTCTGGCATTCACCGCATTCGAATAGAAGGCATTCGAAGCTACGGTGATGGGGAAGCCGGTGTGGAAGCTCATGATGGAACCGACTTTCCAACCTCCGACCACCTCATCTGCGATCCGATTCATGCCACCGCCGAACTGGCGACCACGACCGAAGGGCAACTCATAGTAGCCAGAGATGGAGACGTTGTGCGTAGCGTCGAAGTACGTCGGACCATAATCCGCGCCACCGTTATATGCATCCTGCCAATAAGCACTTTGCGAGTCGCCAGCACCACCGCTCGCACCGTAGTAGCCCAGGTTGTTGCTTAGGCCTTTGCTATAGGTCCAGTTGGCCAGGAACTCGAGGCCGTGGTCGAGACGACGTCGCCCAGTTACCTGAAGGGAGCTATAGTTCATGACAGCTTCCGACTCGGTATAGCTGATGTTCGCAATCTGGCTCAGAGCCGGGTTGAGTTTGGAGAGAGTTGTAATGGGAAGATCGCAGGTGAGGCAAGCGCGCTGGTTTGCTTCACGCGGATCTACCAGGTGAGTTCCATTCTGTCCTAGGTAAGCGACTGTTACGGAGGTAAAGTTATCAACTTGATACTCGGTTGTAAGGTTGTACTGCTGAATCAGGGCAGGTTTCAGATTTGGCTGCCATGCACGTACGTTACCCGCATATACAGACGGATCGGACGGACGATAGAAACCGTTAGTGATGCTTAGGAAGGGAGCTCCGTTGGCGCAGGGCAAGGTGTTGGTGCAGGATGCATCTACAAAGAATGGCGGGTTCAGTGTGAGTCGCAGATTAGCTCCCGTGCCCTCCAGGAAGTTGGTAATGCCGTAACCGCCGCGAAGCACAAACTTGTCATGGAAGGATTCCGGCGACCATGCAAAACCTAACCGCGGCATGAAGCCTGCGTGGTAGGCATTGTAGAGGGCACGCGGCGCACCGTTCACTCCGGCGTTAGTGATCACACCGGTGGTGATGTTGATATTCGCCTGCTTATTATTGACTTCGATGTAGGGCTGATCGTACTCCCAGCGCAGGCCAAGGTTGATAGTCAGGTTGGAACTCAGTTTGATGTCGTCCTGTGCGAAGACGGCAGGACGATACTGGCGTTGACCCCAGCGGCCTGTTAGAGCCCCCTGACCTTCGGAGGTTACGTTGTCGCTTAAGAAGTCACCAACTTTACCGTTGAACCCAAACCAACCTAGTGATCCATCGTTGCCCGAGTAGTAGCGATTCTCCTGGTAACGGAGAACCTGAACGCCGAACTTTAGTGTCTGTTTCCCTTTTTGCCAGGTGAGGTTGTCTCCGTAGGTATAAGCGTTCACGATACTGTCGCTATTGATACCGCCATAGGAGCCATTGCCATCCTGAGCCTGTGGAGCGCCGATATCGTCCACTGTGCCAGAGTTAGCGCCATTACCGATGACGAGGGTGCTGAAGCCGGGAACGAGTTGGGTTCCAGGGATGCCAAGTTTGGCGTTGCCAGTCAGACCCCAATTGCCAGAAACGTCAGTTGGAGTTTGAATGTAGCGAGTGCGGCCATAGCCGGCGCGCGCTTCGTTGACGATGCTGGGTGAGATTTCGTGCGTCCAGTTGACGATGAAGCCGGTGTAGGGATCGTTGTTATTAGTTGGAATATCGGTCGGAAGAGCGACCTTCGAGAAGCCATCAGTCTCGCGACCTATGGAGAAGCGCCCGGAGACGGTGTCGCGCTGTGTCGCGCGCCAATCGATCTTGAAGTCGCCCTGATTGTTGTTGGTGGCCTGGCCTGATGACCCGACATAGTTTACGGACGTGTCCGTCACAGTATTGGGTTCTGGATAAAGCTCTGGATGGGCGAAGAGATAGATCGCAGCAGGATTTGTGATACCGGGACCCGTGCGATCTGCCGCAGAGACGACCGTTCGGTTTTCGACGGTGGAGTTATGCTGGCGGGCACCCTGGTAGTCCACAAAGAAGAAGAGCTTATCTTTGAAGATAGGGCCACCGAAAGTACCACCGAAGATGGCTCGGTTGAACTGAGCGCGTGGCGCGCCGGTCAGCTTTGCAGCCCAGGTATTTGCGTTCAGGTTCTGGTTTTCACCGAAGAAGAAAGCGTTGCCATGAAAGTGATTCGTTCCGCTCTTCGTAACCATGACGACTTGGCCGCCATTTGCGTTGCCATACTCAGCGGTAGAGTTACCGGTGATGATACGCACTTCGCCGAGCGCGTCGACGTTGGGACTGTAGCCGATGTAGTTATCGATAGCTTCGTTGATATCGGCTCCGTCGAGCGTGTAATTATTGCTCTGCTCGCGGTTTCCGTTGACGTTAAACCCACCGTTGTACTGACCGCGGCCCACGTTATCGAGCGCCTGTGGGTTTGGAGTGATGGCTCCAGCGACCAACAGCGTAAGCGTGGAGAAGTTGCGGCTCTGCAACGGAAGTTCCGTGGCGGCGGCTGCGGTAATCGTGTCGCCGGTCGTTGCGTTTTCTGTGTTCAGGATGGGAGCTGTGTCAGTGACGATGACATTGCTATTTGTTCCACCGACCTTCAAAGCTACGTTCACTTTCGCTTCCTGATCGACTTCAAGCGTAAAGGCGCTGGTGCTTTGAGGGGAGAAGCTACTGGAGTCTACAGTGATCTTGTATTGTCCGATCTGTAGGAAACGGAGAGAATAAATACCGCTCGGGTTCGTTACAGTAGGAGTCGCGACACCAGTCTGCACGTTGGTAGCGGTTACTTTGGCACCCGCTACGACAGCCCCGGTTGGGTCCGTCACGGTACCGGTGATGGTGCCGGTGATGGTCTGCGAGAATGCCGGTATACAGGTCACGATAACCAGCACTAGCGCTGAAAGATAACAAAAGCGGAGCTTGAGTCCTTTGTGCATTGCGTTCCTCCAAAGTAAGAGTGCAGAGTGAATGTCTTTGTCAGTGCGGGTTTCGCGGTTGGCTTCCTTGGCCCATCCTGCTTACTGAGTAAAGCTAGCGTTTTCAATCAAGTTCGTACCTCAAGGCTTAGCTTCGCGCGGAGTCGGTACCTCCGGAAAGACAGGCCTGCGGTAATTCTTTGTCCTGTGATCTCGTGAAGAAAGGGCAACAGCCACTCCTTGGAAAGCAGAAATCACGTTCTGATTCATGGTCAAAAGAAGGCAGAATTTATTCGTAAATTGAAATGAGCGGATGCCAGATCGTATAGACAACTGTACTGAAGTGCAAGAGAAATCTTCTAGGCATCGCCAGAGAGCGTTTCGAGGGGCGTCTTAAGGAGGCGGACTCCTCATTTCTTCGAGACCGATTCGCCTGAGCCGGAGGATCATTTTTCTCGTAGGAGGCGGACCGCCTTACGGGAATACTCCTGTAACACCGCCTCGTCAACAGGTTCTCAACTATGGGTACTGACGTTATGAATTGCGGCGCTTCTCACTCGATCGTGGTTGTCGGGACCCGGATCGACGCGCGGTATCGATTGCCATAGTACCGAGAGCAGGCGGCTTCAATTGGTATCTCGTCAGTCCTCATGATGACTCGGGAGATGGATAGCATAATTGCGTTTTTAGGGATGGAAAGCAGTTCGGATTCCTCTTGAGTTGCCGGGGACGCCTCCAGTACCTCATCAGCCCAGGCAGCGCGAACGCCATATTTGTTGCGAAGCACTTTGTAAAGTGACTCTGATGTAAAGTCGGTTCGTTCAAGCCCGGGGTAATGTTTCAAAGGAATGTTGGACTCTTCGAGTGCCATCGGAGTGCCATCTGCGATGCGCAGCCGACGGAGTTGTAGTATCGCCGAACCTTCCTCAACTCGAAGCTGCTCCGTCAGAACCCCCTTTGCCGATAGGACAGTTTGCGCGAGCAGTCGTGAACTTGGCATCATTCCACGCTGCTTCATTTCCTCCGTGAAACCTCGGAGATACATGATGTTCTTCTCTAGCTTGGGTCGCGTGACATAGGTGCCTCGCCCTTTTTGGCTGAGTGCATAGCCTCGACTCTTTAGGTTATGCAGTGCCTGTCGAGCCGTCATTCGGCTTACTCGATAAGATCGCGCCAACTCATATTCTGAAGGAAGGCAATCGCCAACCAGCAGCTTACCCGTGTGAATCTGTTCGATCAGAGCCTGTTGAATCTGATAGTAAAGCGGTATGAATCCGTCTTTGTCTAGCGACGATAATGGAGGTTGGACATCGTTTTTTTCCACTCTGTCTCCCGGGAAAAGTGTTCTCTGTGCAGTGTTCTTTTGAATGAAGGATGATCGATTCGCAGTTGAAGCTCATTAGTGGGTCACGACTCAGCGTCACTGGTTTCTTCGTGCTGCGCGCAGTGGGCTGGTCTGAATGTTTGTCTGAAGATTAGCGAATGAGTATAGTCGTCCAGACAGGTTCAAGCAACGAAATTTCTGGAAACGCGGAGTCGAGATTCGTCGAGCGCATCGACTCATATCTCATAATGTCTTTTTGAGGTGCAGGAAAATTACACATACAGGGATGAGGGTTTTGGTTGGCTGCTTTATGGGGTTACTCACTTCTGCAGCTATGGCACAGTTGACTGTCGTGGTCGACCAGGTCGGCTATGAGTCTCGATCGCTCAAGCATGCAATCGTAGTTGGGACCGAGCAGGATAACCCGGAGAAGTTTTCGCTGGTCGATTCTGCAAGCGGGAAGATTGTATTGACAGGAAGCCTGGTTCCCAACGGTCAGGTAGATTCATGGGGTGGCCGCGTCTTCTGGACCGCAGATTTTTCCTCCTGGAAAACTACCGGCCACTATGCAGTTCAGATCCAGTCGAACTCAGGGGTGATACGTTCCTGCCCATTCGATATCGATGACGATCTTCTCGAACGCAATACGCTTTCCAATGTCATCTACTACTTCAAAGGGCAACGTTCCAGTGGCCTGATGGATCAAACGGATCGTCATCTGCCGCTGCCTGCGGGCCAGTCAGGATTTGTGGACGTTCATGGCGGATGGTATGACGCGACTGGCGACTACGGCATCCATCTCTCTCATCAAAATCCTACGTCCTACTTCAATCCCCAACAGGTCCCACTCGTGGCGTGGAGCTTATTGAAGAGTTATCGAGTTCTCGAAGCTCGACATGACGACAACTTCAGCGAGTACCTACGGCGGTTGCTGGATGAGGGCCTCTTTGGCGCAGACTTTCTCGTACGAATCAAACGACCGAATGGATCCTTCTTCGAAAGCATTACCGCACCGGGAAAGGACAAGCTGCCACAGGATCGTGCAATCGGCAATCCTAACTGGAAAACACAGATCAAGAAAAATGCCTCAGATTCTACGGAAGATATACAAAGCGCTGAAGGACCCCATGCTTACGAGGCGAGCTTTCGCGCAGGAGGAGGTATGGCCATTGCCGCTCTTGCGCTCGCCAGTACTATGCCAATTGACGGGGATCTACCTCGCGCAACCTATCTTCGTGCCGCTGAGGAAGCGTTTCAATTTCTGGATGTGCACAATCGCGAGTTACTCAACGATGGGAAAGAAAATATCCTCGATGACTATTGTGCGCTGATGGCGGCTACTGAGTTGTATCGAGCAACGAAGCGAGAGAGCTATCGTGTCGTGGCAGATCGGCGAGCTGTGCATTTAATGGAGCGACTATCGACTGCCGAGGGATATCGCAACTTTTGGCGGGCCGATGAAGGTTCGCGGCCTTACTTCCATCCGTCCGATGCTGGCTTGCCTGTCGTCAGCTTGCTTGAGTACGCGCAGATCGCGGCTCCCACCTCACAAAAGCAAGTTCGCGACGCAGTGGAACGGTCCCTGCGGTTCGAACTTTCTGTAACCGCCGAAGTGAACAATCCGTTTGGATATGCCAGACAGCTGGTGCGGATGGGAGACGGTAAGATTCGTAGCGCATTTTTCTTTCCTCACGATACAGAGGCAGCCCCATGGTGGCAGGGCGAAGATGCTCGATTAGCCTCGCTGGCCGCCGCGGCGCGTATGGCGGCTCCACTCTTTAGCTACGACCCAGCCTTTCAATCACAACTTCAGGAGTACGCGTGGAATCAGTTGCACTGGATCCTCGGTCGAAATCCCTTTGACGCAAGCATGCTGATGGGGAGTGGCCATGGGAACGCACCCTATATGTTTTTTCGCTCTTATAAATACACCAGCGCGCCGGGATCAATCCTCAACGGTATTACTGCGCCAATCGACAATGAAGATGGAATTGCCTTCAACGAAGGCTATGCCGTAACGGGCAAAGATGAAGACTGGCGCTGGACAGAGCAGTGGCTTCCACATGCGGCTTGGTATCTCTATGCCGTCAGCCTTCCACACTGAGTTCATAATCCCGAAAGTATCTGGAGACCTGAATTCGAGCGAGTCACACTTCGCGGCTCAGCATGAGCGCGTACGAGTGAAGTTCCTCAAACCGCGCGATCGTGTTCCGGGAATATTCTCCGTAGCGTGGGTCATTGAGCAAAGCTGGGGTCAGCAAATCATCAGCAGTAACGATAGCAGGAGCGGCCTTTTTCACAACCCCTTCGGCCATTCCATCGATATATTCCGCTAGTTTCCGACGCATTTCGATGAGGTGAGGTTCAGTAAGAAAATCTTTGTCTTCTTCATTGTAGAGAACTGCGAACTGATTCCAAAAGAGCGTTCCTGCGGTGAGAGATGTTCGGAGAATCATCTCGCTGGTTTGGACATGCTGTGCCCGGTCCACCCCAAATTCGTAATCCACAGCGTCATTCATTGATCGAAGCGCTACAACTGTCTTGCCGACCTGATCCCGCAGGGCATCTGCTTGTAGAAGCAGATCCTTCTGATCGGGGCGAGGTTCAATGAGACGAAGGAAACTCGCAACTGTCTTAAGAATCCCTGCAAGACCCTGACGCATGACTGTGACAGTGCGAACTGGCCATATTTGATCGAAAACAAACCACATGATGAGAAGTGCGACGAGTATGCCGATAAAACGGTCACGCGCGGGAGCGAGTTGGGTGGGAGCCCTGAAATCTTCAAACGCCACAAGGTAAAACGAAAACGCCATTTGTAAGCCTATGTAGTTGAACCTCGGCCCCCCGGCGGTCCAGGCTGAGATGAATGCGACGAAGCCAATGAGAACGACCAGCGATGTGATCGAATCCATATGCGGAAAGAGGAGAGAGATTGCTCCGAGACCTAAAATGAGGCCGCCGACTACCGAACCCACTAGGCGGAAGAAAAGCCGCTGTTTTATTGCACCGCTACTGCTCAAGCCGGTGACCATCACGGTAGTTACTGCAGTCGAAATTCCAGGCCAGTCAACAGCGTTGTAGACGATATAACAAAGAGTCGCGCACAAGCTGATCTTGAGTCCGAAGGCAATCGTATCGACTCTACTAACCGCTCCCGGAATGAAAAAGGGTGCCTTTCTTACGGGCATCGCGACTAGCTCTTTATTGCCCAATTGAGCGGGGTCAGTGGGCATGGTTAAAAGCGCATGAAGCGCTGCTTCGACTCGATCCAGCAGCGTCACACAATTCTCTGGCAGAAATTGCAGGCGGCTTTCAATTTTTGGAATTGCAACCGGGATCAGCTCATGGCACTGTTGCGCGATAATTGCGCATCGCCGTCTAAGCTCCGGACTATCTTCCTTAGTATTTTGCAAGCCGAAGGCAGCAGAAACATCCAGAATCTGGGACAGCATCGTGACGCGCAAGCGGGTTCCGGGCGGAAGAGCCGCTGCGTCGAGATCTCGCTCTGCAATTTTGTTGTACAGCTCCAGCATTCCATTTGTGCCGGCTATTGCGAGACGAGACACAGGAAGCGCTGCGGCGGATCGCTCTTCAGGTGATCCGCTTTGAGCGTATACAGTAAACATCTTTTCCAGCGCCTGATATCGGATTTTGCGCTGTGCTTCCAGTTTTTTCGCGGGGTCGCGATCGCCAAAGAGGTACTCCACCAGAACAGCACAGCCAATCGACACTGAAAGCGTTGCGATCAACCAGAGCGAGCCTTTGACCAACTTGTCCGCAGGAGCATGATTGTCCCAATTCCCAATCACGATGCAGAAGATAAGTCCCCAGGTCGATCCTAGAACGGGAAAGTTGGTCGAGGCCACAATCACACCCGCAATGAAGGTGACGACAGCAACGCTAAGTACTCGGATCATTGGATCGCTGTCGCTGACAATGACAACGCCGAGCTCACACGCAATCGCGATCGTAACGGTTAGCAACGAAATCAGGCCGGAGCGAAGAGAAAGAGTGGGACTGTCGCGTCCGACAAGGAAAATAAAGTACATGCCGAGGTAAATCGACGGCATCTGCCAGACCAGCATGAGGATCAGAGCGATTACTGTCGCAAGTAAGATACGGAGACTACTGTTGAGCCGCTCAGGCGTAGGTTGCAGATCCTCCCACAACTTGCGCCACATAGACTTGATCGTTCCGGATAGAGATGTGTCATCCATCTGCTATCTCACGACCGTCAGCGCCGTTGCACCGATGCGAAACAGGGCGGGGTCTGGATCTTCCACTCGAACGCGAACGGGAAATCTTGTAGAGAGATGAACCCAGTTCAAAGTGCGTTCGATATTGGGTAGACCTCCGGTAACCGCTCCATCTTCCGGAAAGACGCCGTATCCGATGCTCTCAACAATCCCATTGAATCGTCGGTCAGGATGTCCCATGAGGTACACGTCAACATGCGATCCGATGCCGATATGCTTCACTTTCGATTCGCGATAGTTTGCGACGACCCACCAGGTCCGGGTGTCTATTAGGGTGAACAGCGGTGTGCCCGGATGTGCATATTCACCGATAGAGATATTCATGTTATTCACATAAGCATTGAAAGGAGCGACAACGCGGCAACGCTCAAGATCGAGCCTCGCACTATCTACCTTGGCTGCCTTTCCCGGCCTTTCGGACATCAGCGTGTCAACCGTGTCGATCGTATGAATAGCCTGACCCAGCTTCGCCTGTGACTCAGCAGCCGCTGAATCTGCCTCTTGCTGACGCAGAACTGATTGAGCCAGCTGGGCTTGTGACTGAGTAAGCGCAGCCTGGGCCTCATCGAAGTTCCCTTGAGCGACCCGCACTGCGGTATTGGCCTGGTCGATCTGTTCCACCGTAACATATTGTTTTTGTAGTAACGGTTCTATGCGGTGCAGATTATTTGTTGCCAGTTTTAACTGAGCCTCAGCCGCTGCTAATGTCGCTTGAGCTCGGGATACCGTAGCCTTTGCAACATCCACGCTGCTCCCCGCCGTTTTGATGCCGGTTCGGGAATTGTGCACATTTGCCAGAGCAGCTTCAGCGGCGCTGTTTTGGGCTGCGATTCTTCGTTTCGCATCGATGATCTGTTGCTCCAACGCCTCCTGATCGGATAATGCCTGCTGCAGGGCGTACTCATAAGGGCGAGGATCAATCTCAAATAGGAGATCACCCTTCTTTATGAACTCATTGTCTTTGACCGGTAGTTCAACCAGTCTGCCACTTACTTCCGGAGCAATCTCGATATAGTTCGCTCTTACGCTGGCATCGTCGGTTCGCGGATGAAGGTCAGTTTGGAGGATGACAAATCCGAGAGCGACAATTGCGGCCGCAACAACACCGAAAGCGATCCAGCGGCCAATCTGCTTGCGGTTGAGAGCTTCGGGAGCCTGTTCCATGTTCCTCCTTACCGGAAAAAAATCAGCCAGAGCAGGCTTGTGAAAAGTATGACGACACTGGGATAAAAGAGCGCGACCGGTCCAACTTCAGTATCTAATTTGAATCGAACCAGAAAGTAACGCACAACAAACGCGAGCACTACAGCAATCGCTAAACAAAGCATCCAGACAGGGAAAAAAGATCCGATAATGTCGATGGATGGCGCATGATTGCAACCCGAGCACAGCAGGCATCCAGCGAACAGATAAGAAAAAGGTTTTCTTTTAATGGTCGTCACTTCTGGCCATCCTGTGTATGTAATTTCGTTGCCGCCGATTTGGTTCTCAGCAGATTTCCAGTCACAAACTCAAGATCGACTGCTTCCAGAAGTAGCTGCGAACGAGCCGAGACGCCAGAGAATCTAGCCTGTGCTAACTGTCTTTCGGCAGTAACAACATCGACCAGATTCTTCACGCCATATTTGTAAGCTTCCAGAGAAGCGGAATAAGAACTGTTCGCAGCGTCGAGCAAAGATACGGCAGCTTGTTCCTGTCTCAGCGCGGTTCGAAAAGCAATAAATGCCGTCCAAACTTGACGTGTCGCCTGGTCGCGTTTTTCCGTCATCTCATCCTGTGCCTCGCGTCTTTTCGATTCGGCGACAGCTACTTCGTTCTTCCGAACTCCTCCATCGAAAATTTGCCATTGCACTCCCAACTCGGCTGTCCAGGTGGGTACACTCGCGTAGCCAAGCTGGCCATTATCCGCCGTTGGCCACACTGTAGTTTGTGCGGCCGAACCGGATAGAACAATCTTCGGACGATATTCCGCCTTCGCCTCCCGCACCGCATCGTCGGATGCGCGGATTTCCGCAGCTTGCGCCGCCAGGTCGGGACGATCAGATAAGGCTCGATTGATCAGCTCGTCGATGGAAAGGGTTAGCGATTCGGGCAGTGGAGTATCTTTTTCCGAATCAATTGTGATATCCGGTGAAGGCTCCACGCCTATGGCTTCGGTAAGTGTGACTCGTGAGATTTTTTCATCGCCGTCCGCAGACTCGAGATCGAATACGGCCTGCGACGTCTCTGCACGGGCTTGGAGCACGTCAGGCAAGGTTGAGCGCCCGTTCGCTAGCTGATCTTCGGCCGCATCCTGGGTAGTCTGCGCCGTCTTTAAAGTTTCTTTTGCGGCCTGCAATCGCTCCTGTGCGGTGAGGAGCTTGTAGTAGTCAGTAGCGACAAGAAAAGCCACATCTTGGTTTGCCTGGATGAAGTTAGCTCCCGCAGCTAGTTTTTCGGCCGTCGCCCCGTCTACCTTGGCCCCACGTTTGCCAAAGTCGGTGAGCAAATACTGCATCGTGACTTCAGGCTGGACGATTGGGATCTCAACAGTCGAGTATCCGCGCGGTAAAAGTGACTCAGGGAACGGCGAAATTGTCCGTTGATCTCCGAATACCGCGAGGCCAACGAGCACCGGGTAATAGGCACTCTTCTCGATTCCAAGCTGTTCGGCCTTCTGTCTGGCTTGCTCCCACACAATTCGAGTGCGCGGATTATTTCGTTCCGCTATATCAATCAGTTCGGCAAGCGCATAGACTCGCTTAGGGTCGAGGGTTGCAATCTTTCCCGAGGGAATGGAATGAGCAGCGCACTCTGACACCGCGCGGGGCGTTGATGCCGCTCCTGCACACTGCGTCAGCCCTCTTTGCGGTGCCCAACGACACACAAAGAAAAACAAAAATGTCAGCCGGAGACTGTGTCTACAAAAAAGGTGCGTCGTGTCCGTCATCTGAGAATGGTCAAGTTTACCAGTTCGTTCCCGACAGAGATATATCAGGACAAGATGAATAGACCGCTCTCTTTACTTAACTAGAGAAAGATTTCTCAACCTCATCCGAGCGAGCGGCGAAGCACCGTCCTGGCGCGCAACAACCGCGATTTCGTGGCGGCTACGGAGATTCCAGCGATCTCGGCGATCTCTTTGATCGAGCTGTCGTGTACCTGTTGAATTTCGACGATGGTGCGGAGCGCTGGTCTCAGCCGATGGATTGCACGCTTCAGATGGTGTTCTCGTTCAGACCTCGCATAGTGCTCTTCCGTGTTGACCCGCCGATCGGCCACCTCCCAATGCTGCCAAGTCTCACCTTCTACCCCTCCATCCATCGAGATCTCGGGATGAGCGCGCTTGCGGCGCAAAATCATCAACGCAGAGTTGATCGCAATTCGCGTAAGCCACGTCGAAAAGGTAGATCTGCCATCAAAGTTCTTCAGATGAACATAGGCCTTCAAAAAAGCATCTTGAAGTGCATCCTCCGCGTCCTGCCGATTCCTCGTGATCCGATACATTGTGCTGAAGATTTTCTTTGAGTGGCGATTCCAAAGCTCGGAGAAGGCTAAATGCTCTCCAGTCTTCGCTGCGGCGACCAACATCTCATCATTCGAGGTCTCGAGGATAGCTTGCATGCTGAGGGTGCCTGGTGAAAAGTATGAGTCCATTAGAAGACCTTTCCGTGAGAGTTCTAGAGCCAGAGTCGTTGAGGCTGAGAGTGAGGAACAAACGCCATTTCAAATACAAGACTCGATGGATAATCTAGGTATTGAGAAAAACGGTTCATCGTGCACTTTGGGATCCGGTTGTGAGCTCTGCGTGCATTGAAATCATCTGGAAGCCTGAGGATCGTCAAGCGATGAATGATATTGTTCAAGCTAAGACGGAAATCAATCCCTCGATAGCCCAAATCGTGGCCCTGTGGGGTTACTCTTTCGAGGGGGACTAAAGTTATCCAAAAATAAATTTGCTTGCTCGCAAGACCGCAGGTACTACGGATAAGTCTGTTTAATTGCCGCTCATCGTCTTGTCAGAGGAAGAAACTACCAGTCGTCTGCCAAACATGCGCGCGTCAAGAGAGTATGCTCCCGGACCTAATAACCCCAGAGAAGCTGCGACGAGAATTGACGAGATGACAGGGATGAAGTCGATGTCCCTCGTGTCGAGCAACATCGCAGTCTCAATCAGACAGCACGCGATGGAAGACACAGGAGTAAATAGTCCAAGGCAGATTGCGACACCCAGCAGGCCCAGGCCGGCAGACTCCCACATATGAGCTGCTGGACCTCCTTGCGGCAATATATCGAACAGAAGGGTTGCAGCCACAGAGAATCGCAGAAGAATCAACGCAACGCCCGCCGCTCCCGTCGGGAACATCGAAAAGAGTCTCTGCACAGTCGGAGAGAGTAGTCGTGCAGTTGGGACCTGGCAAACCCGAAGAGGGGGTGTGAAACGTAATACTTTCGGGGGGCTGTCTTCTTCTTGCCAGCAGGCGTCGCGCGTGAAAGCTAAACGAAGCGGATCTAGAAGTTTGATATCACTTCAGCGCGAGCGCAGAGATAGAATGGGGGACGTCTCCGCCGAATCATATCGGTCAATGGTAACAAGTTTGCGGCTGCGCCGTTCTCGGGACGTCCGCTTGGAGCAGAAGGATCGCAATGAGTGAGATACATAAAATCAGGGTGCTTACCGTCGACGATCATCCCCTCCTCAGAGCTGGAATCTCGGGTGCAATCAACGCGCAGCCCGACATGTCCGTCGTGGCCGAAGCAGCAGACGGTGAGGAAGCCATTGCGTCCTTTCGAATACATCGTCCTGATGTCACTCTAATGGACATAAGGATGCCGAAGACGAATGGCATCGACGCAATCTCGGCCATCCGTAAAGAATTCCCCAATGCCCGCGTCGTCGTCCTGACTACATACGGCGGGGATATTCAGGCACTGAGGGCATTCAAGGCGGGCGCGGTCGGTTACCTGTTGAAAAGTATGTTGCGGACAGAATTAATTGACACCATTCGGCTTGCTCATGCGGGCATGAGGCGGATACCACCCGAGATAGCTCAGGAACTGGCTGAACATGCTGGCGACGATACCCTCACTACTCGGGAGATTGAAGTACTGCGGGACGTAGCTAAGGGCAGCTCCAACAAAGTAATTGCAGCGCGCCTCGCAATCTCCGAGCACACCGTCAAGGGTCATCTTAAAAATATTCTTTCCAAGCTCGACGCGAGTGATAGGACTCACGCGGTCATGATCGCGTTAAAGCGCGGCTTTCTCGACATCTGAGCGCGGCGCGGGAGAAGACTTTGCTGGGCATCGCGTAAATATCTGTGCCAATATTTCATTCATGCGAGCCTTATCTCTGAGCCTCGCGAAGATTGGCAGTGCGACCTCGACCAGAAGGTCTTTCTCTCACATTCGAGGCCCCTTATTCTATAAGCGGAGATGGAGGCCCATACAATTTTCGGTCAAAAAATTGACGTGGGAATAGCAACCCAACGGTAGACTTCGGGTTAAATAAACGAAGGTGTGTCTTGTGGTCCCGGAAAATACAGCTTTGGCTGATTCAAGCGCGCCCAGATTGCGTGCTTCCGATAATCTCTAAAGATGGAAGATCTGCCGCTTGATTTCACAGGGGATAAAGAATTTACACGATGAGTTCAATCAGTTTCAGGCACCTCGCCACTCTCTTGCTCTGCTTCGGCGCCTGCCTGCTGTCAGGCTGCAACGCCAAGCCGTCCGATCCCAAAAGCGAAGCTCCTCCCACTGCCGTCGTTCAACCCGACGCTGACCCGAATCTGGTTCACGTCGATCACCCGGATCAATTCACGCTCGTTGCCGCGACGGACTATGCTGCCGCCTCCTCCATTCAAGTCACTGGCACCGTCAATCCCGACATCTCCCGCACCATCCCCGTAATCTCCATTGCCTCTGGCCGTGTCGTTGAGGTACACGCGCGCATCGGCGACTATGTTAAAAAAGGCCAGCTTCTCATGGATGTTCAGAGCACCGACGTCTCAGGCGCTTTTAGCGCCTACCTGAAGGCGGTCAACGACGAGCGCCTGGCCAAGGTTCAACTCGACCGAGCTAAGATCCTCAACGATAAGGGCGCTATTCCCAACAGCCAGGTCGAGATCGCCCAAAACGCCGAGGATGACGCGAAGGCGGCGCTTACAGCCTCGGAAGAGCAGCTCCGCGTCCTAGGAGTCGACAAAGATCACCCCGCCGCCACTGTCAAAGTCTATTCTCCGGCCTCCGGCTTCATCATCGCCCAAAACGTCACCAACGCCGCCGCTGCCGGAGTAACCTTCGCCGGCTCCTCCAATGCCTTCACCATCGCCGACCTCTCGCACGTATGGATTATCTGTGACGTCTACGAGAACGACCTCCCGACTGTGCATCTCGGCCAAAAGGCGGACATCCGCCTCAACGCTTATCCGGACCGTGTCCTCACCGGCGTGATCAGCGACATTGGCGCCGTCCTCGATCCCCAGATCCGCACCGCAAAAGTTCGCATCCAGGTTGAAAATCCCGATACCTTGATGCGCGTCGGCATGTTTGCCACGGTCACCATTCACGGGAAGAATTCGCAGACTCACGTGCAAGTCCCCGCGACCGCGGTTCTCCATCTGCATGACCGCGACTGGGTCTACACTCCTGTCGGCGATGGTAAGTTCCGCCGGGTACAGGTGCGTGGAGGCGCATCCTTGCCGGGCAATATGCAGGAGATCATCTCCGGCCTTAACGCGGGCCAGCAGGTCGTCACCAACGCCCTCGCTCTCCAGAACACGGCGGATCAGTAATGATTCGAGGTCTCGTCGACTTTGCACTGAACAATCGATGGATGGTTCTCGGTCTCACCATCCTGCTCTTCGGTTGGGGAATCGTCTCCTTCCATAACCTGCCCGTCGAGGCCTATCCCGACGTTGCCAACAACTACGTCCAAATCATCACGCAATGGCCTGGACGCGCCGCTGAAGAGATCGAACAGCAGGTCACGATCCCGCTCGAGATCGGCATGGCCGGAATTCCTCACATGACCCATCTGCGGTCGACCTCTCTCGCCGGCATCTCCAGCCTCACTCTCATCTTCGACGACGAATCCGTCAACGATTGGAATCGTGAAAAGGTCCTCGAGCGGCTCTCTCAAGTCACGCTTCCCCCTGGCCTTCAACCGCAAATGGGCACCGACTGGAGTCCCGTCGGCCAAATCTACTGGTACACCCTGCGAAGCACCAACCCCCTCTACGACAACATGGACCTGAAGTCGCTTCAGGACTGGACAATTGAAAAGCAACTCAAAGCGGTCCCCGGTGTCGTCGACGTCTCGAGCTTCGGAGGGATGACACGCGAGTACCAGGTCCGCGTTGATCCCGACAAACTCGTCGCGTATGGCCTCAGCATCGGTCAGGTTGAGCAGCAACTCGCCAACAACAACACCAACGCCGGCGGCAGCTTCATCGAACAGGGCCAACAGCAAATCAACGTCCGTGAGGTTGGTCTCTACCGAAGCACCCACGATATCGAGGAGACCGTCTTAAAGACGCAATCCGGCACCCCGCTCCGCGTCAAAGATATCGCTACCGTCACCCAGGGTCCCAAGATCCGTCTCGGTCAAATCGGCAAATCATGCAGATTCGGAGGCACGCCATTTCCAGAACCTCCTAACTCCTCCACTGCCAGCGACCCCTGTATCGACCACACTAAAAAAGAGAAGAACGAGCACGCGATCAACCGCGAGGATGGCAAGATCATCGATGATCCCGATGTCGTCGAAGGGATCGTAGCTCTCCAGAAGGGGGAAGACTCCGAATTTGCTCTGGCAGGAATTCACAAGAAGGTCGACGAACTCAACACACGCATCCTCCCCCCGGGCGTAAAGCTTATACCCTTCCTCGACCGCAGCGACCTTCTCCACTACACCACCCACACGGTGCTGCATAACCTCACCGAAGGCATCATCCTTGTCATCATCATCCTCTTCCTATTCTTGGGCAACGTCCGCGGCGCTCTCATTGTCTCGCTGACCATTCCGTTCTCTCTGCTGTTCGCTTCCATTTGCCTCGACCTCCGTCATATCCCGGCGAATCTGCTCTCGCTCGGTGCACTCGACTTCGGCATGGTCGTCGACGGTGCCGTCGTCATGGTGGAAAACATCGTCCGGCACCTCAGCCACCAGCGCAAAGACACTCTCTCTCCAGCCGAACAGATCCGTGAGGCTGCTCATGAGGTGCAACGCCCGGTCTTCTATGCAATCGGCATTATCATCACGGCTTACCTGCCTATCTTTACGCTGCAGGCTGTAGAAGGCAGACTCTTCCGTCCCATGGCCTGGACGGTAGCCTTCGCTCTCCTCGGCGCGTTGATCTTCTCCATCGTCATCGCACCCGTCTTATCCAGCCTTCTATTCCCGAGAGGCGCATCCGAGTGGCAAAATCCCGTCATGGCGTGGCTCACCGATCGATACCGCCATGCAGCCCGCTGGGCCATCGAACATCGCTGGGTCACTCTCAGTGGAGCAGGTTTTGCACTTCTGCTGGCTGTCTTCCTCGGTACGAGCGGCGTCATCGGCTCAGAGTTCCTACCCCACCTGGATGAAGGCGCGATCTGGGTTCGTGGCACGCTCGCTCCCAGCACCGGTCCCACCGAAAGCCTCCGCATCATGAATCAGGCTCGCATCGTTCTGTCGTCTTTTCCCGAGGTGACAAAGGTTGTCAGCCAGACCGGGCGCCCCGATGACGGGACAGACGTTACCGGCTTCTTCAACACCGAATATTTCGTCGACTTGAAACCCAAAGCCGATTGGCGTCATCCCTTCAAACAAAACAAAGATGAGTTGATCGGCGCTATGGACCGCGAACTGGAAAAGATCCCAGGTGTTATCTGGAACTTCTCCCAGCCCATCTCGGACAACGTCGAAGAGGCTGTCAGCGGCGTCAAGGGCGAATTGGCCGTAAAGATATATGGAGACGACCTCAAAACCCTCGAACAGAAAGGTGATCAGATTGTCTCAATCATGAGCAAGATTAAGGGCGTGCAGGATCTTGGTCTCTTCCGTGTCATCGGCCAGCCCAATCTCAACTACACCGTCAATCGACTCGCCGCGGCCCGCTTCGGCATCAATGTCGCCGACATTCAAGACGCTATCCAGACTGCCGTAGGTGGTAGCGCCGTCAGTCAGGTACTCCAGGGCGAAGCGCGTTACGACCTCGTCGTCCGCTATCCGCAGCAGTATCGTGACACACAGGATGCAATCGACAAGATCCGTCTGCTCTCTCCCTCGGGTGAGCGCGTCTCGCTAGCCCAGTTGACCAATGTAAGGATGGAAGACGGTGCGGAGACTATCAGCCGAGAAGCAGGCCAGCGTTTCGTCGCGATCAAGTACAGCGTCCGCGATCGCGACCTTGGTAGCACGGTCGAAGAGGCCATCAGCAAAGTCAACGATCAGGTTAAACTGCCGCCTGGCTACAAGATCGATTGGGCCGGCGAATACGAGAGCCAGAAACGCTCTTCGCGGCGTCTTATGCTGGTGCTTCCCATCACCATCCTGCTCATCTTCATCATCCTTTACTCCATGTTCCACTCCGGCAAATGGGCTGGCCTCATTCTCATCAACGTCTCCATGGCTCCGGTCGGCGGACTACTGGCGCTTCTCTTTACCCATACCAACTTCAGCGTCTCATCCGGTGTCGGCTTCCTCGCGCTCTTTGGTGTCTCGGTGCAAACCGGCGTCATCATGCTGGAATACATCAACCAGATGCGCGTTCGTGGCCACTCCATCGAAGAGTCTGCCATCGAAGGTGCAGTACTCCGCCTTCGTCCCATCATGATGACCATGCTCGTCGCCACCCTTGGTCTTCTTCCCGCCGCAACCTCCCACGGCATCGGGTCAGATTCGCAGCGACCCTTCGCCATGGTCATCGTCGGCGGACTTATTGGCGCGCTCATGATCAGCGTCTTTCTTCTTCCCACTTTGTACGTCTGGATCGCAAGACCCACCGACGTTCTGCCAACACCCGAGACGGAGTTCGAGAACTAATGCTGTTCAACCGCGCAAGCAGTTTCACAAACCGCTTCACCCAAGCGCCGGGAGGTTCCATGACGAATAAAAAATCTCGGACCCTTCTCATCGCAGCCTGCATCTTGCTTTCCCCCTGCGCGTCGTTCGCTCAAACTCCGCAGCCTCCCGCTTCACCCAACGCAATCACCATGCAACAGGCCGTCGATCTGGCGCGCGCCAAGAATCCAACACTGCTTGCCGCTCAGCAGAACCTGCTCTCGGTCAAAGCTCAGGAGATCCAGGCCGGTGTCCGCGCCAATCCGTACTTCACCGCATCCGGCGGAAACCTCACCGAAACTGACAGCAACACCAATCCCTATAACTTTACCCTCGGCGTTGGCCGCCTCTTCGAGCGCGGACAGAAACGCCGCTGGCGTCTCGATGTCGCCCGCTCCACCACTGTCCAGACAGACGCCCAGCTCCAGCTCACCATCCAGCAGACGATTCTCGCGGTCCGCCAGGCGTTCACCAACTTCGTCATCGCTAAAGCCGCCAAGAAGCTTGCAGACGAGAACCTCGCCGACTACAGGCGCGAACTGCAGATCAGCCATGACCGCTATATGGCCGGCGACATCGCCAAGCTCGACTTCGAGCGCCTCGATCTCCAACTCGCACAGTTTGAAACTGACGAATCCAACGCCATCACAGCAGCTCAGCAGGCGTCCGACCAGCTTCAGGTCCTGCTCGGCAACGACAAGCCGCGTACCGACTTCGACGTGATCGGCGACGTCGTTCCCCCTCCTGTCTCCTTAACGATGGAAGACCTCGAACTGAAAGGCCTGGCCGCTCGGCCCGACCTCAAGGCCGCGGTTGCCGCCGTCGCCGTCGCCGACGCCAGTGTCAAGCTTGCTTACGCCAACGGTACCGCCGACCCAACCCTGGAGGCCGACTACAACCACAACGGCGAAAACGGCCTCCCCGACAACACCGCCGCCGACAACTCCGTCGGCTTCGTCTTCAACATCCCGATTCGCGTCTTTGATCGCAACCAGGGCAACAAGGAAACCGCCAAATTCACCGCGCAGGCCAACCGCTTCTCCGTCACCGCCGCCCACAACCAGGTCATCTCCGACGTCGATCAGGCGTACTCCGCATACTTCAACGCGAGAATGCTCTCCGATCGCTACAACGGACACTACCTCGACGAAGCGAAGGACGTTCTGGACATCGCGCAGTTCAGCTATCAGCACGGCGGTCTGGCTCTGATCGACTATCTCGACGCCCTGCGCGAATCACGTTCGGTCACGGCGGCCGCCCTCAACGCCTACTCCCAGACCTGGATGGCAATCCACCAGCTTAGCTTCGCCACCGCCACAGAGATCGTTCCGTAACGGTTTCACGCCGAACGATTCCCAATATGGGCAGAGCATCAAAAATAAAGTTGAAAACATGGCGTATTTTTTACCTTCGAAAAAGTGGATGTCAGGACACCACGTTTTACCACGCAATTCACCACAAACACACCACGTTTTCACCACGATTTGCAGCCGGAAATCGTTAGAAACCCCCGCAAAACGGCCCAAACTCCACAGCAAACTAAAATCTTCGCAGAAGTGGAGTTTAAGCAGCCGCTAACCCTTCCTGAAGCAATTACTTTTTCTCGCTCTGTCAGAGCTGCGAGTTCTGAAAAGGCGAGTTCTGTATCTGCTCGTAGAAGTTGCTCCGCTTGTAATTGCGAATGAAGTGCGAGCAAATATCTTCGTTGCAGGTGCCTTCAGCTGTCTGCGTCTTATGTTCGAAGCCACCAAAGAATGCGTTGGCGATATCCTGCTTAAAGTTCACGCGAGGATACTGTGCGACGATTGTCTTCCGCAAATCATCGGGGAAAGTTTCATAGCCGATGCCAAGAACGTCAAGGCCAACCCCGTTGTAGAGCAGTTCAACTTCGATCGGCTTGTACTGCACTATCCCCGGTGTTGTGTGCAAAGAGATCGCATCCCACGCCACCTGAATGCGCGCTGCAGGCACGTTATGGTGTTCGAGGAACTGCCGGACGGCATTCGCACCATCGACCTCGAACCGATCCTCAGCACTGGAGAACTTCTTCAGAAGTCCCATGTCGTGAAATGCAGCACAGACGAAGAGCAACTCCTGGTCGTAATCCTGACCGGTCTGACGGCCAAACTCATTCGCCCAGAAGAACACGCGATGCGAATGATTGAACAGCAGCTGCGTGCTGAACTCATGAAGGAGTCCGGTCGCTTCGCGAGTCAGTTGCGTATCGGGAACTCCGGGCTGAGCATTCTGGAACTTTCTCTGAGGCCTAGGGACGGGGAGACTTGCCTTCGGGTGTCGAAATGTGGGTCTCAGATCAGCGGTCTTCGTCTCTACGATTGTGGCTGCTGGGCTGCCGGTCGTAACTGCTTCTGGCGCAGCCGAACTATTCGAAACGGATTGCCTGTTCATCGGTTTATCTCCTATGCGGTTGTTCTCACTACAAAACTAGCTTAGGTTTGATACCCGAATGCCGCTACGACATCCTTCCGACACTTTCGGACATCGTTAGACGCCTGTTGACTCCTTTGCGCGCTTGAATCGCTCCGTGTATTCGCCTGCGGTAATTCCGATGACGCGTTGGAATGTTCGGCGCATAGAATCTGCCGAACCGAATCCACATGCCTCTGCAACTTCCTTGAGCCCCATCGACGAACTATCAATCATCTGCTGAGCCGCCTCGACCCGCAGACGATCGACGAACTGCCCCGGGTTCATCTTCATCTCTCGCAGACATACGCGAGAGAAATGTCTCGGGCTCATCCCCATTCTCTCCGCGAGCGCGTCGACCGATAGATTCGCTTTCAGATTTTCGAGCATGTACACCTGTAATTCGCGTAGCGGTTCAGAGGTGGTGACCTGTCGGGAGAGCATGTGGCTGTATTGGGCCTGGCCTCCGGGACGAACCAGGAACATGACAAGCTGTCTAGCAACATTCAGAGCGGTGAGGTGGCCGTGGTCCTCTTCAACGAGAGCGAGCGAGAGATCGATTCCCGCGGTGATTCCCGCTGAGGTGTAGATGGATCCATCGCGCAAGAAGATGGGGTTGGGCAATACATTCACTTTAGGAAACTCACGAGCCAGACGATCACAGAATTTCCAATGGGTAACAACTCTCTTGCCGTCGAGAAGCCCAGCAGCGGCCAGAAGGAAGACACCGGTGCAAATGGAAGCGATACGCCGTGAACGCCCGGCGGCATCGGAAATCCAACGTACATATTCGAGGTCGTACTCACCGCATTCAGCGCCAGGTCCTCCTGCAATCACGAGAGTGTCAATCGAACTGGACACACTTGTGGGTGAGACTGCACCGGAGAGGGCGATTCCTCGATTCGTCCTGAGTTGACCGGTTCCATCCGAGGAGACGATCTCCACCTGATAATCAGGAACATTCGAGAACACTTCGAGTGGGCCCGTTACGTCGAGGACCTGGACTGGCGGCGGCCCACTGATGACGACCTTGCGCATCAGTCCATAGTATTCCCGTGCAGCAACCTCAGATTTCTTCGTTTCCTCCAAAGTGCCTACAGGGAAAAGGTCGGAAACAACTGACGATAGGGTTCCAGTCAACATACCCAGCTTTACGCCAAATGCAACAGTCGTTTGCACTCTTTTCAGGCTTCTCCAAGTATCTGGCGAAAAATAATCTCGACTTAGCCGTTGAGGTCAGATCAGTCGGGAGGACAAATATGAAGCTGTTGCTAGGGTTTTTCGTGGCCTTCGGGATCGGCGCCTTTTGCCGGCTTACACGGATCCCGTTGCCTGCCCCACAAGCGATTTTAGGCTCGATGCTTGTCGTCGCGATGAGCGTCGGCTATGTGGTTACGGAGCAGGTGATGGATCGCTTGAAAACACAAGCCATCGTTCCACCGACATCATCCCCAAACTTTCAGGAGAGCAAACATGCGAGTCATCCAGTTCAGCCAGTTCGGTGATCCTTCTCAGCTTCGTCTAATGGAACGGCCGGATCTAACCGCCGACCAATCGAATGCTATCGTGAAAGTTGTGGCCGCTGCCGTGAACCCAAGCGATGTTAAGAACGTTGCCGGAAGGATGGGGCAAACGACTCTTCCGCGCATTCCCGGGCGCGACTATTCGGGATTGGTCGTCGACGGTCCGGCTGATTGGCTTGGCAAGGAGTTTTGGGGAACCGGAGGCGATGCCGGCTTCAGACGGGATGGCACGCATGCGAGTACATCTCGGTTCCGCGAACTAGTTTGGTGCGCAAGCCACA
>CAZZZG010000004.1:73581-85448 GCA_964658525.1 uncultured Edaphobacter sp.
GCGCCGTGTCCGAGTATGCGGCACTGAAAGCTGGAGAGACTATCGCCGTCATTGGCAGTAAGGGAGGGGTGGACGCACGGCCGTCCAGATCGCCAAACATCTTGGTGCTTTCGTAATTGGAATTAACCGTTCACGAGACGACGAAGCGATACTCGAGGATCTGGTTCTCGATTCGAGCGATCCGAAGCTGTCCGAGTTACTGCGCTCGATGAATGCAGACAAGGGTGCAGATGTCGTACTCAACGCCGCAAGTGGACCGATGTTCGAGATTGGCCTGACACTTCTCGCCCATCGAGGACGACAGGTCGGGATCACTTCGCCCACTGGGCGCAGAGCTAACTTCGATCTCGTGGATTTCTCTCATAATGAGTCGCGCCTCTTCGGTCTCGACACCCTCAAGCGAGACCTCGTTGCCTCCGCGCGCATCCTCGAGAAAGTTGCTGAACGCTTTGCAACTGGAGCGTACCAGCCCCACCAGATCAACCAGATATTGCCGCTCGAAGAGGCCCAGCAAGCGTATGAACGTGTCTCAAAAGGACACGGCGGCCTGGGTCGTCCTGAGTATGATGCCAACCCAATCCGGCCGAACAGAGTAGGCTCTCGGGACGAATGTTATGCAACCAATGAAGTCACAATTCGTGGCGTGGGGATATCGCGTCTTGTTTGGACTGTTATGCCTGCCCATTGCAAGTTTGGCAATCGCACAGACGCCGGAACCTGTCCCGCCTGGTCCTCCGCCGGTAGCGAATCGTCCGCATCTAGACCCGTTCCCCGCGGAGCAGGACTGGAGTTTCCTCGCCGATCCAAAAGCCAGAACGGGTACCCTGGATCGCTACAAGTATGTGCATTGGGGAGGTGACGCGCAGCATTATGCCTCGCTCGGTCTCGAATATCGCACGGAGTACGAATATTTCGATAACTGGATGTTTGGGGCGGGACCGCAGGATCACAACGGGTATGTGATGAGCCGTGTGATGCCACATGTCGATCTGCATGATGGACCGAATCTGCGCTTCTTCACAGAGCTGTAATTCGACTACAGTATCGGCAGAAATGGTGGTCTGCGGACGAACATCGATGAAGATCGAGGAGATTTTCATCAGGGCTTTCTCGAAGTCGGCACGCATACTAAAGGCTAACGAGACACAAGCTTGCGCATCGGCCGTCAGGAAGTCGTTCTTGGCACATGTCGCCTCTTCGACAACAACGAAGGGCCGAACGTCAAACTCAGCTTCGACGGTGCGCGGCTGATTATGAAAGCAGCACACATCCGCTGGGATAACTTGTTCTGAAACCCGTGGAAGACAATCCCGGTTTCTTTGACGACGCCCCGAATCATAGCCAGACAACATGGGGGAGCTATCTCACTACTCCTCTTCCGATAGCCAGTCGAGGCCAGATCGATATCTATTACTTGGGTCTGGCTACAGCATCTGCCGCATACAATCGCGGCTCCGGCAACGAACTTCGCCACACCATGGGCGCTCGATTCTTTCGGGTTCCTGACTCGGGCCTGGACCTGCCGATCTTGCAGCTGCGTTTAGCATGGCTGGCCGACTTGTGGAGATCCTCGCTGGAGCCGGGTTGGTCTTTGGCGTCTATCCGGAGATTTGCGCGATTGCGCTCATCGGCTTCATGATCCCTGCATCCCTGATTGCACATTCCTTCTGGCTTGAGTCGGGTTAGCTGTTCCAGCTCAACTGGTCAACTTCCTCAAGGACCTCGCGGTGATAAGCGGATTGCTGTTCATTGCATCCGTCAGTTCACACTCCAAGACTGAAAAAGCCAAACGCACCGGCCGATAGTTGCCAGACCTGGATCTTGATATCGATAAAATAGTGAAGTTGAATCACGGATTTCGAGGACCTGCTTTGGCTGACGAAATCACAGAGCTTCGACTGTTCGTCGCGATTGTGCAGGCAGGCAATCTTTCGGCTGCGTCTCGCGCACTCAATGCCTCGACGGCAGCCATGAGCCGGGGTCTCAGCAATCTCGAGGCCCGGCTCGGAGCACGCTTGGTCACACGGACAACACGAAGTTTTGAGTTGACCGAGGAGGGCCGGGCTTTCTACGAACGATGCGAGCGGATAATCGTCGATATTGATGAAGCG
Organism: uncultured Edaphobacter sp.; assembly: GCA_964658525.1. Lineage (GTDB taxonomy): Bacteria > Acidobacteriota > Terriglobia > Terriglobales > Acidobacteriaceae > Edaphobacter. Next base: position 75,693 of record CAZZZG010000004.1, read on the forward strand.
GAGGCGGAAGCATCTTCAACGGGGAAAGCGGTCAGAGGCAATCTCCGCATTGGCGCTCCAATGGAGATTGGAAGAAGACTGATCGGTCCGCTGATCGCAAGATTTTCTGTGGCCTATCCTGGCACGAAGGTCCACCTCACGCTGTCCGATTCAGGCCAGGATGTCATCGACGACGCCCTCGATGTCGCATTGCGCGTTGGGTTGCCGTCCGACACCAGCGTCGTTGCGAAGAAGGTGCTATCAACAAAGCGGATTATGTGTGCGTCACCCGAGTACTTTGCACGCCACGTCAGGCCGCAGACACCGCATGATCTGAGGATGCATAACTGCATTCGTCTGGTGCGGGGCAGGCGAATCCTGAAGGAATGGCTGTTTCAGTTGAACGGCGAGAAATTTACTGTGACTGTGAACGGCGCACTTTCAACAACCAGCGGGAAAGTTGTCCACGATTGGGTCCGAAGCGGCTGCGGGATCGCGCTCAAGGCGACGTGGGACCTGCAGAACGAGTTGAGCAGCGGCCTCATTGTCCAATGTCTCGAAGAGACTGGTGCGACACAATCGACTTGTTTGCCGTCAGTGCTAGCAGACAAAATCTTCCACCGCGTATCCGGGCATTTCTCGACTTCGTCGCACGACAGTTGCCTGAGATCGTGAAATCAGAGGGATCGATCTAACCTGACGCCTCCCGCAGGTTGTCCCACAGCGTCTCTTATAAGGTCACTAAGGTCCACGCTTCCAAAGGAGCTCCTCGGCGGTTGGTGAAACTAGACAAGGATAAACAGGGCCACTACTTACGCTGGTTCTAGACAGTTGGGAACCGTGCGGAGGTTGAGATGGTGGAGGCGGTGGGAGTCGAACCCACGTCCGAAAAAACTTCCAACAGAGAGCATTCATGCTTTTCCACGTTCATCTTTGTCTCGTCATCATCGCTAGGAACGGGCGAAGAAACGATGACGACCAGTCTGATCAGTCTCGTCCGACCCGCTCAGACGGAGCAGGGAAGACCAGCCTACTGTGCGACGATCGGTACAGGCCCGTAGGCGAAGCTTGAGCGATCGGCTACTTAATTAATTAAGCAGCAAGAGCGAACTGAGGTTCGGCACTTATAGTTTTGTGAGCGATTACGGGTGTCCACACCCCGGCATGCCTCTCTGCCACAAGCAATCCCGTCGAAGCCGTGACGCCCCCATCTGGAGCTGGCACCAACATTGCATTGGGCGCTACAAAGAACTACCTCCATTATAACTCTTGCCTTGCGAGATGCAGCTTACGCGAAGGCCAGGATTACCGCACCGATGGTGATGAGTGAGGCGCCACCTATCTTCAGTGGAGTGAGGTGTTCGCCGAGGAACAGCCACGCGCCGAGGATGACCAGCACCACACTGAGTTTGTCGACCGGCGCTACGCTCGAAGCGGGGCCCATTTGCAAGGCGCGGAAGTAGCAGAGCCACGACAGGCCGGTGCAGATGCCTGAGAGCACGAGAAAGACCCAGCTGCGGCGGCCGATCTGCGTGAGCCCGTGATGCTTCTCGAAGGCGATGGCGATCGCCCAGCTGAAGATCAGGATCACTGTTGTTCGGATCGCCGTCGCGAGGTTCGAGTCGATTCCCGCTACGCCAACTTTTGCCAGCAATGCGGTCGCCGCAGCGAAGACAGCGGATAGAACGGCCCAGAAGACCCAAGTCATAGTGCAAGCATACTCGGCCGCTAAATTTCTCGGCCTAAGACGCAGCTACATGGTTGCGTTTACGAGGTCTACTTCCTGCCACTCGCCGCGTTCGATGCCAGCGCGAATTTGTGCGGGAGTCTGTCCCTTTTTTGTCTGCTGGTAAGCGTAAACCGCTTCTCTCATGCAGGTGGAGCAGGCGGCGCCGTGGGTGCCTTCGAAGCAGCTGTGCAGGCTGTTGTGGCGCATCTCGCGGTCGCAGTGGCAGTAGCAGGGCTGCTGATGCAACACGGCAGGGATGGCGGCGGCCATCTTGTAGGCGGTCACCTGGTAAGGATGCGAGAAGTAGACTCCGGTTAGTTGGTTCCCGCTAAGCACTGGAGGAAGAGGCTTTGTCGGAGCAGATGCGTTATAGGCCGGGATGTCTTCCGAGGGGTTCGACCACTGGGCGGAGGCCACCATGGTGACCAGACCTAACGCGATGCATCCGAGGGTTCGCTTCATCTCGCTATTCTAGATCAATACCTTTCGGTGGCGAATGTACCGGCGTATCTGCTGCTTTTTCTTTACTCAATCTATTTTCGTCTGACAACTGATGGAGTTGAACTACGTGGGTGGACCGTTTGTCCGAACCCCCTCCCCCCCTTTGGGGGGTATTTTGGGCGTAACTCATTTATCGTCTATAGTTTGCGGGCGGTGTATGTCTGCAAAATATTCTATCTAAAGGGTTTACGGCTAAAATATTCCATCTAAATGGTTTACGTAGTGCTTGGCGAAGGTCCTTCCCCGTTCGTGCAAGGAGGTACGACGTATCAGTGTTAATTATAAAGACTTGGTGGTAACTCATGCGCCAGAGCTATCTCTTTGTCCTGATGCGGGTTGCGGTGGTACGGGACTTGACAGAAAAAATAGCCACCCTTCTCTCAGAGCCGAAGCTGTCTTTTTGGAGATGGGAGCGGTAGATCACTGAAGGCAAGGCAGTCGCTTGTATTTGAGTTTTTGGTGTGTGGGAGGCGAAGGCAAAAAAATGCGGCACGAACGGTGTTTTGATCGTGCCGGGAGGCCAGTGACGCAACTTGTGTCAGCCATGCTGCGGGCTGAGATATCTCACGAGCGGACGGCTCACGCTTCGTTGAATTGAAGATACCACAATATGGAGGAAAAGAAAGACAAATATGTTCAATCATAGAAATTTAGTGATTTTGAGCACGTTTTCCAGAGGTCTGGAAATTCATAGATCTAAATAAGTTCAATTGAATGAACGATTTGAAAAATTATCTCGTCTTGTCACTTATTTTCTATGCAAAAAGATGACGTTGGAAAATTGCCTATGAAATTACAGTTTTTTGCGGTCTGGAGGCCAATTTTCGGTAGTTCGGGCTATTTTTATGCCTAATGAGCTGAATAAAAACTATGCGGTGGGGAACTCTTTGCTGAGTTTGTTGGCCATCGAGGCGTCGCGCTGTGTGATTCCGCCGGCGTCGTGCGAAACCAAGCCGAGAACTACGTGGTTGTACCGGATGTCGATGTCAGGGTGATGGCCGGCGGTCTCGGCGAGTTCCGCGACGCGGTTGACGAACGCCATTGCCTGAATGAAGTCCTTGAAAGTCCATTCGCGAATGAGTTTGCCGTCCTTGAGATTCCACTCAGGGTTGGCTTCCAGAACGTCCTTGATCTCGTTCGCATCCATTGCTTTTTTCATCGAGAGACACCTCGCCTGCGATGCTAGCTGCCTTTGTTTGTTCTGCGCAACTGAGTGGTCAGTTGCTGCGGAAAGGAGAGGGGGCGGGTGTTTGCAGCTCGGTTGCGGCACGCAGGTCGGACCAGGTTTCGGGGGGGATGGAGAGAAAGACTTCTACGATCTGGGGGTCGAACTGTGTGCCGGAGCAACGGCTGATCTCGTCCCTGGCTTTGGCGAAGCTGGTTCCTTTGCGGTAGGGGCGGTCGGAGGTCATGGCATCGAGTGTGTCTGCGATGGCGAAGATGCGCGCGCCGAGGGGGATCTCTTCTCCGCGAAGGCCACGTGGATAGCCCTTTCCGTCGAACTGTTCCTGATGGGCGTAGACGATCTCGGCGGCATCGCGGAGGAAGGAGATCTTGCGGATCATCTCGTAGCCGCGTTCGCAGTGCTGCTTCATGATGGCCATCTCTTCGGCGGTGAGTCTGCCGGGTTTGAGAAGAATGGCATCGGGAGTGGCTATCTTGCCGATGTCGTGGAGGAAGGCTCCGCGTGCGATGACTCGCAGCTCTTCGGAGTTGAGGCCCATGGCCTGAGCGAGGGTGTTGGTGTAGGCGGTGACGCGCCGGGAGTGGCCTTCGGTCTCCTGGTCGCGGAGATCGAGGGCATCGCCCATGGCTTCGAGGGTGACGTCGTAGCTGCGTTCGAGGTCGAGCATGGTGGAGCGAAGGCGGCCGGTTCTGGTGTTGACGATGGCTTCGAGGTTATGCCGGTAGGTGGAGTTTTGTTTGCGGAGGCGGCCGTGCTCGATGGCTCTAAGGACGACGCTTTCGAGTTCGGTGCGCTCGAAGGGTTTGAGGAGATAGTCGATGGCGCCGCGGCGAAAGGCGCTGGTGACGACGTAGATGTCGTTGATGGCGGAGAACATGACGACGGGGATGCCGGGGTGGTCGGTGCAGAGGTGGTCGAGGAAGGTGAGGCCGTCGGTGCCGGGCATCATGATGTCGGAGAGGACGAGGTCGTAGTCGGGGTCCTGCTGGAGGCGAGTGAGTGCGTCTTCGGCGCTTTCGGCGGTGTTGACGGTGTATCCGCTGGCGGCGAGAAGGCCTGCTGCGACTGCTCTGACTGGTTCTTCGTCGTCGACTACCAGGATTCGTTCCTGCGTCATGGATGGATACTTTCGCGTGTGTGTAGCTGGCTAAATGCCAATGGCTTAAATCTCTCTATCGGCGATCAAGGCGAAGGAATCAGGTGTTTGTACGGAAAAAATTCTCATATGGATTCAGAGTGTTCTGTTTGCGGTTTTGCTGCAGCTTTTAAGGGGGTCGTGGGGAAAAGCTTGGTTTTGTTGTGGTGAGTTGATGGTGCGATCGTGGTGGTTTGCGTGGTGAACATGGTTTTTCGGATGCGCTTTCAATAACGGGGAAAAATATGCCATGGATTTCGAATTTGTTTTTTTGTTTTTCAAAATGGGATTTTTGACAGACGGTGTGGAGGAAGGTAGTTTGGCGCCATTGGTCCGTAGTGCTCTTTTCGGATCGGCAGAGCGGGATCTGAAGGATGAGACTTCGGCTTAGGACGATTCGGAGGGATCGATGAAGACGCTGCTGCTTCTCTTAGTGATGTGCACGAGTTTTCTTCACGCTCAGATGGAAGGACTGTGGGAGGGGTATGACGGAGAGTGGGCTCATGTGTCCAAGCAACTGGTGGAGCTGGCGGAGGCTACGCCGGCGGACAAATTTGCGTGGCGTCCTGCGCATGGGGTGAGGTCAGTCAGCGAGGTTTATATGCATATCGCTCAGGCAAATTTTTATCTGCTGAGCGTGACTGGACCTAGGATGCCGCCGGAGATGATGGCCGATGATGTGGAGAAGATTGTGACCAAGAAGGCCGATGTGATTGCGTGGCTCAAGCGGTCGTTAGAGGCGGTGAAGACGGCGCGAGCACAGTTGAAGCCGGGGGAGCTTCAGCGAAAGGTGAAGATTGAAGGCAAAGAGGTCACGGTGGATGGGATGTATCTGAGGATCATTGTTCACGACAACGAACATATGGGCCAAGAGATTGCATATGCGCGGATGATGGGCGTGGTGCCGCCGTGGTCGGCGCCTGCTCATAATTGAGGTTCGTGGTTGCGTAGACTTAGCGGCGATATTGTTCTGGCTTGAGGCGGTAGAACGGATGCATGATCTCCTGTGCGCCCCAGGGCTCCTGGTGGGAAAAGGTATAGCCAAGCCGCTCCAGGAGATCCTTTGAGTTGATGTTACGAGGACCGTGGCCTGCGGTTAGTTCAAGGGCGCCCAGTGTTCCAAAGGCGTACTCAATGACGGCGCGTGCCGCCTCTTCACCATAGCCTCCGCCCCAGAATTCTGGTGCGATGTGCACGCCCAATTCATAGACGCGGTGTTCGTCGCGAAATGGTCTTAGACCGGCACAACCTACGTGTTCTGCGCTGACGAGATGGAAGATTGGCCAGTAACTGATGCCGAGAGTCGTCTGCCTTGTGCGTTCCACTTCCAGTCGCGCGTTTGCCTGCTCGGCCGTCATGGGGCCGCCCATGTGAGTCATTACGCCAGGATCCATCCAGAGTGATTCGGGGAGCGGCAAGTCAGCGGCAGTCCAATGGCGGAACCCGAGACGTGTCGAGGAGAGGAAGTAATCCATGGCGAAGAATATATCAATCGTTGGAAGGCGCCCACGCGTAGTTTGCGCTCGCTGATGCGGGTTGCTGGGTGCTCAGGCTTTTTGTTTGGCGGCTTTGCGTGCGGCGACCCAGCCGGGTTTGTTGGTTTGGCGGCTGCGGCCTAAGGCCAATGCGCCGTCGGGAACGTCTTCGGTGATGCTGCTGCCGGCGGCGATGTAGGACCCGGCTCCGATGTTGATGGGGGCGACGAGATTGGAGTCTGAGCCGACGAAGGCACCGTCGCCGATGGTGGTGCGGTGTTTGAGGACGCCGTCGTAGTTGCAGGTGATGGTGCCGGCGCCGATGTTGACGCCGGCGCCGATGGTGGCGTCGCCGAGATAGCTGAGGTGGTTGGCCTTCGAACCTTTGCCGATGGTGGTTTTCTTGGTTTCGACGAAGTTGCCGATGTGGGCTCCTTCGCCGATGTGGCTTTCGGGACGGAGGCGCGCATAGGGGCCGAGGATGGCGTTATCGGCGATGTCGGAGTCGTCGAAGACGCAGCCGTTAAGGACGGTGACGTTGTTGCCGATGGTGCAGTTCTGGATGACGGAGTAGGAGCGGATGCGGGAATCGCTGCCGATGTGGGTGGCGCCGAGGAGCTGGACGTAAGGCTCGATAACGGTGTCGGGGCCGATGGTGACGGCGGAGTCGATGACACAGGTTTCGGGGCGGAAGATGGTAACGCCAGAGGCCATGAGGTTGCGTGCGGTGGAGAGGCGCATGGCGGCGTCGAGGTGCATCATCTCGGAGATGGTGTTGGCACCGAGGACCTCGTCGACGCTGTTGGCTTTGACGGCGACGACTCGTTTGCGTTCGGCGACGAGCATGGCGGCGATGTCGGTGAGGTAGAACTCGCCGTGGGCGTTGTTGGTGTTGAGTGCGTCGAGTTTGCTGAAGAGGGCCTGGGTTTCGAAGCAGTAGATGCCGGAGTTGATCTCGGGTGCGCTGAGCTGGTGGGGAGTGAGGGCTTTTTGTTCGACGATGGCGGTGACTTCGGGTTTGTTAGGGTGGGCGCGGAGGACGCGGCCGTAGCCGGTTGGGTCGGCGGGGACGGCGGTGAGGATGGTCATGGCGGCGTGCTCACGGAGATGGGTGTCGCGGACGGCGGCGATGGTTTCGGGGCAGATGAGGGGGACGTCGCCGGAGAGGACGAGGAGATGCTTGGGCAGCGGAGCGCCGGAGAGCTCGAAGTCGGCTTTGAGCATCTGCATGGCGTGGCCGGTGCCGCGCTGCTCGGGCTGGAGGACGAACTTGACTCCAGTGGCGGCTACGGCGGCTTTTACCCGTTCGGATTCGTGGCCGATGATGCAGTAGATGTGGTCGGGAGTGACGGCGGTTTCTGCGGCGGCGATGACGTAGAGAAGGAGGGCGCGACCGCCGATCTCGTGAAGGACTTTGGGGTGCTTGCTTTTAAGACGGGTGCCTTTTCCTGCGGCCATGATGGCGATGGCGAATTCGTTGGAGACCATAGAAGTCTATGGTCTCATGTCGTCTGTGGTTATGCGGTGAGGGTTGTGTTGACTAGTGAGTGGAAGTGGATTTGGCGCGCCACTTTGTGGAGAGTTCTTTGTCGGAGAGAGCTTTGATGAAGACGCCGCCTACTACGCTTCGTGCCTGGAAGCCTACCTGTTTGCCGGTTTTGGTGTCGTACCAGTCGGTGAGGGGGACGCGGGTGGGGGTTTCGTTGGTCCAGCGATAGATGGGGTCAACGATGGCGTTGAACTGCGTGGGGTTTGAGGCGAGGGTTGCGGTCCAGATGGACCAGTCGAGCTTGGTGTAGTCGGCGCGGCTGTCGAGCGGGAGGCCGTAGAGGTTGAGCTTGGTGAGGTAGAAGGCGACTTCGCTGTCGCGGACGCTGTTGGGGAAGAGGTTGTAGTCGAGGATCTTGTCCCAGACGAGGTTGTACTTCTGGCTCCAGGTGTTGGGGCTGTTGAAGGCGATCTTGTAGTGGTCGCCTTCCTTCGCCATGGTGATCCACTTTTGCGCCATCTCTTTTGCGGTGGCTTGATATTGCTTTGCTGCTGTCTCTTGTTTGAGGAGATGGGCTAAGTCGGCGTAGGCGGCGAGGGCGTCGATGGCCTTGATGGAGAGGTTGGCGTTGTGGGCTACGTGTCCGGCGAAGTCGTCGGTGGTGAGTTGGGTTTCAGGGTCGAGGCCGTGGATGTTGAGATACTCGGCCCACTTGGTGAGGGTTGGCCAGTAGCGCTGGGCTAGTTGCGGCGTGCCTTCGGCGCGGGCTACGGCGTCGACGAGGATGATCATGTTGCCGCTCTCTTCGACGGGCATCTGGTCTTCTTCGGTTTTTTCGCCGCCGCCGTAGACCTGTCCGTTGGCGAGTGGGTATTGGCCGAGGTCGTGGGGGGAGAAGGGGAACTTCCAGCGTGCCAGGGAGGAGTATTCGAGGACGGGGAGGAGCTGGGCTTCCAGGAGCTTGGGATTGAAGAAGAGGAAGAATGGGGCTGAGGGGTAGAGAACGTCGACGGTGGCGATGCATCCGTTGGAGAAGTTCTCTTTGGCGAAGAGCATGGGGTCGCCGTTAGCGTCGGCTACGAGTTTGTGCGCGGCGATTGCCTGGCGGTAGGAGAGGATCGCGATGTAGGCGTAGTGTTCGCCGCCAACTTTGGTGAGGTCGGCGGTGAGTTCTTTGTCGAATGCTTCGCCGCGTGCTTCGAGAGCGGAGTATTGCTGTTCGGCTTGATCGAGCATCTGGTCTACGGGCTGGTTGTTGCGCTGCCAGTAGGAGCGGAGGTTTCGCTGGAGGTACTGGATTGCGTAGGTGTCGGTGTAGGAGACGAGGACGTGGCGAGTGACTGGTTGCGAGACGGAGCCGAAGTCGATGATGGTGGAGAGCGCGGCGGCGGAACGGTCGGCGCGCTCGGGCATGTCCATGATGTCGGTGGTGGATAGCTGGCCTGTTGAGGCGAAGGCTGCGGCTGGATTTGGCGCCAGGTAGGTTGAGTAGTGCGCGTCTTTGGGAACGGCTAGATGGAAGTAGCCCCAGTCGATGCGGAGATCGTCGCCGGAGCGGTTGAGGATCTTTTGATCCTGCGAGCCGGTGGAGAGGACGTTAAGGGAAGAAGTTTGATTGCGGAAGGAGTTGATCTGCTGGCTGCGATCGTTGACGGCGATTACGGGATCGACGTCGAGGAGGACTGAGACTTGATGGGGTGTTGCGTCGCTTGATTCAGCAGTCCACGTGAGGTATGTTACGGGGCGGGAGAGGACGTCGAGGTCGCTTAGGATAGCGGGCGTGAAGAAGACTAGGCGGAGGGTGATGCCGCTTTGGCGGAACTCGTACGTGGTGTGGGTTGGCGCGATGGAGTGCGCTGTCTGCTGCATCGCGGGGATGTCGTCGGGATGATGGCCTATGAAGCGGAAGGGCTTGCCATCGACGCGGACGATGCCGGTGATGGGTTGTGGAGCGCCGGTCCAGTGGGTGGTGTCGGAGTCGGTGAGGTTGTCCGTCGTGGACCAGACGCTGAAGTATGGGTCGTGCGTGATGAGCGGTGTTGCGGGAGGACGCTGCTGGGCTGTGAGGGGTAGAACGTTAAGCAGGAGGGAGACAGCTAGCAGGGACGGGAACGAGTTCTTTATGACGAACCTCCGGGGACGATGACGCTATCCAAGGATAGCTCCATCGTTCCCCTCAGGTAAGAACTCTTTGGGAACTACTGCTTGGGTCCTGCCGGACGGGCGCCCTGCGCGGGCGGCGGTCACTTCGTGACTTGTGTA
>CAZZZG010000005.1:0-84942 GCA_964658525.1 uncultured Edaphobacter sp.
AACCTTCAACTCAGCCACACGCGAACGCGTCCGCCGCGCAGCGGCTTCGTTCAAGCCGCCTTCTGAGAACTGACATAGGTAGAGTTTGTCGCGTAGCGAGTGTGTTCAGCAAAGATATTGGTGGTACGGAGAGACGAAGCAGCAATTTGATCCGCACACAGGACGCAAATCTGAGCGACGTCTAGAACTGGATGTGCTGAATTTTAGAATGCAATGCCATCACAAGTGAATTTTAGTGTGAGAGAAGTTCGGTGCCCTGCACGGTGAAGGCGGCAGTTTTCACCAGGCCGCTGTCTGCAGGTTGAGATCCGCCTACCGAAATAACATAGCTACCCGGCACGACGGCTCGATTCCCTTGATCGTCTACTTGGGATAGGGTCCGCGGATCGAGAGTAAAGGTGGCATGCTTCGTCTCGCCAGGTTTCAGGTGTAGGCGTGTGAAAGCGACCAGCGCAAGGTTTGGAGAAACCGAGGAGCGAGGTGGTTTCAGATAGAGTTCGGCAACTTCATCTCCCTCACGGTTACCCGTGTTTTTAATGTCGACTTCGGCCGTTATGGAATCGCCGGCCGTTAGCTTAGAACTGGAGAGTCTGAGGTTTTGGTAAGAAAAAGTGGTATAGCTGAGGCCATACCCGAACCTGTAAAGCGGTGTCCCGTTGAAGTAACGATAAGTCCGGTTGGCCATCGAATAGTCATCAAAGGCAGGCAGTTGTTCGACCCCAGTGTAGAAGGTCACCGGAAGTCGGCCACCCGGGTTGTTCCGCCCACTTAGAGTTTCAGCGATTGCTTCTGACCCGGCTTCGCCCGGGTACCAGGCTTCGACGATGGCTTTGGCATGCTCCTGAGCCCAATTGACGGAAAGAGCAGATCCGTTCATGAGAACGACCACAAGCGGCTTACCAGTTGCGGCGAGTGCTTCGAGAAGTTCTTGCTGCGCAGCGGGAAGCTTAATATCGGTACGATCTCCGCCGGAGAACCCTTCGACATGTAGCGGCATCTCTTCACCCTCAAGATTGGGAGATAAACCTACAAAGGCTAAAATGACATCAGATTTTTTAGCGACAGACACGGCTTCTTTTCGCAGAATCGAAGATTCTGGGGTCCACTCCAGTGAGAAATCTGCGCCGCGTAGTGGCGCTTGATGAATGTACTCAACTCTAAAGTCATGTGGATTGGTGTCCACTAAATTCAATCGAAAGTGCACATCTAAATTTGAGTTGCCCGCTGACGGCGAATCGCTTGCAACGAGTTTTCCATCCACGAAGATCTTAAATCGCTCGTGCCCCGTGCAGGGGTAGCAGTCACCGAAGTGCATCGTAAGCGCAAGATCACCTGCTTGCGGGACTGTGATGGTTCCCGTCCATCGGACGGCAAAGCTATTGGAGGGAACGCCGTGCGTCGGAGCGGCAGAGTTCCAATCGAAGTCGATTGCTTTGTCGATACGAGTCGTTACAGGTTTACCTTCGAAGGTGGCCCCAGAGAAGTACTCGGCCTTTAACCCGTTTTCGACAGCCGATTTGCTGGGATGAAACATGGTGCGAGGGACAGGTAGAGGCACGTCGTCCGCGTACGGCGAGCCTTGAGCGTAGAGAATCCTTGAATTTCGGAACTCAACAGCGATCGCGTCCACGGGAAGTTTCGCGTCTTCGGCAATTGCGTTGTAGTTGCCTTCGATGGCTGCCAGCGAGGCCGCATTAGGTCCGACGACAGCAATTGTGCGAGTGTTGAGATCGAGCGGGAGAAAAGAAGAGTCGTTCTTTAGCAGGACTATCGATTCTCTGGCCGAGGTTCTCGCCAAATTTTGGTGCGAGGTGGAGTGGACTTCAGAAAAAGGAATTGCAGCATAGGGAACCTTGGAAGAATCATCGAAGAGACCGAGGCGATACCGCGCAAGGAGCAGCCGCTTCAGGGAGACATCGATTTGTGGTTCGCTAATGAGCCCCTCTTTGACGGCTTCGGTGAGGCCGAGGTAGGTATCGCCGCAGTTTGTATCTGTGCCGGCTTCAATCCCTGCCGCAGCTGCTGCCTCCCTGCTTGGCGAAGTACGATGTGCGTTTATTTCATAGAAGTCGTCGATGGCGCCGCAATCAGAGGTGACGAATCCTTTGAAAGACCAGTCGTCACGAAGAATGGTTTGGAGAAGCTGTTTATTTGCGCATGCGGGATAGTTGTTAATTGAGTTATAGGCGCACATGATCGAACCAGCTCGGCCTTCAGTAATGGTTGCCCGGAAAGCAGGAAGATAGGTATCCCACAGGTCGTGAGGTGTGGGATCAACGTTGGCTTTGTGACGAGTGGATTCCGGCCCACTATGTACGGCGTAGTGCTTAGGAGTAGCAATCGCTTTCAAATAATAGGGATTGTCTCCTTGTAAACCTTCGACGAACGCCACCCCCAAACGGCTAGTAAGGAAAGGGTCTTCTCCGTAGGTTTCTTGACCGCGGCCCCATCGCGGGTCCCGAAAGATATTGATGTTTGGTGACCAGATAGTGAGGCCGTAATAAATGGAATGAATATCAAGGCGCACGGCTTCGTTGTATTTAGCGCGAGCTTCGGTGGATATCGCCGTTGAGATCTCGCGAACGAGGGGCGCGTCCCACGTAGCCCCCATACCGATGGCCTGAGGGAAAAGCGTGGCGTATCCGGAACGGGCAACGCCGTGAAGACCTTCGCTCCAATAGTCATAGGCAGGAAGATTAAGCCGCGGGATTGACGGCGCGGTGTTAACCAGTTGAGCTACTTTCTCGTTAAGGGTCATGCGTGAAATGAGGTCACTGACTCGCTGATCGTTGGAGAGGGAGGGATCCGAATAGGGAATCTGTGGCGACTGCGCTAACGAGGCAAAAGACATAAGACCTAACGGGAGAAAAAGAGCGAAGATCAAACGAGTCGGCATATTACAAGTGTCTCCGAAACAGCAGGATATCTTACTCTCTGCTGACATAGGGTAACGCCAGGGACGCATATGAGATGGCTGGTACGCAATATCTAAGAAGCGCTGTACGGGTTTCCAATAGCCACTGGTTCTACTTTTCGTAATTTTGGGGCCTTGGTTCGTATACCCGTCGTATGTTCGATTATGAGCTGACTTCGAGGGCGTCCATGGAAAGCGAAACGCAACGAATCGCGCTTGGGTTGCGCCAGGGAGATGTCGTCGTCCTTGAGGCTCTGGTCGAGCAATACCAATACCGGCTTGTTCGTTATCTCGTCTCTCTGTTGGGCAGACTCGAGGGAGTTGACGATTTCGTGCAGGAGACGTGGCTTCGAGTCTTGGAGCGGGGTGGGTCGTACGACGGGCAGTCCCGCTTTGAACCCTGGCTCTTCAGGGTGGCACGCAATATTGCTCTCGATGCCATGCGTAAGCGACCGATAATCAGTCTGGACTCAAATGAGGGGGATGGTGTTCGCTCATCGCCTGCTTCCGGTGAGCCTTCGCCATACACGCTTGCGGCGCGGACACAAGATGCCGAGCGGCTTGCCCAATCGCTGCAAACTCTGGAGCCCGTCTATCGCGAAGCCCTCGTACTCCGCTTTCAAGAAGATTTATCTCTACAGGAGATATCTGTGATTGTGGGAGCGCCGGTCTCTACCGTAGCTTCCAGAATTTATCGAGGACTGGCAACGCTGCGGCCGCAGTTTGAGGGAGACACAGCATGAATATTGACCACCACGACACTTTCCAACTCATGATCGACGAGAGTCTGGCGGGAGTCCTCTTAGCGGAGAAGGAACAATCTCTTCGCGAGCATCTCTCCACTTGCGCTACCTGCAGAGAGTATCTCAACACCAGCAACCGGGTTATCGCGGGCCTCAGCGGTTTTTCCTTCGAGGTAAATCCAGCCCTCAATGCCAGGGTTCTGGCAGCCCTCAGGCTGCAGGAAGAGGGCCGTGGGATTCTTGCGCGTGACATCGGGACAATGCGACAGCACAGCGTGCCATTCAAGAACTGGGCTGCATTTGCTGTAGCACTCTCGATGTCATTCGTCGGATCGGGACTCGTGTACCAGATGGCCGAGCGTCTGGCGGTCCCAATGCATTTTGTCTCTGCTCAAGTCCGGGCAGGCGTGCTGGTCTTTTGGCTGCTGCCATCTCTTTGCGCGGCCTTATGTCTGCTGGCTGCGCCTAGTGAGAATAGAGGTATTGCATGACACAGCAATCGGCGGTGCTTTTGATAGCGTTTTTGGTCGGAATTGTAGTTGCGGCTGTCTTATTGGGAACGGCAACGCGGAAGATTCTACCCCGATCTGCAATTGGCATCGCGGCACTGGCGATCCCGATTTGGGTGCTCTATTTTGCTTCCGGCCAGGGCCGTTCCCTACTTGCCACCAAAGGATTTCTCAGTGCGATGCCGGAAGCGCTTTGGTTTGGCTTAACGTTTGGCGTATTCACCGCGGCTTTTTTCCTTGCCCTCGGATATATCTACGGGGACGCAAAAAGGCGTCAAAAGCCTGCCTGGGCCTGGGTGATTGGCGCTTTCCTCATACCAAATTTCACTGGATTCATCCTTTATTTTCTGTTCCGAGGGCCTCTCCTTGGGCCTTGCAGCTCCTGTGGCAAGCCTATTCGCGGGGGAGAAGCATTCTGCAGCCACTGCGGATACTCACAGGGTTCTTAGTATCGAACGCATCACAGCTGACGATCACACAAGACGGAGGACGGTATGAAACGTGAACGCGTCTTACAGGTAGTATTGGTGTTGGTGGGCTTGCTTTATTGCTTTTGGGGCTATCTACTGTTCGACAATCTGTGGCACGCTAAGTGGCTTAGCGGGCATAGTGACGTTATACCGATGTTCCTAAGCCTTAACACGGCTCTTGGGGTCTGTCTGTTGTTGGCCGTTAAGGAGCCGGCCAAGCATCGTTTGATGATCGCCTATGGGGCGTGGTCAAGCCTTGCCCATGCGTTCACGATGACAATCATGTCGGCGCAGGCCTTGGCTCACGGGATGCACAGGCGGGATAGTCCCCAGGACATTGTGATGTTTGTTGTGATTGGAGCCACGCTGCTTGCACTCCTCCCGGCAAAACAAGCATCGCTGGCCGGCGCGCCTATCAGTGAGCCGCGCTTTGCCGAACGCTAGGCATCTCGAATTTCAACTGTCGATAGTAGCCGATGCACGCAATATAAAAGGCGCCCACTTTGCTGTAGGTTGTGGTTATTCGTATCACCACCTATCGAAATGAGCGCCGTTATGAGCCAGGAGAAATATATCGGCATGGACGTCCACCAGGCGACGATCTTGGATTCTCGGGGCAAGTTGATCATGGAAAGTGTTCTGGAGACGAAAGCAGCCACGATCCTTGAGTTCCTCCAGGGGCTGCACGGAAGCTTATCGGTGACCTTCGAAGAAGCGACCTCTGCGGCCTGGTTACATGACCTGCTGAAACCTCACGTCACACGCCTGGTGGTCTGCGATCCACGCAAGAACGCCCTGGTGAAAGACGGCAGCAAGAGTGACCGGATCGATGCGCGAAAGCTGGCGGAGCTGCTGCGTGGCAACCAGCTCACGTCGGTCTACCACGGCGAGCACGGGATGCGCACCTTAAAGGAATAAGGTCGCAGCTACGTGGGAACCTTTTTCCTTGACATCCCTTTTTATAGAACTCATTGAGAGGCTCAGAGCACCCTTCGCGCAGCTCTGAAGCGGAGCTCTTCGGAAATGAGTTCTCCTATCTCCATGTCTCGAAAGAAGACTCTAGAAAGCCCCAGCGTGATCAACTCCACTCCAAGCTCTTCGAAGCGGAATACGTCGCCGATGAAGATTCTGTTCTTGTGCCAGCTAATGTCGCCGCTATTGCTGACTCGTCGCACCTGGAGCCCCTTCGGGTACCTGAACGCCGGCAACTTCTGCGGTAGTCGTATCGCGCTGTGGATGCAAAGACTCGCGGGAACTTGGTTGTTCAGACCCTCATGCGGCGTTCGTTGTTGAACACGTCTGCGGCATTCCTTCGAGCACAGCAGAACGGCGGCCGTTTTGTTGTGGCCGACCCGCTTGAATGCGCTCATGCACGCTCCCGAGCTTCATTCATCCGAGCGAGAGCTTTGATAACCCACAGCGTACCGGGAGATGCGTTACGCTGTGGACCTGAGAAATCCGTTACAAGCCCCTTGGGAAGCCGGTTGCATGGCTTTCCATGCTTTCCACACGCTGTCATTTTCATGACCTGCTTTCGCTCGGCAAGGCTGGATAAGCGCCGATGACCACGCGACGTAATGCGCCGCACCCGCCACGAAATCCTTAGCGTTATCGTTTGTCAATTAGTGATTTGGTGATTTGTCGTCAAGCTAGAATCTCGAGCGAGAAGCCGGTATGCGATGGAAAAAAACGACCTAGTCGATGAGTCTTGCTTCCTTCATCTTTTCTTCCTCAATTGTGAGAAATATGGTGAAAGGAACTTTTCGGTCAAGATGCTGTTCGATGTGCGCAAGTTGGTCTGTTCTTAATAGCTTCTCAAGTCGCAGTGAGTAGCGAAGGGCCCGTTCCGTAATCTCTCCGCCACCAACGGTTGTTGCTTCCCCCATGGTTCTATCTGTGGTCACAAATCGTACCGTGGAATATTTGCTGTCTTTCAAAACAGGGTTCACATCGATCGAATAGTCACGCTGCACAGGATCTCTCCAAATGTTTCATACGAATGCTGGATTGTCAGCGGCCGACGTGAGAACTCCAAGTCGCTTTGCCAGGGGTGCAGTATAAGTCTCCCACTCCTACGGTCTCTTTGCAGCTCATTTGATTAACCTGTCGCGAAAAAAGGGCCATAAATTCACGGTTACTTTTCCAGCTTACAGAAACGACGCCGCAACTTGCTCAAAAGTTAGCGGTTCGATATCGACCTCGACTTTGAGAGCGTTTCCGCCTCCGCCCAAGATAAGACCTCGGAGAGGACTGACGTCGCCGTAGTCTCTACCCCAGGCCAGAGTGACATGGCCATCCGTTGGAGACACATTATTTGTGGGATCTGCATCAAGCCACCCTTCGTCACTGCTGTAGGCAGATATCCAAGCGTGGGATACATCTGCGCCCACCATGCGCGACTTGCCGAGCGGCGGATATGTCCGCAGATAGCCACTCACATAACGAGCCGCCACATTTATTGAGCGCAGACAAGCTATCTGCACGTGCGCGAAATCCTGGCAGACTCCCTTGCGTTTTTTGAATACTTCCTCTGCTGGAGTGCGGACGTTGGTCACCTTCGAGTCGAAGCGGAATTCGGAGTGAATTCGCGAGGTCAACTCCATGAGTGCATCCCGCATAGGGCGGCCGGGAGTGAACGACTCGAGCGCATAGGCCGCAAACTCGTGGTTGAGACGGATGCGGGGAGATGCGAATTGGAACTGGTGCGCGGCCAGTCCCTCGTCAGTGTGATCTTCTGCGAGAGGCCCTGCGGAGTCTTCCCAGGGGCGCGAGAGACTTGCGGACGGCGCGGGTCGCCTATCCACATCGACTTGGCTTCTCGCCTCGACGACCAGCTCGCTATGTGGCTCCTCAACCGTGAAGAAAGAAAGGATGTTTCCAAAATAATCCGCGCGCTCAGTCAGGGTCGAAGGTGTGGGATGAATGCGCAGCGTGTTGCGTACCAGTCGATTCTGCGAGAATGATCGAGGCTTCAGGCACGCCACGTGCTCCCCGACAGAGACTGGGGAAGTATAACGATACGTTGTCCGATGGCTGACGTTGTAGATCACTTCAGTCGTTCCCCATGGTGATCGGCAAGGTACGTGCATGACTGAAATAGTGGCTGGAAAGATTGTTCGACCATGATGGAAGCAGGTTCTCCAACCGAGCTAGAAACTGGTCGACTTCCTCATACCCATTAACCGGGAAAGAGCGTGGCTCGTTGAGGCAGTGCGTCATACCTTGAAGGTCAATCCTCCTTAATGAACTCACAGCGTCCTGCATAGCCTGCAGATCTGCCGGGAGATGTCGAGGGAGTTTAGCGTAAAGATCGGCTAAATGGCCTAGCTGAAAGTCTAAAGAGCGAGGGTTTGTCCCGTCCGCCATCAGAATATCGAGCACGGCAAGTGGCTGTAACGTCGCATAATAACGCGTGCGATAAGTCACGGTACTATCGGCAACCTCCAGCAACCGCTCGAGATAAGCCCAGTTCTCGAACGCCAGCGGCTTTGAGATGTGGCGTAGTTCACGTGTAAGGTAGATCGCACGTTCAAGACGACGCCCAAGACTCAAAAAGAGCCACCCGGAGCCGCGATTGATGTTTTCCCGCTCCATCCCTGAAAACGCAGAAAGCAGTTCCAGGCACTTGGTCAACATCGGAGTGTAGCTCGTCAGGAAGGCACCCTTTTGAGCCTTGACCGAGACGCGCAAATGACCGAGCAGCATCATCATGTCTCCTGAAAGACGCTCTCTCACGCTGTCGGCGATGCGAGATACCTCCGTCAGGGTCGCGGCTAAGCTATCGGGCCGTTTGTGATCAGTCAGTAATGAAAGCAACTCTCTCCGCAACACGTTGAAGCTGGGTCGTCCGCGCCTACGGCCGGCAATCCGAGCAGAGCGCGGCCCAAGACAAGCAACGAGGCACGTGAGACTCACCAATTCTGCTTCCTCTGCAAGGTGAATCCTAGGGATAAGGGAGCGAAGGATCCGCGCCTGATTTTCAGCTCGCTCCACGTAGCGGCCCAGCCAGAAGGTATTGTCGGCCACACTGCTGGGCACTACCAGCGACGCGCGGCGCAACTGCAAAACCTCATTGCGTGAGGGCAGCAAGCTGAAGGTATCAACTGGTCTGTCGGAGAGTACCCACGCGTCCTTGCTGTGACCTCCCCGCTGCATTGAAACTACGGAACCTTGAGCTTCGGCGACGCGCACCAGCCCCCCCGGGAATGCCGACCAGCCGGTTCCGGTGTTCACGATATAGGTACGCAAAACAACGCTGCGGGAATGTAGGGAATCATTCTCCCACACGGGTGCGGTTGAAAGTTGAACCTGTTCTTGTGCCACGAATTCATGCGGACTGCTGCGTAAGCGCTCCAAAAACTGCTCACGGTCGGCTGCCGTCAGTTCTGAACCGAATACCGGCTCCATTCCGACCGAAGAGAACGCTGGTTTTACGACAACTGATTTTAGGTTGTCGATGACCCAATTCAGCGCATGCTCCTGTCCGCACCACCAGGTCGCAACAGAGGGCAGTTTGAGTTCCTCCCCAAGGAGGTGTCTGGCCAACCCAGGAAGAAACGGCATAAGCGCAGCTGATTCGATGACACCGCTGCCAAGCGCATTGGCCACCTGGACGTTACCCGCGACGATGGCTTCTACAAGGCCTGAAACTCCAAGCAATGAATCGCCACGCAACTCCAGCGGATCACAGAAATCATCATCGACGCGACGTAAGATGACGTCTACCTTTTCAAGGCCGCCAACAGTCTTGATGAAGACACACCGGTCCCGGACCGTGAGGTCTGCTCCTTCCACAAGGGTAAAGCCGAGATATTTCGCGAGGTAGGAATGCTCAAAGTAGGTTTCGTTGTGGGGACCAGGCGTCAACAGAATTATTCGAGGGTTACTCTGTTCAGACAATTGCGCGAGCGCATCGCGTTGTGCACGGAAGAACGGCGCAAGCCTTTGAACGTTGGAAGTGCGGAAGAGCTCGGGAAGCAGCTCGGATACGATCAACCGATTTTCTAAGGCATAACCGCTGCCGGAAGGTGCCTGGGTGCGATTCGCCAACACCCACCACTTCCCGTCGGGAGATCGCGCCAGATCAAAAGCCAGCATGTGCAGATAACTATTACGTGGAACTTTAACTCCAACCAACGGACGCAGAAATGCAGGGTTCGCAAAGAGCAGCGCGGCGGGAAGAAAGCCGTCCTTGAGTAAGGTCTGCGAATGATAAAGATCTTCGAGGACCAGGTTCAGAAGTTCCGCGCGTTGGATGATACCAGCTTCTATAAAGCGCCACTCCTCATCGGGAATCAACAGCGGAACAAGATCAATCTTCCAGGGACGATGAGCGCCTAATGGATCGCCGTACATGTTGTAAGTGATCCCGTTCTCGCGGATCCGCTGTTCTGCCTGAGCCCAACGGAAGGCCAACTCGTTGGGCCCGATCGATTGCAGAGACGCCATGAGGGCCGCCCAATGCGGGCGGGGAGTGATGCCATCCACGGAGGACTCTTCGTAGGCCCCGCCATATCGCAGTGGTGACTGGTAGAGATCTCCAATCATGGTTGACTTTCCTCTGCCGAATTCGGATCCGAGATGCGTGGATGATTCAAAGGCGCAGGCCAGCGGAGGTCGAGAGTCATCGGGAAGACCCGATTGTTCTCCGATGGAGGTGTAGGGACGATGTGGTTAGGTGGAGCGGTGATGACGAAGCGCCTCAAGCGACGCTCTCTTGCCTCGGCTGCATCGGCAGGGCGAGTGGTGTGCAGTGTCCCATCAGGCTGGCTTGCATAGTAGACGCAGCGCCCCACGGAGCGTTCCTTCCATGTGTCGATCAGATCGAAGGTAAGAGGGGTGTGGACCGGAATGGTTGGGTGGAGCGCAGTAGACAATCGGCGCGCTCGATATCGGATACCCGCAATAGCCTCATCCGGAGTTCCGGATGGATGGAGAGGCACGCTTCGACCATTACACGAGACGGCGTACCTTGATGCCACGGTGAAACCAGTGATCTTCACCTGTATTCGTTCCAGGGAAGAATCTACACTTCTACCTGTCCCTCCGGACGTAGCCTCCTCCGCCAGCACATTCCACGGCTCCAGAGCCTGCCGCAGTTCAAGTCGCACTCCATCGGAGTTGATCTCGCCGATCTTCGGGAAGCGAAATTCGAGGTGCGAGGCGAACCACTTGTTAACAAAGGGAAAGTTCCCGCCGCGAAGGTTGTCGAGTACATCGATGAAGTCGCGCTCTACAAAATGCGGCAGCATGAACCGATCGTGGAGCGCAGTTCCCCAACGTAGCAGATCCCCGGTAAAAGGTTTCTTCCAGAAAAGCGCAACCAGTGCACGCACGAGTAGTGCCTGAAGAAGGCCCATGCGGTAGTGCGGGGGCATTTCAAAGGCACGCAGCTCCAGTAACCCGAACCGAAGGCCTTGACCAACCGGCGGGAAGAGCTTATCGATGCAGAATTCGGCGCGATGACTATTGCCGGTTACGTCAACCAGCAGATTCCGGAATAGGCCATCCACGATGGACGGCGGACAGTTACCTGCGGGAAGATGGCTAAACGCCACTTCCAGCTCGTAGAGCGCATCGACCCGCGCTTCGTCAACGCGAGGGTATTGGCTTGTAGGACCCACGTACATGCCTGCAAAGAGGTAGGAAAGAGACGGATGATTCTGCCAAAAGGAGACCATGCTGCGCAGCACGTCGGGACGCCGCAGGATGGGACTATCCTCGACGGTCGCGCCGCCCAGAGTGATATGGCTCCCGCCCCCGGTCGCCAGGTGCGTTCCATCATAGCCGAATTTTCCTGCAATAAGACGATGCCGCGCCGCCTCTTGGGCAAGTACTTCGTGAAGCGACTCCAGTTCGTCCCACTCCGACGTGGGTGGCATGTTGACTTCGAGCACACCTGGATCCGGCGTGAGACTGAAGATTTGTAGCCGGAGGTCTGGGGGCGCAGAATAACCTTCGATCCAGACGGGCATTTGCAAATATTGGCTCGTCTCCTCTACAGCCGCTACCAGGTCGAGATAGTCCGCAAGTACTGAGACATAAGGCAGAAACACATGCAGTCGCCCGTCACGCGCCTCTACGCAGAGCGACGGTCGAATAAGCTCCTGCGCTGAGGCCGCATCCTCTGCAATCGGCGGAAGCGGATCTGGCCTGGGATCCTGATTGAACATCTCCGGCCGCCGCGCAGCTGCCGACGGTAACGTCACCTGTCCATCCTCACCAAGCTCGTGTTCGAGAACATCGGGTGCGACCCAGGGCATCATTTCAAGAGGGATCCGGTAGCCGATCGGCGAGTCGCCAACCGACAAAGTGAACGTCACCGGTCTTTCGAACCATAGCTGGCTCGACCAAGCCAGGTGGCCGCCGGGCTGACGTCGTCGCAATGGGAGAACGAAGCCAGCCGGTCCCTCCTGTGCGGAGCGAGCCTCCATTGCTGGCAAAATATTTCCCGGTTCAGCCCCAAGACGCCGACTCAGCGCCTGTAAAAACTCATAGGCCTGCTGGTTGCCATAGTCATCGTTCTTGCTCTCTAAAGCGAACAGGTCGCCGTTCTCCCACACCGGGACACCGTCCTTGCGCGAGATACAGTGGAACGCCCAACGTGGCATCGGCTCACCCGGATACCATTTGCCTTGACCAAAATGAAGCAGCGCACCCAACGCTGTACGCTGCCGAATGGAACGAATCAGCGATAGCCCTGCGCTACGTTTTTGCCGGCCGAGTGCCTCAACATTCCACTGGGCGCTCTCTGCGTCATCGATGCCGACAAAAGTTGGTTCGCCACCCATCGTGAGCCGCACATCCTGGGCCATAAGGTCACGATCGACTTGATACGCCAGCTCTCGTATCTCGTTCCAATCGTGTTCGCTGAACGGGGTAGTCAGGCTTGGAGTTTCATCCATCCTGCGCACTGTCACCTCGTAAGTAAACTTTACACCGGCCGGCTCAACAGTACCGTAAATGGGCGCAGCATTGCCCGGCGTGGTGCTGCAAGCCAGGGGGATGTGTCCCTCCGCCGTCAGCAGACCTGAAGTGGGGTCCAAGCCAATCCAGCCTGCTCCTGGAAGATATACCTCAGCCCAGGCATGGAGATCCACCGAGTCGGTCTTCCGGGCATCTTCTTCCCCGGAACTCTGATGATCCGCCAACTGAATGAGATATCCCGAGACGAAGCGGGCCGCAACTCCTAACTGACGGCACGCTTGTACTAGGAGCCAGCTTGAGTCGCGACACGAGCCTGTTCGCCTAAAGAGAGTTTCTTCGCAGCTTTGCACCCCATGTTCAAGACGCGTTGTATACGCAACCTCATTACGCAACCTCTCGTTCAGCTTGAGCAAGAAAACCATGGTCGGCTGCGGACCGCGAACGCTCCTAACGAAGTCACTGAGAAGCGGTCCGGCAGCCCCGACCGCTAAAAATGGCTCGAGATCTCTCGCCACCTCAGGTTTGTAGCTAAAAGGCATCTTCTCGGCCTCAGGCTCTAGAAGAAAGGCGAACGGGTTTATCGGACTCATATCGGCAATCAGAGTCACCGTAACGAAAAACTCGGATGCTTGACTGGGAAAGACGACCCGAGCTACATGATTTGTCAGTCGGTCGAACTGCCAGGTGCAGATGCTATCGGTCGGCTTGACCTCCAACGAGTAACTGAGAATGGGTGTGCGGCAATGCGGGGTAGGACGCAGCTGAATGATCTGTGGTCCTAACCATACTGGCTTTTCATAGTGGTAACGCGATTTGTGGTGCACCTGAACTTTCGTTCCCATTCACCCTCGTGCGGTCTTCAGAGACCCCGATCTCGCTTAAATCTAATGCATTAGGTGGTCGCGGCTTGCGTCTGTATTGGACTGGCCTGGCTGCCGTTGGTCTGCGTGGGCATACTTGATTCACTGCGATTCATTAGATCCGGCCCAGCCTCGAAACGTTCGGGAAGTGCGATTCTCTTTCCTTCAGCATCTTCCTCCCAGGAATCTACATAGAAGTAAGTTAGGTTTGCCGCGCCGAAAGTGGTTGTCATGGCCACGTCAGCCGCATCTCTTCCCGTCGCCATCAAAATTCGGCCAAGGCGAGGATAGTTATGGCGAGCATCTAGATCGATCCACTGTCCATCGAGAAAGACCTGATACCACGCGCTGAAGTCGCCAAGCCCGCTTGAGGGTCTTCGAATGTCCCCGATATAGCCAGTAACATAACGAGCCGGTATGTTCTGGCATCGTGAAAGCGTTACCGCAAGATGTTGGAAGTCTCGGCACACACCTACGCGCTCCGTGAAGACATCCATCGCGGTCTTGGTTGGCCGCGCGGCGTTGTAGTTAAAGATCACCTTTTCGTGAACCCAATCGCGGATCGCCGTGGCCCGGGCCCAGCCTGCTGGTATGGACCCAAACAGGTCATGAGCTATCCCGCCAAAGCGATCGACCTCGCAGTAGCGACTGGGCAACAGAAACTGCAGGACTTCGGTCGGCAGGTCTTCGATCGATGACTGTTGAGCATCGGGATAACTCTTATCGGGACGATTATCCGACTCAATCAGGCTTGTTCCGGAAATTCTCAGGTGACCGGCTGGAGCAACAAACCGTGAGCAGATATTTCCGAAGGAGTCGGTATAGTCACTTGCTGTAATGAGCACGCGTGGCTCGGCACCGACCAAAGATCCCGTACCGAGGTGTTCAACCAGCAGGTCATCAGCGGAGCGAAGTCGCTCATGTAGCGACGGATGCAGATGCAGAAGAGCAACGACCACCGAAGGGCTCGGTAGATGAAACTGAAGGTCGAACGCGGATCGGATGAGCATAGGCGCTGACCTCGTCGATAAATTAACTTCCTGGCGAGTTCCCAGTCTAACGTGTTGCTCTCGGAATCATCTGGCGTAGTATCTCAGACCTAAAGGTGGTCAATAGTATGTCTTGCAGAGGGAACAGCTTTTTGCTCTTACCACACCCGGAATTCAACGATGGGCCTCGACAACAACCTAGAAGCTTCGACTGCGGTTGTGAGCTATTACAAAGTGCAAGAGGAGCTATCTAGCTGAGACCGGGGAGGATCCCACACTCACTTTCCTAGCTTAGGTTCGTCTGATTGTTGCGAGCCAGGCACCGATATTCAGTTGGCGTGTCGTCCGAATCCGTGCGGGTTCGATGACCCCGTGGACTCACTTCTCCTCAGGACATTGCAATAAGTTCATCTCTGAAGGATCCGCTGGGAGATGATTCGTGGACGTGGAGCGTTCGCTCCGATGTTACTGGTCTCGAGCAGAACTTCAAACGGCATTATCTTACCGTTAGAATCGAAGATCTTGCTCAACAGCGGCACCGAAGCATCGCTAAAAAGATAGTCTGCTGCAGCCTCCGTGCCAGCCATATTAATTCCCTCAATCAGAAGGACGTGGCCCGTGCCATCCAGATTCGGAGTAACAACAATCAGACCGAATGTGCTGCGAGCGGAATCGCTTTGGTCTGTCTTGTAGTACTCACTCTCCCCTGCCAAAGGGTGAAGATTATGAATGACGACGTCGTCGACCTGTGGCTGACGTTCGAACTGAAAGTTTAGGTCCCTCTGAAACAGATCTACCCATGGATTGGAATCGAAGGACCCTAGCAGGATGACATTGGATTGTTTCAAATCATCCAGCGTCACCTCGCGCGCATATCGCACTTTGAACCGGTTCTTCACTACTGCTGGAAGCTGAGAGATAGATGAGACGATATGCAAATCCACAACACTCGTATAGCGCCGTCCACCAAGTTCGTTCACCATCGCTGAATCTATACCGGAAGTGTCGGACGTGTGCTTTTGATACTCTCCGGCTGCGTACTCTGCCAAAGGGATCCTTCTATTGGTGAGATCCTGATAGATGACCAGTCCGCTGTCGGCCGGTACCAGCAATGTGTCCCGTGTCGAGGAGAAGAAGACGCTCCAGAACCGATCCGCAACACTCTGCTGCGGCGACTTAATGTGGACGTCGCGCGCCGCCAAGAAGACAAGAGCCAAAAACAACGCAGCACATAAGGCTCTCAGCCCCAAGACCTGCCGACCTGGGGGCACCTGCCCCTTCACCGCCCGATCAACTATCTCTTCCGGTTGTTGTTGCGACGAGTCGCCGATGACTTCGATCAATCGAACATGCGCAGGCCGCTGTCGGCTCTCCCCGACGGCTTTATCGTCTTCAATAAAAATCGGCACATAGCCGCCCCGGGGAACAGCGATCCGGATCGTCTCATCGATGCCTTCGCTGTTGAAATACTCATCGAGTCTCTGCCGTAGCAGACGCGCATAGTTGCGAACAATATTGTCTTCGCCAGGGTTGTATCCCTGTGGGCGTCGAAAGACATGTTCGCCGATCAACTGCTCGGTGATCTCGCTGGTCTGATCGAGCAGGTGCTTCTCGCAAATATAGAGGATGAAGCTGATCAAAAATTTGGATTTGGCGAATCCTTTACTCGCAGCGACTCGCCTCGCGACGCTCCAGCGCGGATCCTCTTCAAGCGGCATAAGGTGGTCCGCATCGACCGCTCCTGACAGACGTTCCGCTTCGGCGGACCCTCGTCCCTTGCTTATTGAAGTATCTTCCACTGTCATTAGTAGACATCGACAGGACTAGCTTTTTGTTACTGCTCCATGAATCCAAAAGATATATGAGATATCAAAGATTACGACAGCATCAAATTATTTATTGGCGCCTAGCTATAAGCAATTTGTTTTCTGCTAGATGAGAGTTTTCACCTCCGTGTGTACTCCATTCTTTACACCGTGGATCCCCCTAACGAACAACCTATAAGCAGAGGAAGATCAAATCTCAACAAAGAACAGAATCTATGACCGGCTGCAGTGACACATGCCATCTCCAATTCCGTATTATCGGCCAACTTCCTCTCCGACCATCTCAGAAGGATGTAAGACAAGATGACGAATTTTCGAGCGGCACTTCCACTCATGATCATGCTTCCGCTGAGCGGCCTCGCGCAGCAAAATACCATTGCCGAGCAGGATCGAACGCTGCGTATCAATCAGATTCAAGTCATAGGCAGTCATAACAGCTATCACTCTGGCATCGCCCCCAGCGAACGCAAGCTCATCGAGCTGCAGAACCCAAAGGCGATGCGCGCACTCGACTATGCTCATGCCCCCTTGGCCGATCAGCTGACCGGCGGCGTGCGTCAGCTTGAGATCGACATCTACGCCGACTCGAAGGGCGGTCGCTACTCGAATCCAGCCATTGTGGGCAAAGTTGCAGAAGCGGGGCTTCCGGCCGATCCCGACTTCGATCCGCAACACGAGATGGACAAGCCTGGCTTCAAAGTGATGCATGTCATGGATGTAGACCAACGCAGTTCCTGCCACACTTTCATCGCCTGCCTCACGACAATTCGCGGCTGGTCGCTACAGCATCCGCAGCATCTACCCATCTTCATCCTGGTCGAGACCAAACAGGGCCGTGAAGGATCAGCGGCGCAAGCCCACACGCCTGAGCCCTTCACATCTGAGACCTTCGACGCGCTTGACGCCGAAATCCGCTCCGTCTTCTCCTCCAACGAGATGATCACACCAGATCAGGTTCGTGGCAGCTACGACACACTGCTCGAAGCCATTCAATCCACCGGCGGTGCTTCATCTGCCACCAGTAAGAAGACTGGAGGTTGGCCAATGCTTTCAAACTCTCGCGGTAAGGTCATCTTTCTTATGGACCAGCGCAACGTCGCCCCGGTCTACACACAGGGGCATGCTTCTCTTCGTGGTCGTCTCATCTTCACCAACGCCGCGCCTGGTTCACCGGACGCAGCCTTCACCGAGGAAAATGATGGGACGAAGGACGAGATCGACGCCCTCGCACGTCAAGGATATCTCATCCGCACCCGCACCGACGACGGCACGGAAGCCGCGCGTACCGACGACCATACCCGAGCCGACATAGCTCTTTCCAGCGGCGCACAGATGTTAAGCACCGACTACCCATCCACCGAGCCCTCGCGGTGGACTGGATTCTTCGTCGGCCTCCCGCATGGTGTGATCGCTCGCTGTAATCCAATAACCGCGCCCACCGGATGTGTCGATTCGTTGCTTGAGCCTCCGATGAAATAAGACACAAGACCTCAGCAAACTATTGCGCTCACCTTCCTGCGTTCGCCGGGAGGCCGCCCACTAACGCCCCGACTCAACAAACTTTTACGTTCTCGCCAGGAGGCACGTGTGTCAGAAACGCAAGCAACATCATCCACTCCCAATGAATCGACACCCTCAAGGTTGACGAGGTTCGCAGCCAATCTCCCCTGTGTTTCTCGTCTACTGCTTATTGCACTGCTCATCGGCATTTCGGCCATCTGCCCGGCGATACTACTTGCGCAGTCCGACAACTCCTCGATCGCCGGTGTCATCACCGATCCTTCTGGGGCTGGCGTCGGGGCAGCTGCCATCACAGTGGTGAGCGAGCAGACCGGCGCCGAGCACCAGACCATCAGCAACAAATCCGGCTTCTACACGATTGCTGGCCTTGCACCGGGCAAATACACCGTCAAGGTGGTGGCGCCGGGATTTGACACGGTCATCAGAACGAACAACAACCTCGACCCAGCGATCCCTGCAACGGTCAACGTCTCCCTCGTCGTCGGCAAAGATAACGAGTCGATTGAAATAACCGCGAACGAAACGACTTTGCAGGCCGACAGCTCCACCCTCGGCCGCGTCATCACCAGCAGCCAGGCCGACAATCTTCCACTCAATGGCCGCAACCCAATCTATCTCGCACTCACCAAGGCCGGCATTACAAGCATCACGAGCACCGTGTCCTCCCCAAACTTCAGCACCGGCCTCGGCGCCATCAACATCAACGGAGCCCGCGAGCGCGACAATCTTCTCACCTACGACGGCGCCGTCGCCGTTCGCATCCGCGCCAGTGGTGACTCCGTCGGCACACCCGACCTCGACGCCGTCGAAGAAGTCCAGGTGCTCTCAACCAACTACCCTGCAGAGTACGGCCGATCCATTGGCGGTCAGATTCGCATTATCACCAAGAGCGGCACCGATCACTTCCACGGCAGCGCCTACGAGTACTTTCAAAACCCCGTCCTCAACGCCAACACCTGGGTCCGCAACGACAACGCCAACAACTCAAACCCGAACTACCCTGCGGCCCTCAAGACAAACAGCGTCGCTCCCTTCACATACAACCAGTTCGGCTTTGTCTTCGACGGTCCTCTCTATATCCCGCATGTCATACCCAAGGGTAAAGTTTTCTTCCTCTACTCCGAAGCCTTCGTGCGCAATCCCTCGCTCTCTACCGAGACAGACACCGTTCCCAACGCAGCCTTCCGAACCGGCGACTTCAGCTCCGTAGCGCAGCACATCAAAGACCCCATGTCCGGTCTCCCCTGCGATCCGAAGGCCGGCGGCCCTGGCTGTTTTCCCGGCAACATCATCCCCAAAAATCGTCTTAGCTCAAATGGCGTAGGTTTGCTCAATGCTTTCCCCACACCAACACCAGGCTTTCAAATTGGTGCAGCCAACCTGCTTGAGACCGCACACTATCCCATCCAGCAACAGATCGACAGCGGCAATCTCGACATCCTTCCAACCGAGAAGGACTACATCCGCTTCCGCCTCATTCACTTCTACTATCACGAGGTGAACCCCTTCGCGACGTCGAACTACGACATCGTCCCGCGCATCTACAGCCGTCCCAACGAGACCGGTTCGCTCGACTACGTCCACACCTTCGGTCCCAGTACCACCAACGAATTTCTCTTCACCGCCAGCCATGACGCCGCTCGCCTCAGCATCGACACATCGACCGGCACCTACAACCGCACCGCATACGGCATCAACTATCCCTACCTCTTTCCGGCAGGTAAGGATCTCCCAAACAAAATTCCCACCATCGCGTTTGATACAACCGGCATCACCACACTCGATGGCAGCACCTACCCCTCTCACTCTCAGGGCGAGATATTCGACTTCGCCGACACCGTCACCCGCATTATCGGCAACCACACTCTGCGCGCGGGCGCTCTCTTTGAGCGGGCTGGCGAAAACGATGACGATCAGATCGCCTTTGCCAATTCCACTCCCGGACAAACCAACAATCAGAACGGCAAGTTCGACTTCTCCAGCACCAACACCAACGGCACCGGCTACGATCTCGCGGACGCGGCCCTCGGCGTTTTCAACACCTACTCCGAGATCGGTCCGCGCAACGAAACTCCCAGCCGCGCTAACATGTTCGAGTTCTTCGCACAGGACTCCTGGAAAGCTACGCCGAAGCTGCACCTCGAGTTCGGCATGCGATACACCAGCATTCACCCCTTCTACAGCATCTGGAACAACGCCGGAACCTTTGACCCTGCCTTCTACAATCCTGCAACGGCAGTACGTGTGAACCCTACAACGGGTAATCCCATAGCTGCCAGCGGCGACCCGCTCGACGGAACCGTTCTATTCGGCAACGGCTTTCCCGCCAGCGCAAACGCTCACGTTCCCATCGCCGTTACCGGACAGTACAACAACCTCTTCCACGATCTTCCGCGCGGCTACGTTCACGTGCAGAAGTTTCTCTTCCAGCCACGTCTTGGCGTAGCCTATTCGCTCAACAACAAAACGGTTCTTCGCACTGGCTTCGGCCGCTACACCAGCCGTCAGGGCACCTCCGACAACGTATTTCTCGGCGGCTTCGCTCCGTTGCAGCAGGTGGTTTCGATCACAGGCGGCAGCGTAGACAAACCCGCTGGCACTGCAATCGGCACCGGCTCCTTCCCAACGCTTTCCGGCGATATCAACCAGCAGTCCCCGCAACCTGAAGCCTACATCTGGAACGTATCTGTCGAGCGTGACCTCGGCTTCGATACAGTCGCTGACGTCTCCTACGTGGGCCGCCACTCTTTGCATCAGCAGTTTGAATCCGACGTGAACCAGGCGCCCATCGGAACCGCGCAGGCTTTCGGGACCAACGGTGTCAACGCTCATCGTCCGTATCTCGGTTACGCTGCTATCACCGAGGTCTATCAAGGCGACACGGCCTTCTATCAGGGCCTGCAGATCGACGTGAATCATCGCTTCAGCCACAGCCTCGGCTTCGGAGTCGCATACACCTACGCTCACTCCCGCGACTGCGGCTCCTTCCAGAAGAACATCCTCCCCAACGCCGACGACCCTAAAGGCCTCTGTGGCACAGCCGACTACGATCTCCGTCAGGTCCTCGTCCTCAACTCCGTGTACCGCATCCCCTTCCGCAGCGGCAACCGCATCGCCAACGAAGCTCTCGGTGGCTGGCAACTCTCACAGGCCTATCAGTTCCAGACAGGCACGCCTTTCAACGTCGCAACCAGCCAAGACATCGCTGGCGTCGGCGCAGGCTTCCAGGGACAGTTCCTTCAGATCGCTCCCGGCGCCACGCTCCACGGCAATGGAAAGTTCTCGACCGGCAAAGACAACAACTTCTGGTTCAACCCCAGCGCCTTCTCCTTACCCGCTGCCGGAACCTTTACGTCGCAGCACAACCGCAACCTGATCTACGGCCCCGGCCAGGCAAGCTTCAACGCAAGTTTGCAAAAGCGCTTCGCAACCTTTGAAGGTCAGGCACTCTCCTTCCGCTTCGACGCCTTCAACTTCCCCAACCACCCCAACTGGTCTGCACCAGACTCCACCTACACCGACGCAGCCTTCGGCAAGGTCACCAGCAAGACCGGCCAACGCGCAATGCAGGCCAGCCTTCGCTACTCCTTCTAACGCTCTACCATCGCAACAGCACAAGAGCGTGGCCTGCGTACACAGGCCACGCTCCTGAAAATCCTCACGGCACTCAAGACATCAAGGACCCATCATGCAAGCAGCAGTGCAACATATCATCAAGCGTTCCATCCGCCTCTCCCTTACCGCACTCCTGCTTGCAGTTCCACTCGCCGCACAAAGATCAACGCCCGATTACACCCACAACGTCGATCCCTTCATCGGCGTTGACTGGGGCGGTAACACCTTCGTCGGCTCCGCCATCCCCTACGGCCTCGTTAAACTCGGTCCCGACATGGAGACCTTTGACGGCCGCCGCTCCGGCTTCGGCTACTCAAGCAACGGAGTGATCCTCGGCTTCTCGCACCTACACCTCAGCGGCGCACAAGGAAAATACGGCAACATCCTCGTCGCTCCCGTCACCGGCCCCCTTGACCTCAACGACATCAAGTCCCCTCGCACCGACGAGGTCAACCAAGTCGGCTTCTACAGCGCGAACCTCACCCGTTACAAAATCAAAGCCGAACTCACCAGCAGCCGCCGCGTCGGCTTCCACCGCTACACCTTCCCCGCATCACAGCAATCTCACCTCACCATCAACGTAGGCCACGCGCTCGACCTCGGTCCCGGCTCCGAGTCACAGCGCTTCCTCGGCGCGGAGGTCCACCTCACCAGCAATCACGAAGCTCAAGGCATAGCCCGCTTCACCGGCGGCTGGAACAAGGGAGGCGAGTACAAGGTCTACTACTACATGGTCCTCGACACGCCAGCCACCACCGCACAAACCTGGACGGGCACGACCCTTACCTCCGCCAAAGACGCGACAGCCACTACCGACACCGCCATCGGCGCCACCTTCAACTTCACCACACACGCCAACCAGATCATCCAGGCGAAGGTAGGCATCTCGTTCATCAGCGCGGATCAGGCAAAACAAAACGTCCAACAGGAAATCCCCGCTTGGAACTTCGCCGCCACCCACTCCGCCGCGACAGCGTTGTGGAACACCGAGCTAGCCAAACTCCACCTCACTGGCGAGACCGACTCTCAGCGCCGTCAGCTCTACACCGCGATGTACCACATCATGCTCATGCCCACCGACCGCACCGGTGAAAATCCCGACTGGCAATCCACCGAGCCCTACTACGACGACTACTACGCCATCTGGGACACCTACCGCAGTTCCAGCCCTCTCCTGACCCTCATCTCCCCCGACCGCCAGCGCGACATCATCCGTTCCCTCATCGACATCTATCGTCACACCGGCTACATGCCCGACGCCCGTAGCGGCAACGACAACGGCCGCACCCAGGGCGGTTCCAACGCCAACGTCGTCGTCGCCGACGCCTACGTCAAGGGTCTTAAAGGCATCGACTACGAAACCGCCTTCGCCGCTATGGTCCACGACGCCGAAGTCCCTCCCATCAACGCGCAGAAAGAAGGTCGTGGCGGCCTCAAGGACTACAACGAAAAAGGCTACATCACCCTCGCCGACGAGCGCTCTGGGTCCCGGATCGCCGAGTACAGCTACGACGACTTCGCCATCTCCGAAGTGGCCTGCGGCCTTGGCAAACCGAAAGAGGCCGCCCTTTACGCCAGTCGCACCCACAACTTCGAGCACCTCTGGGACAAGGACATGACAGCCGAAGGCTTCCACGGCTTCCTCCGCCCCCGCAATCCCGACGGCACTTGGGCCCCGCCCTACCTCGTCGTCCGCGGTACCTGGCCCGACTTCTTCTACGAGGGCGACATCTGGACCTACTCCATCTACGCCCCACAAGACATGCGCCGCCTCATCGAGATGGCAGGCGGCAACGAGACTTTCGTCCGCCGCCTCGACTGGATCTTCGGTCGTCGCCACTTCGACGTCACCAACGAGCCTGGCTTCCTCATTCCCGTCCTCTACAACTACGCCCTCCGCCCCGACAAGACGGCTGACATCGTGCATCTCCTCCTCGAAAAAGCCTTCACCGACACCCGCGCAGGCATACCCGGCAACGACGACTCCGGTGCCATGTCCAGCTGGCTCATCTTCTCCACCCTCGGTCTCTTCCCTGTCGCCGGCCAAGACGTCTACCTCGTCAGCACCCCCAGCATCCCCGACGCCTCACTCGCTCTCGCCAACGGCAAAAAGCTCCGCGTCATCGCCAAGAACCTCGATCCCAACGGACTCAACCGCTACATCCAATCCGCAACGCTCAACGGAGTCGATCTCCCAAACGCTTGGTTCCGCCACGCCCAAATCAAAGACGGAGCAACGCTGGTCCTAATCATGGGCTCTGCACCCTCCACCTGGGGCACCACCACCCCACCCCCATCCATGAGCGACCCCAACACCCACATCTGCTCCGAAACTGAACTAAGGACGCATCCGTCAACCTAACACCGTCGACGCGACACTAAGTGTTATGAACAACTCAGAGGACCTCGTTATCTTTGATTTCTCGTTGACCACGAACGATATGAACGAAATTTCCGCCCTCGACGAGAACCGCAGCCAATTTCCTGAGTGGACCTAAGGCAATGACGACAATCCATAGAACATTAATCTTAAGAAACGCGCTTTTGTAGGCTTGGTCGCCGTAGCTCCCCAAAAGTTGCTTAGTTCACAATGCTCTGTTTACTTTAACTAACTCCGCACTGGAGACATCGCTACTTGGCTGCAGAGTAGCTGTGAAGTTGCGGGCCGACGACGTTCGAGTAGTTGTAGTCGCCACGGCGGTCGGCGTCGATAGTCCAAAACATGGCGCCGACCATGTCGGGGTAGCCGGTGGGCTGGCGCAGCCTATACAAGGTTCCAGCAGGCGCTTTACCGGAGAGGATGTAATCCATCGCTTGAGTGACGATCGGGACGAAGATGTGTGCAACCAGCATCTGTCATGCAAGGCCGGATTAGCAATAGGTGTGGCGTCCACAGAGACGTCGCCTGATTTTCTTTCGCAGAGAGTGGCCGGGCCGCGGAGAATATCCGCACCCAGGATCGTTTTACTCGACTGCGAATCGAAAAGGACATGCCTAACAAGTTGTCTTAGTCGCAATTTCGAGCTCCCGGCTGCCATCCGAGAGTGAACTTGCCGCAAACGCCGTTTCAAGTAACTACGGGACGCCACTTGTCCGAGATGCTGACTTTTCACCTATGAGTCAAATTTCGAGTTGCCGACAATCCAGAATTTCTCAATTGACGACGTGCGCGTTTCTCGGTAGTCATGCACTGTTCGGCGCTACGTTGCTGTACTGATACGATCCGATAACGAGTCCTGTCGTCTCCAACTACGCGACCATGTGAGAAGAATGAGCTGCGCCGTAATGGCCCCGCAGAGGTCAATGCAGACATCGATTGGGGAGCTCGTCCGGCTCGGCAAAAAGCTCTGGTGGTACTCATCTAAGATGGCTATCAAAAGGGTGCATGATACTGCCAGGAAGGCGGCACGCAGCCAAATGGGACGGTACCTGCCGCGCCTGCGGTGTAACGTCCGAAGCCAGCCATAGAGAAAGGCTACGCTGACACCTCCATAGCCGACGAAGTGGCCGGTCTTACGGATGAGGTGGTGCACTTCTGCCCAGTGCGCCGTACTGATCGGGCCAAACAGTCGCGCCCATAACGGATAGAGCCACCGACTGGTGTTTTCCGCCGACATGGTCGCCGTTGACTCAGCGACGATCACCGCAACGCTCAGCGCAGCAGGGAGCCAATCCATGGCACAGGAAAGTCTGGAAGAGCGCGAAAGTCCCATGCATACATTGTAGCGGTCGCAGAGAACCTCCTAGTGAGCAATGTGGTCGTCGATTGGCTTTCTTGCCTTTGGAGCAGCTCGCTCATAGTGTTCATCCAAGAGTGCAGCCACGGTCGCCGGCGGCAAGTCGCCGTAAACCTGGCTATCGGGAAAGGTACAACCGAACCGCCCGAAAAGTCCCGTTGCGGTAAGTTCGGAATCGAGAGCTCGATCTAGTGACAGCGTCGTGGAGATGTAGTGCGATCAGTCGATGGCCTTGACCTCGAGTCGGCGGAACCAGATCTCGGCGTCCTCAATCTCGAGAGCGATCTTGCCACGCATTAGGGGGATGAACTTGCCAGGATTCGCTGGGTCCGGTTGCTGAAGCTGTGTAATGGTGTTGACGCAGCGGCCGTTGATGATATGCGCTGCGCGGTCGCCCTGCCAGAGCACCTCAACGGTATTCCAGTCGTCCAGCTTCTCGAAATTTCCGTCCTTGATCTTGCGGCCAGTGCTCGGTTCTTCCGTGCTGGGCTTGCCTGCGGCCTTGGCGGCATCGCTATCGGGTGCAGGCCAGCCATGGGCCAGACTTAAGCCTTGGCCAAAGAGGCCAGCGTCATGCGGAGACTGCACGCCACGAACACCGTCCACCAGAAAGAAGTCGCCCACATCGCCCTCTTCAATCTGGCACTCCACGCAGCGCGGCCATACCTTGTCTTCACCCACCAATCCGTAGAGCAGCCCGTTGTCGCGCTTGCTGATCGTACGCGGCGCAAACTGTTTGACGCCCCACTTATACTCCAGGCGGATGCGCACGTTTTCAAATTCCTGGTGCGTCGCCAGGTAGCCCGCCTCGTATTCGGTGTCGTCCACGTCAGCGCCCAGGATGTGGAGCATCTCGTTCTCCACAGTGACAATGCGCTTCTTCTCCGCCACGTCCTTGCCGCTCTTCTGAAGCATGGAATACCAGCCAGTCAGGTCGCGATCATTGATTAGCGAGATCCAACCGTCGGCACCGGGCGGAGGCAGCGTCAACTTGGGCGGTGCAGCCTGCGCAAGAGTTGCAAGAGGCAGGAGCGTGGGACCCAGCGCAAGTGTACCCATCCCCTTCAATACGTGTCGGCGGTTGATCATGCAGTTTCCTCAATCCAAAGGTAGATTACAGCCGTTAGGTTCGTCAGGGGCACCGAGCCACTCGTGAGCGATCCATTCCATTCTAAAGTGCGCGACGACTTGTGTGATCTACACTGACGCGCCAGGATCGAAAGTTTCCGATGACTCCGGTTAGGGACAATGAGCTTTCGTCTACTCTTCCATGGAAGATTCCGGGTCACGCCGATACACTGGCGAGACCATGTGCACAACGGGTCCTCATTGGTTGGGCGAACGGCTTCTACCGTTTTACCTAGAAAAGGGTCACGCTTCTATTGCTTTTCTGGTCAGCCGCTACTCAAACTTCCAGCTGGAGCAAGGTTTCGCCAGGCATTTCTCGAGAAGTTCTCATTAATCACGAGAATGGGATGTGGGCTGCGGGCAGTGGAGGGAGTATTGCCGCCTCGGTTGATGCAGGCCAGCATTGGGAGAAAGGTACGAGAACTCTGGAGACGGGTTTTTGCTTGTTCTCGGTTTTGTGGGCGACAAATTCGGATTCGCAGCGGGGACTGGGACACATTTGCTGCTCACTGAGGATGGTGACGAGACTTGGAAGAATTCTACCGTTATGCCGGAGTTGGTTTTTCAAGCGGCATTCGGAGACGGCCAGCATGGGCTAATCCGCACTCGCTCTTCGCTACTCTCAACGTTGGATGCACTCAACGGAGCTAAGACCGCCGTGATTTCCATGGCGCGTTACATGTCTGAAAGCCGCCCTCCGGTGACAACCGGCTATGACCCGCACAACCATTTCGGACAGACTATCGCCTAATGACTATGGCCATCATCTCGTTATCACGCTTATTCCTCCCACCTCTGGCACTAGCGTCTGTATTAGCCTTTGCCCCCGCATCATCTTTTGCTCAAACAGCTGGGCAGGATGTTCACAACGCCGGTGCCGCGACCAAGGATGCCGCCAAAGATACTGGCCATGCTGTTAAGAAAACGTCAAAGACTGCGGCTAACAAGACCAAGAGCGGCACTGAAAAGGGATATCAGAAGACTAAGGAAGGCGGAACAGTAGCGGTCGACAAGACAAAAGAAACCTCAGTCAAGGCCTATGACAAGAGCAAAGAGGGCGTCCAAAAAGTCGCCGATCCGTCGGCCAAGCAGAAAAGCAAGGTGACCGACAAAAATCGCGAAACAAACATGAAGGCCAAAGACGACGCAAAACGAACCGAGCAAAAAGCCAAAGATGCCACGCCTCAATAACTGACCCGACGCTCGCTGGGAGAGACCGGTTGAGACGGCCGGATTTTCGGCAAGTTCGGTAGTAATTGACGAAACAGTCATGTCGACGGGGAGTTGAAGGGATCGGTCGTTGGCGGAGATGAAGTTGTTCACCAGCTCGGGCAACACCTCTCCTAATCTCGCGATGTCAAAATCAACCACGCCGTCATCCAGTGGCATAAGACTTTGCTACTAGAGGTTGTTATTATCCTAGTTTCGTAATAATCTGCGAGACCTAAGCGGCTGTGATACTTGCTCCATCTTCCCCAGGCACAGAAAAGCGACGCGACCCCGTAGGTCGACAGGAAGTCGACGCTTACCACATTAGAAACTCTCCTGACATATGTAGACGGGCGAGATTTCTGCGGCCACGCAGTAGCAGCAAAGAGTATTGCTACACTGTTGGCAATAGAAATGAACTACACTCGTTGATTTTCCTTCAAGTAGCGAGACCAAGACAACCGTTCTGATGCTGAGGAAACCA
Source organism: uncultured Edaphobacter sp. (assembly GCA_964658525.1). Lineage (GTDB taxonomy): Bacteria > Acidobacteriota > Terriglobia > Terriglobales > Acidobacteriaceae > Edaphobacter. Next base: position 27,932 of record CAZZZG010000005.1, read on the forward strand.
TGACCAACGAACTACTAGCGATTGATAAGCGAATCTCACATTTACGGCAAGCACGCGCATTGCTCGCCGACTTCTTAAAAACTGAACAGATCCGTAGGTACCGAGGGCACAGGAATTATTTCGGGAATTTTGAGAAAAAAGCGATTAAACAAACTTCCACGCCGACGAGGAGCGAGAAAGTCGACGCCGGGGTTGCACCGGCGCGAAAGGTGAGACGAACATCGGCCACCAAGTCTGGATCCGCGAAATTGGCTTCTGTGATCAAAACCAGAACAATCAAATCCGCATCGAAGCCGAAGCTGGGCAAGAAGAAAGCCAGGGTGAGGCAACGAGGGCTTGCACCGCAAGGCACTTGAAATAGAGGCTACGGAAGGTTCGTTGACAAGCGTCTTAACCTACCGGTGTGCGAATTCTTGTCATGTGAAGCTATTGACTGCGTGCGAATGCAGAACAGAGGCTCACGTGCGCCGAGCGAGAGACCGCTATTGCTATCCCGGATCATGGCGCCAAAGTCAACGAAGTCCCTGGCGACTTTGATGTGCTTGTAGGTCTTGCTGAGCCCTCTTCGACGCTTTCTAAGCATATTATTTCTTAGAAGAGACTTATTTGGCTGTTTTCAGAACGCCATTCGTCAAAGGAAGGAAGTACCAGGGTATCTCGAACATCTTTGTTTAGGATCTGCCTCGCTAAATTCACTCGTTGCGTTGCAGGAGCTCTCATAAAATATGGATCCGTGCGCCTACTCTTTACAATTTCTTTTAGCTTTTCCAGTAGCTTCTCCCCAGGATATTGGATGGCAACAGCTTCCTTCCTCTTCGCATCGACCCAACTCTGATAGGTGTTTTGGAGATCCTGTATAGCTTCTTGCTTGGCCCGGTCTCTTTCCGATGCCTGACGTAACGCTTCTCTGCGGCGACTGCTGATGAAACCCGCCGGCACTGTTACGCCGTTTTCTAAAGACCAGATGATCAATCCGGATGGATTATCGACACGGCTCCGCTTCCCTGCACTCGTTTCACTTTCGAAGTGCTCCACGGTGTCGGTGACAGTATCAGGACCAAACCGATCTACGAGTTGCCGAGCCTTTGTGACGGCGATTCCGTGCTTGATCAGGAGCTTTGCGGCATCGTCATTTCCCGCATTTGGCATCGTCGGTTCATCAAGCGATACCGTACTCAGTTCGCGTTGTTCTGGCCGCGAGTTGTGAAGTACTCGAAGTAACTCCGCGCCAGCCATAAGAACGATTTTGTATCCGTTCTTACTGGTCATCGGCACCACATCCCATTTCGAGATGTACTTGATTTTCACAAGTTCATTAAGTGCGAGGCCCATCGTGGACTTGATCTTCGAGAGATGCGGGTAGGCCTGCACATTCAGTAGATTGCAGAGTTCTGCGTAGTCCTTTTCAACTTGCCTTCCCTGACTCGCATGGAACCAGAGGTGAAGATTTCCAAAAATCCCCTTTGCTGTTGGGCGAGTGAGTTGTTTATAGGCATTGAAATCCTCTGGAATCACGTAACGTTGATTCAGATTCTCTATGAGCCAATCTTCAAGTGTGACTTCGTAGTGTTCCTGTTTTTCGGTCCCGTTCAGATTGCTGCTCCCGGTCCGCTTGAAAGCGCGGAATACGTGCAGTACTTCGTCCGAATACACCTTTTTTGCGGCGCGGTAAACGACTTGCTCTGAAGTAATCGTAGTATCGGTCATACGCTTACCCCAACGCACTATCTCTTCGTAGATTTCGCCGTTCCTCGAAAGTCCCAATTCTTGAATCATTCGATAGCCGCTAAATCTAATCGGATTGGTAATCTGACCACTCTTGGCTCGTTCCTCGCTGATAATTTTGAGCAGAGCGATGAATTTGTCCCGGTCTGTTGTCGAAGGCAGTCCTAACTGTTCGGATCCCCGAAATTCAGCAGCAACTTTGACCTTATGGCCGTTACGGAAAACGATTTGTTCAAGCCGGCGCGACGTTCGATTCTTGTCTCGCGCATCATTTGCGCCGAAAAACCCGATCTGGAGGAGATTTTTTTCGAATCTCACTAGATCGACATCAACAGCGATAGGCACCAGCGAGGATGGCCTATTATCGAGTTTTTGAGTAATGTTTTTTCGAGTCATGTGGTTTGCTGCCTTATGTTTGTTGATTGCTTTAATAAATGCAAGAACTATAAAGACAGCTAAGTACTATAGGCCTTTCTAAGGTGTTGCAGATAAGAGAGTTAGCATTCAATCTTTACCAACGCACCTCTCTATCTTTGCCAGCAAACCTCTCTAAGTTTGCCAGTGGACCTCGCGCTGGAAGAACCAGTGACCCTCACGCTTTTTGCCACCCAACCTCACTGTTTCTGCCATGGAAACTCCCTATTTTTGCCACCCAACCTCTCGCTTCCTGCCAACGCACCTCTCTAATGCCCGGGAATGGGTGGAGGAGGATGCCGTGCCGTTATTCCAATCGCTTGTTTGGCCAAAAATGCATCGGAGTTGGTGCGTATTTTGCCAGCCAACCTCTCGGTTTTTGTGGCTGGGGGTCTTTTTTGAGCCTGAGGCACTTAATGTTCGAGAGGTTGGCTGGCAAAATACGGATCCTTCGCTGATATTTTCGTTCGTTTAGTACTTATTCTAAAGGGGTTATATAGTACCGTGCCAGCCAACCTCTCGCTAAATTCTTTAGAGAGGTGCGTTGGCAAAGTTTGAGAGAGTGACCCCGTTTCGGTGACTTTCACACCGTCTGAGCAAATTAGGTAGCCGTCTTCCCTGTTTCGTCACGGGGACGTCTCGCGACCCACGTCGACTGGATTGCTGGGGTTGATCAGCAAAGGAAGAACCACGCAACGCAAGGCCCGACGATAGGGTCGGTGTGATGCAGATATTCCGCGGCTCATCTTTAGAGCCTAGATCCGCCATCCAGCGATAAATATTGTTGCTGCGATATCGTTGCGACAACAGAGTGGATGCCCTGACCTACAATTGTCTGCGATATAGCGATATCGCTGCGACAATAAAGCGGGGAGGTGCGCCGCGCTGTCCGACATGCGATATCGCTGCGACAAAAGCGGGGGTTTACTGCTTAATGCAACACTGCGATATCGCTGCGATAACCCAACAACAATGGTTATCGCCCGTATTGATTCAAAAGGTACTTGCGCTCGTAAAGTTACGACATCGCTGCGATATCGCCGATTACATGCGATAAAGTAGCAATATCAAAATAACGTTGCGATATCGCAGAATGCAGAATGGAACCAAATGCCGGTAATTGCAGTCTCAAATCCGAAGGGTGGAGCAGGGAAGAGTACAACTACCCTCCTCCTTGCTACGTATCTTGCGCAAAGCGGGGCTTCCGTGTGTGTATTGGACGCCGACCCGAACCAGCCCATCATAGATTGGAAGCTCAATGGCGACTCGAAAACGACCCTGAGCGTGATCGGTGGGGTCAAAGAATCAAACCTCATGGAAATACTTGACGCCCAAAATGATCAGTTTGTCTTTATCGATCTTGAAGGAACTGCTAGCGTTCTTGTCTCCAGGTCCATTGCCATGTCTGACTTCGTGATTATTCCCGTTCAAGCCAGCGCCGTTGATGTTAGGCAGGCCGGCAAGGCGATTAGGGCCGTTCGGGATGAGGAAAAGGTCGCCCAGAGATCCAATCTCACCCGCAAAATTCCTTTCAGGGTTCTAATGACCAGAACACCAGCGCCGGGTGCGCCAGTGTCTTCGGTGCAGCGCCAGTTGGAAGCAGAATTGATCGCCGCCGGTGTACCTCGCTTCCGCACCAGTTTGGCCGAACGTCTGGCTTTCAAGGCTATTTTCGTCGAAAGGCTGACCTTGTCCGAGCTTGGAGAGCACAAAGTAGGGAATCTGGAGGCAGCTTACCAAAACATCCATGATCTCGTAGAAGAGTTGGTGGAGACGTTGCATGCCCTAGAACGAGAGAGGTATCCAAATGAATAAATTTGGCCTTATTGAGGATGAAACTGATAATCGTTCGAGTGAAATCCTAAGCTTAAGCGATAGGCTCACCGCATTTCCATCAGTTCGGCCTCGGTCACCGATTGACCTTAAGGCCGTTGACGCTGCTGCTGCGCCTCATGGTTTCATCAGCCGGGAAGCATCAAGTTCGAGTGAAGAAAGACTTCACGCCCGACGTCGACGAGCCATACCCGCTGAACCGACGAGACATCTAGCGATTCGTCTCGTGTCTTCACAATATGATCGCTTTGTAGCGTATGCAGACCGTCACAAAATTACATATCACGAAGCCATCTCTAGACTCTTAGACTCTGTTGGCGAATAACCAAAGGTGCCAAGGCCTGTTATCTTTCGCGCATCTTCTCTAGTCCTTCAAGCTCCTCCATCATTGCTGTCAACTCGGAACTGTCTGCTTCAGCTTCGGGTGTTTTGTGAAATTCGTATCGTTCAGCTAGCGCGTCGCCTTCCGCCTCGATGATCCGAGCAAGTGAATACATTGCCTCGGCGAGTTCTTCAATGGTGCGAAAGGACATCACCATTCGCCCTGGACTCAGTTCAATGTTCGTCGGCAGGGAATCGATCCCCAACTCGCCTACATCTCTGCGCACGAGTGTTCGCAGTTTCTTGCGAGAAGTCGTATTTCCTTCGGTTCGGATACGCTCAAGCTCTAAGGATGGATTCTCGGAGTCGTTAATTCTTTCTAGAAAGTCCGCGAGCACCTGGCGCTCCACGAGTCGCGATCTCCCGACCTCAGTGGTCGGAAGCATCTCTAAAAGCAGCTGTGCAGTCCTGGGTTGAATTTGAAAGAGTGTTTCAATCTCTCGGCGCTCATAGTGAGAGCGAACAGAAGCGGTTACCGTTTGTCGAATGTGGTGGAGCCGAGTGAGCCAGGAGATAGGACGCGGCATATGACCTCCAAGGGGGAAAGCTAAGTCTGACACCAGTTTAGGATCTTTTTTTAGGGTCAGGAATACCTGCGTGTATACGCAATAACGAAAAATATGTCGATCTCTTATTACCTACGACAATGTTGATTGTAGTTGATAATCGACGTGGTACCCTGAAACCGATGAAGTCGGCTATCCAGACCCCTTCTGTCTACCCCGAGCTCCTTCAGGAGCTCAAAAATCGCATCCGGCACTCTCAGGTGAGGCCTTCACTTGCGGTGACCCGAGAACTTGTCCTGCTCTATTGGTTAATCGGCAGGGATATCTTAATCAGGCGGGGGAGCGAGGGATGGGGTAGCGGGGTCATCGGGCGGCGGGCTCACGACTTGCAAAGCGAGTTTCCTGGGATCGAGGGCTTCAGCCTGCGTTCCTTAAAGTATATGCGGTCCTTCGCCGAGGCTTGGCCGGAGGAGCCAATAGTGCTGCAGGTGGCTGGACTATTGCCGCGGGGTCACCATATGCTCCTTTTGGACCGGGCCAAAGAACCCTGCCACTCGCATTTGGTACCTTCACGCCCTCGACTCAGAACGGCTGGAGCCGAAACATCCGGGCCCACATCTTGAAAGGCAGGATTCATGAGAGGGAAGGGAAGGCACATACCAACTTCGACCGAGCGTTACCACCGGCGGGCTCGGATATGGCCGAACAGATTCTTCGCGACCCGTACAACTTCGACTTTCTTAGCCTGGCAGACGGCTTCAAGGAGCGAGAGCTCGAGCGCTGTCTTCTCATTGGAGCAAGAGGTTCCGTCTATCGAAGACTTTAAAGGGGTAGTCGAGAAGCTCCGAGTGGAACTTGCGACGGTACGCAAAGCGACGCTGGCTGAGCCGAAGGAAGAGAAATGAGCAACGACGAATGGTCGTTGACGCTTCCCCCAGCCCTCAGTGCGTTGCCGGAGTCACTTGATCCCCGATTGGCTGAGCTAAAGAGAATGGTTCTCGACACACTCGTTTCGTCACATTCGAAGCGTAACTATGCTAACGCTCTGGATCATCTATTTCTATTTGCTGCCAGCCGACCTCTCACCCGAGCGTTGATGGAATGGCGAGCTGGAATGGAAAAGGACTCCCCCTCCACCGTGAATGTACGACTGTCAGCGATGCGCAAACTAGTGAACGAGGCAAGGCGCAATGGGATGCTTGGTTTTGAGGAAGCTGCAAATCTCACCGACGTGCCAAATATCCCACAGAAAGGAGCGCGACTCGGAAACTGGCTAACGAGAGCTCAAGCGAAGGAGCTGCTGGCGGTTCCGGATCGCTCCACGCTAAAAGGCAAGCGCGACTACGTTATTCTTGCGCTGCTGGTTGGCTGCGCCTTGCGCCGACACGAACTCGCTCAGCTTGAGGTCGAAAAGATCCAGATGCGTGAGGGCCGCTGGGTAATTGCTGATCTGCGCGGGAAGGGCGGCCGCATACGCACGGTGGCCATTCCAATATGGATAAAGCAAGCAATCGATGTGTGGACCACGGCCGCCTATGTGCAAAAAGGTAGGCTGTTGCGGTCGGTTATCAAGGGCGGCAAGATCAAAGGCGAAGCGCTGACGGACTGGTCGATCTGGTCCGTTGTCGAGCAGTCGGCGAAGGAGATTGGGGTCGAGGCCTTTGGTGCACACGATCTCAGGCGAACTTGCGCGAAGTTGTGTCGCAACAACGGAGGCGATCTGGAGCAGATCAAATTTCTGCTAGGGCACTCTTCCATTCAGACGACGGAACGTTACCTCGGATCAGACCAGGAGATCGCGATTGCAGTGAACGACAAATTGGGACTGGGGGGATAGCTATACGGTAGGGACAATTCACCCCCTGCAATAAAAACTGACTCCTTCAATATGTTTATTTCCCACAACCCCGTTTGACGGGAACTAGGCCTCCCTGGACGGTGTCTAAACAAGCAATTCGGTGGCAATAGCAAGAAAAGCTCACTTGGAGCGGAAGAAAAACATGCAAGTAGAGTGCGTGATAAAGGCTCTGTTTCGTGTGGCCGTAGGTTCGGTGTTTACCATCGTGTTTGAGGCAGGTGTCGCTCAACAAACGACGTCGGTCCCACCGCAGCCGAAACCGTTACCAATGCCTCAAAGACGCGCCGCCGATTCCTACGACATATACTCGCAATTGCTGCCAAGTAATGAGATTGAATGGGGCAAGGTCCCGCGTTCGTTTTGGCTGTTGGAGGACACAACCAAGGCCGAGCCGCCCAACAGTTCGTGTGCGACCGGCGGCATGATGAACCCTCATAAGGCGGTCCAGGCACCCGAGGAACGTAAAGCAGAATTTGCCGAGACCCTCGCCGATTTCGACGCACACTGTCATGATCGCTACCTACTCGACGCATCGAAATTTACCGTTACTATGCCTATCCGATTGATGGATGAGGAAGCCCGCAAGCGTTACGTGAGTCATGTCAGTGGTTACATGCCTCCGCCGAACAACATTATGCAGGCACCTCAAACGCCGGATGAGTTCAAAGGCGCTGCTGGAATGCATAGTTTCACTGCCGTATATTTCAACAAGGCGCATACTCTGGCGATGACAGAAATAGGCATGTACTGCGGAGGACTCTGTGGAAACTGGCGTTGGGTCGTGTTGGAGCGCAACGACGGCCGTTGGCGGGTCTTGCCTTGGGTAAGGATGTCAATGATGTCCTAAGCTCTGCTGTAGCAATAAGGTTCTTTGGATCAAGTTGAGCATTGATGCCCGCCAATAGTCTGTATTTAGCCATCGGGAGTTCGCGATGATCCTTCTCTTCCTGCAGTGTGGCAAACGAGATGTCACGACGACTGTCCGTCACCCCTACCAGGCAGATTTCCAACTTGGTACTTCTTAGCTGATACGGGGACTTAGGATCCCTGAATTGGGCCTTCATCTTGCAGGGGCTACTCCGTAGCTGGACGCAGAAGCCGCGACTCCGGTAGTTTCAAAAGCCGACTGAATGGCTCTCATCCATAGATTTCCGGTTGTCGCCAATTCGAAGATAAGCGCCGTTCACAGTCGGACAAGACGGTTCCGCAGCCTGACAATATAGAGTCGACGATGCGAAGAGGGCTAACATGTAGGAAGAATAGCGGCTGTCATGTGCGCCGACACTAGCAAGTAACAGTCTCCGCAAAACCATAGAATGCGGTCGGATCAGTGCAACTTCGTTGCCCTTGCGACCAAATCATTGGTATGTAGGTCATCAGGTTGCTCTGATTTCGACGAACTCTACAATGCCTCGGCCAAACTGCCGGCTAGTATATGCTAATGTAAGTTAGCCGACGCAATAAATGAGAATTGATTTATTGGGTCACTGTATAACTGCCTCAAACATGTCGCAGGGTATATTGTCTCGTCTACAAATAATAGGTGCGAGGTGCTGTGATCGTTGGAGTGACGATACTTACCTACTCATAGACCACAGTAGCTACAGCTAAGTTGTTTTCTCCAAACCGATAGGTGCAACATGTGTAAGTACTGTGCTAGTCTCCCATCACGTATTTGACTTTAGATGGCTCTTGGTTACCGGAGTTGAATGGAAGGTTTCGAGCGCAGTAATTACGCTTCGCAGTACTATTATCCGCGTTATTGTCCATGCTGCCACTTCTAGCTTTACTATGCGATACGGCACAATCCTCTCCACAGAAAGCTTTTTCTCTTCATGCAAAATATTTGGGCAAATTTTGCCGAGGACTAACACTTTGTCTGACTCAAGCGGACGGCATCGCTCGCTGGTCGGAATTTAAGTCGGTCAAGCTTCATAATGTTAGGGAGGTTATCCACCCCCACTGTAGACGGATACGTTACCTAGGCCCGATTCCCCGACCTGCGAGATGAATTCGGCTTGGTGTTTTCACAAACGCTGGCACAAACCTGACAGAGACAAGAAAGCGGTCTTTGCCAAAGGACTAGGGATCATTCATTATTCCTCCAACCCTTTTCGCTGCTCACAGTCTGATAGCTGGAGATTTTATCAAATGGCACAACACGAGAGCGTCACAGCCGAATACATTGCTGAGTTCAATACCGGCTTCCAAACAAAAGCTAAACGAGTTGAAGAGCCTGGACTGGATTGGCCAAAAGTTCAAAAACGAATGGTTACCGGAACTTATACATATAAGACTGCTTCGGACCGGGTGGGACAAGGTTGGACTCATGATGAAATCGAAACAGAGCTAAGGATAAGAACCGGGTTTGAGGCTGGCCACCTTCTTCGGCTGCCCAGGGCTATAGCGCCTCAGAATAGCTTAGGCATGACCAATTATTTAGGAGGCTCCCTGTTGAAGCGGCATACTTTGATCTGCTGTGTGGCCTGTGTCCTCAGTCTGGCAACGTCGTCGCATGCTCAAGCAGTCCCAACAGCTTCCAGTACAGCTCAAATACAGATCGGTGTCGCTGGAACGTTCATCAAGTCTGACTACAGCAAAAATCAGAAGGGCTTCTCGGTATACGGCGATTTCGATTTTTTCCATAACGTCGGGATCGAAGGTGATATACATTGGGCGCTTATCACTCCGGCCGACATCAGCGAAAATTCCTACCTTCTGGGACCTCGGTACAGCTGGCACTACAAGCGTTTTCATCCATACGCCAAGGCGCTTTTTGGTATCGGCCGCTTTGGATTTCAGCGAGGCTATTTCCCGTCGGCTTCTACTTCTACTTTTGGGCAGTTTGCTCTTGGTGGCGGACTGGACTTCAAAGCATCGCGTCATATCAACGTTCGTGCATTCGATGTTGAGTTTCAGAGGTGGCCTAATTTTCCGCCAAATGGACTTTCCCCGATTGTCTACAACTTCGGCGTCGCTTATGTCTTGCGCTAATCGGTCACACTACTCACAGCGGCCGACAGCTGTCTAGCAGTTTGAGCGTCTGAACGCGCCTGGCAAATAGTAATGGCCATCCCCTTTGGTGGCCGCTCTGTCAGTTTATAGATGAAACTTTCGGCATATAGGGTGGTAATCGAGTTATAGGGCGGTACGCGGGAATCGTCCGCAGAGCGACTCGCCCAGTAACCGGCGGCGAATCAAAACATCTAGAGGAGGATGTCCGCTGCTGCATCCGCAGCAGTGGTTGTCTGTCAGCGATCCCCCTGGTGGATTCGTTAGGTCGTCTAGGGACAAGAGCGCTAAACCTTGTGAGCCCGCGGCGCCAACACTTCAGCAGTGGGACCAGAAGTGGACGTTTCGGGATTGCGAAGAGTCCCCAACGGTACTGAATCGGAATACCGGCGGCTTTGGAATTCTGCTGAAGGCTGATCGGCAGACACTTGAGTCCGGCGTTCAAGGGTGAATTTTTTGGTCCTGATTTCATCGACAACTTGATAAATCCCGATGACGACAATTGAAATGGTTGGAATGGAAAAGATGAAATATGTACCATGATTCATGGTGAGACGCTCCCCGGCCTGCTCTGCCGGATGCCAACTTTCATCAGCAACACGGTTTAAGCTACTCACTCACAATGACATAGTTACTTTGTGATAAGTACCCCCCGTTTGGGTCACGGAATCGCACGAATCATCTGGGACATGGACTTCAGTGGTTTAATTGGTGTTGTTTATTGCTGATAGAAATAGCTTTTATTGAAAGCGCACCTTAATTAATGGGAACCCGTGGTCAGTAACTAGAAATCCTGGGACGGATTTTGCCCACACTGATTCCTCCAGACGTGATCAAGAAGTCTATGCTCAAGCGGGCAACGAATCACTGATCGACTCTGCGATATAGGCCATCATCGCTTGGCTGAGTTGTGAATCGATCTCATCCGCAATGCTCATCACCCCTAATAACACCACACTGAAATCGATACTGGCTAGATTTCTTTGCAATGTATCAAAGATCGTGATTTGTAACATTCGCGACTCTTCTACCATCATTGCAGCCGTATAACCTTGCTTGCGCCGTGCGATGCCGTGCTGAGTGGCTGCCGGCGATAATATCTCCCTGCTGCCAATCGGTCTGCAAGATATGAGACGAGCGGTCAGATCGCGAAATACCTGGGGAAGATGAGCGCAACGCTGTTCGCGGCTTAGCGGGACTGCCATCACAATATCGTCGGTTTCGACAAGCTCAAACCAGTCTTGAATAGCCATTTCGGTTGAGCGTTCGATAATTGCTGCCACAGTCTCTACAGTGCGAACGGCAGGAGTGCCGCTTGCCAATCTTTGCTCGATGGCCGCAACTATCGCCGTGACATCCATAGGCTTCACCATGATCTGATCGGCCTGTAACAAGATGGCCTGGGCGGCGGCGTCCATCTCCGGAAAGGCACTTAACAACATGGTGACAGCTCTTGGATTCGCGTGGCGCATCGCACTCACGACGGTGAGCCCATCTCCTGCTCCCGGCATGTGCAGGTCGCTGAGAAGCACGTCATACGTTTCTGAGCTTATAAGTCTCAAGGCCTCAGAAACACTTGAGACATTTGTTACATCGAATCCGCGATCTTTCAGCAGTGCGTCCATGGTCAGGCGTGCAAGTTCATCGTCATCAACCAGCAGAATCTTGATTAAGGCCATCACATCTCCACTCTGCACTCTAAGAATGCCTCGGCCGAACTACGGGCCAGTATATTCTTATGTAAGCTATCCGACGCAATAATTTGATTAATTTATGAGGGCGGGGCATAACTGCCGCCGCGAAGTTTCGGACAGTCTCCAGTCGAGTGTGTGCCAAAAATTGGTGTGTAGGTCCTTTGAAATACCTGGTATTGCGAGTAATCGATTATTCAGAAACGGGCGCAGAGATTTCCTAAATGCCTGCTCAGATCTCTCTTCTAATGAAACTTTAGAAATGACAATTGATCCGGATGCGACTCAGTCGGAAATCCCAAACTTCACCGGGAGTTTCTTGCGATGATGCTGGGGTCGAGACGCGCTAGGGTGCCATTAATTGCGAGGGTACTCCAACGCGCTGAGAGGATCAGACATTTGAGAGGGCATGCCGAAATAATCGATCGCGAGGGCTGAAGAGCAGTCTGTTGTTTGGAGATAGTTGGCCCAAAGAACCGTGAGGATCGCGGCTGCGGCAATCAGAAGGTAATCTCTTGCGGCCTTATTGAGCTTTGTCACCTGGCTAGCCCATTAGTGCTCGGCGCCCCCACGGTAAGGATTCGCGTTGGTTGAAAGCAATACGAGATCGGTAAGCATCCGTGGCGGAGGGAACCTCCGCCACGGTGTCGGCTGCGGGTGTTGCTGTCAAGACAACAAAGTCGTCTTCTCATGTTTGAGAAACACTTAATCAGAAGCTCGACACTGAAGGTTCCGATCTATCATCCAGTTCGTAAGATGCGGCGTCTGCGGGAAGCTTAGGCGGGGGGTCTACGTCGGTCTGACCTTGGTACCTTAGTCTTCTGCGCGCGGAGATGTCGGATATCTGACGGTATTTGCTAAGTTCGTGCAAGCGGAGCACAGGAGCGACGGAATAGTCTCTTGTGGCCATGGAGTCCTCCTCGTGGTGAATGAGTTGTATGTATATTCTTCTCGCCCTCTCGGTAAAAACGGGGCTTCAATGGACTGGTCAGTGGGATAGGGAGAGAAATGCGTGACAATCAAATGACGAAGTTCTAGATTATCACTCACAATTACTTAGGATGACAACTGGGTTGAACCACCATCAGTCGCTTCGACGCGCGAGTGGATTTTCTTCGGCCGCCCCCGCTCCCTCCTTTCCTTTGATGTCTTATATTGTCTTCTGCTATCTATTCTTGATAGAGGGCGTGACATTGCAGAGGTCCCTGGCGTGCACTCTTCAGTCGAACTCTTGAGACAGAAATCCGAGTCTGCCAGGATTGACGCCAATGAGGCTCACGCCTGAATTCCGCAGGTTCGGAGATCCAAATGCGTAAAGACGTTTGGTTTGCACTGCGAGCTGTTGAGCGAATGTTCTTAGAGAACGTAGACGTGCTCGAAGACGATATCAAGAATCAACCGTACTGTTCCCACTCGAGATAACGCCTTAACAAGAGAAGCGCCCTGCCTTCTCGGAAGGTTGGGAGCAGCGGGGCTTTTGTTCTCTAGCCAGAACCGCATTTGAATCACACGTAGGCCATGAGATTGTCTATATGCTCAAACACTCGACCCTATAGCCGCACCGGGAAGCTTTTGGTCCAGACCGCCGCAAATAGTCGGTGCTCCCTGAGTGAGTGTAGGTTGATGCACGATTAGTTGCCGGACAAAGTTTTGACCTGATTCATCGGTCAAAATTCCACCCAAGCACTTAACGTGACAGAACTGAATAGGACCTCACCAACTGGCGCACGTAGCACCCCCTCGCCTTCACCAACCGGAAATAAAGCAACTGATCTTTGAATTGTTTGCCCTGGATTCGTATGGGCAAATATCGGAGGTTCCGTGAGTCCTCCCTTGATGTCTAGGTGCAAAACAATTAATCTCAAGGTTCCGCTACCGCGATAACTCAACCGGGCTATTCTTTGCCGTCAACTGAAATTATCCGCAACGCAGTATCCAACCGAATCACGAGGTCTATCTGCTAGATTTTCCGTTTCTAGCCCCATCCACGCAGAGCGTAATCGATCAAATCACCTCACCAAATGCGGCGAATCCCGAATATATCAAGCTTCGCATCCGCACTTAGAACTGGGATGTCTTCGGCGAGGGCCTGTGCCGAGATCATGCGGTCAAACGGATCGCGATGTTCTCCAACAAGTCGACCTGCGCGGAGGGCACTCTCGACGTCTATGGCCAGCAGGGTATACCCCGCGTCTTCCATCACGTCGAGAAATTCCTTCTCTAGCGTCTCCGCTCCGGGAAGTTTGCCAATACGCACCTTCGTAGCAATTTCCCACGCAGATGCCGCTGATACAAGAATTACATTGGCCTCATTCAAGATCAACGAGGAAGCCTCGAGGCTGAGAGCTGCTGGAGCAAGCGTAGCCCAAATGAGTGTGTGCGTGTCGAGAAGAACCTTCACTCACCGTCTCCATTCCAGAGGCCCAACTCTTCTTCCGGAAGGGGCTCAAAGAACGCATCGGTCAACACAAACCCAGGCGTTTCGAGAACTCCAAGCCTCTTCTTTGCAACCGGATGGATCGCTTCCAACCGCGCAACCGGGGTTTTGTCTCGCCCCGACGTGATAATTACTATTTCACCCTTTTGGGCCTTTTTTACGAGATCCGAGAGATTGGTCTTTGCTTCGAATATGCTGGCTGTGATCATTCGTGACTGCCCTCATCCTGCTAACATATCTTAGCTAAGATATGATTCGAGTTCAACTCCATCTATCATCGCCGGCCCAGGTGGAAGGGAACTGGGAGCAGGGATCGTGCTGACAGCTGCATAGAGACAAGACTGCCCGTACGCAGCCTCCTTTCGAGCAATGAAGAGGGCCGCCGGAGCGGACTATTGTGAGTTACTAAAACGGAAGCACCAAAAGGTGCTTCCCCATGAGTTTTGCCGGGGAAACTCAACCAAGTCGAGGGACACACGAAGACCACTCGACTCAACACGCTAAGCCTGTTCGTGCAGGCGACGATCGGCAAAACCAATTTTGACTGTAGGTGTGCAACGCACACTTGAAATGCAAGTCGTAATCACTTAGTTGCTAGTTCAGGTTATGCTGCAAGTTTCTGTTACACTCCACCACGACCGTCTAACGAACGGCATCTAATTCAAAACACATACTTGACGCCGCCGTCCGGAAATCTCGGCATCTGATCCTGTTCGAGTACACCAAGATCACGGGCTCGCGGACGCCACTGATTCGAGTAAAAGTTGGTCGACCCGAGCGCATTCTCTAGCCCAAGATGCCAGGTAAACACGCCTCTCCGCATAGGTTGACTCTGCTCCAGCCTGAAGTCGAGCCGGTGGTATGCCGCCGATCTCACCGCATTAATCTTGCTGAGGTCATAGACGTCGCGATCCTGGTCATCGCTGAGCTCGATGTTGTCTGGCGTATAAGGTCTCCCCGATGTCTGGCTATATCGGGAAGAAAGCACCATCCTCTTATGCAGGTTGAGGGTGCCGGCAATATTAGCAACAAATGGTAAATCGTAGTTGCCGCGCCGTAGCACTCCATCCAGCCCCGAATACCAACTCCTCGAATAGGTCACCGCGCTCGTCATCGTGAATCCTGACGATGGTTTGTAGCGAACAGAAAACTCCGCTCCCTGAGCAAGCCCCAAGCCCCTACTCGTCATAGGAAATAACAGGAACGCCTGCCCGAAAGTATCAGCGATATTCGCTAGCGAGAGCTCCGGATAGTTCGTCGCCACGGGATAGTCCGAATATCGTTTGTGGTATCCCTCCACAGCCATCTCGACGCGAGAACTCCGAACCACATCCATCCCCGCTGTAATCTGCTTCGAACGAATAGGCTTCATCGTCTGTTGGTTCGTAAACGACACGAGATACAGATTTGGCGGAAGCTGAGCATACTCGGCATACCCCACATGAACCAGCCTGCCCAGAACAGGAGCCATAAAGAGCACTTTCGGCGTCCAGATTGTGCTTCCAGTAATCGCCCACTGCGAGATTCGTTCCCCTGCGACTAGCTTCATACCACGCGGCAGCAGCACGCTCGCCTGTCCATATCCCGCTGAGGAAAACGCAGCAAATCGACGATCCAACGACATAGCATCCAGAGGGGCCGGATCCTCACTGTAAGGATTCTGCAAACCCAGAGGCTGATCCACGCGATAGTTCAAACGATCCACCGAGGTCCGCGCGCCTGCAGTCACGGTCAGCCACTGTTTTGCCTGCATAGTCCAATCGTACTTAAGAGTAGTTACACCATCGCTGGTATTTTCCAAATAAATCGAAGCCTCATTGAGCAACTGCGCATCTTCCACTACTGACTGAGACTGCTCCGAGTTACTCAAACTAAGAGCGCCGAAGGAACGCTTCGACAGGACATGCTGCCAGTTCAAACCAGTGGTATTTCTCCACCCCTGATATTGAATATCGTAAGGATTCGTCTCAAATGGATCCCCTGGGCTCGGATGAATCTTAATAGAATCGATTCCCGTCAACGACAATCCCCACCAGTTATTCTTGTCGTCCAAGCGTTTGTCAGCCCTGATCAAGGCATTCGAGTAGATAGGCACTCCGTTGAGACCGATGTCGTTCGTCAATAGATTCAAGATGCTCCGACGGGCAGACACGAACATAGACCCATCGTCTCCCCACGGCACACTCCTCGACCCGCCAACACCAGCGATTCCAAGCTCCGACTCCGAGTGCGCCAACGTCTTGCCTTCGGGCCTGGTCGAGAACTCCACAATGGAAGACAGACGTTGATCATACTTGCTGTCGTAGGCGTCCGTATGCAACGTCATCTTCTGAATAGCAGCGTTATCGATCATCGAAACAAACCCGCCTGTCGTATCGGAAAGAGCAAGCTGGTTGATCGAAGGGACTTCAATATTATCGACTAGAAAGAGTGTCTCGTCCGGGTTTCCCCCACGGACAATAAAGTCGTTGTACTGATCGTTGTCAGAGACCACACCCGGCAACAGTTGCATAAACCTCGACGGATCGCCGAACGTACCCGCCGATTCCTCAATCTCTTTCTCGCCGACCTTTCGCTCAAACCCCTCCGTAGCATCGATATCGTTTGGTCTTCCATCTACCTTGATCGTAGTTCTCAACACGCCGATTGCACCGGAGATCTTAAAATCCGTCGGGGGTGTTGTATCATTCGCTGGGCCTGTCGTTAGCTTATGCTCACTTCTCGCCACTGTAGCCGCCAACGTCTCCGGCGTTTTCGGTTCTGCCACTGGGCAGGATAGGCGTGCAGCTGCGGCACTCGTTATCCCCTTCTTCCCAACGACTCCAGCACAACTGCCGCTAGCCGGGTGCCCAGGCGAGACATCCGACGCAACTAGTTCGCTTGGGTAACTCCCGACAAAACACGCGGAGAGTAGTAAGACTATGTTCGAAGCACGGTTCACAACGCCCCCTAGGCAATCAATAGTTTTCTTATCGGCCTAGAAATCGTTCGTAACAGTTCAAAAAAGAATGTTGATGCGGCCCGCAAGCTAAATCGCTTACAGGACGCGAGTTATTTCTGCTGTACGGTGCTCGCATTCCACCAGTGGAGCATTTTTACACCCGCATAGTAGATGCCAACATGCACCGGATCGCAGTCCCGTGAAGCTGCCGGACCATTCGAGTGTAGGTATCCAACTGGGGGCAAAGATAGCATGCAACTTGGCGACGTTGCCGCGAACGTTCGCTTCGTCTAGAACCGCGTTCTTGAAGTCCACGATTCAGAAATCCGTCCCATCATCTTTGTAGCAGCCGATCAGGTGACGAGAGCATCTTCCTTAACGCTTATCGTGGCGGCTTGAGACTCAGAGTCCCGGGACGCCGCGGAAAGCAATGCCTACCCAGCGGCACACTACAGCATCGCGATTCCCTCCAGCACTCTCACTGCATATCCGCCCACTCGGACATTGTGGACGCGGTCTGCGTCTTTGCTTGCACAGACGAAAATCTCGCTTGGCCGGTTGGCTTCAATGCCCTGGCGGATCAACACCGTCTCTTCCGGTTTGGTCACGCCGTACTCGACCATCCACGCGGCAGTGCAGCCAGAAGCAGAGCCGGTGGCTGGGTCTTCGCCAAAACGGTCAATATTGCGAGCGCGAAGGCGGACCTTATGATCGCCGGTTTCTCGGGTAACGTAGTGGAAATCAAGAGCGTTCTCGCCTGCGGCCTGCAAGTATGCATCATTCCTCTCAAAGTTTAGGTGCAATCGTTGCAGTGCCTCGAGCGTGCGAATTGGCACCACTACAAACGCTAAGCCTGTGGACACAGTCTGGATGGGCAAGTCCGCGTCTATATCATCCGGACGAAGTCCGATCACCTGTGCGACGCGGGTCCGATCATGTGTTTTGCCGAAGACTGGGTCCAATTGCGTCATCTCGCCAAAGGCGCCGCGCGCGTCATCGCGAAAGACGACTGGAATTCTGCCGGCCTTAAGATCCAACAATACTGTCGACGGACGGCTGGGGTCCTGCATGCGCAAGACGTTGGCTGTGCCTAAAGTTGGATGGCCTGCGAACGGCATCTCGCCGCCGGGATTGAAGATGCGAACTTTCACGCCCTCGCGGCGTTCGGTTACGGCCTCTCGCGGGAATACAAAAGTGGTCTCCTGCAGGTTCGTTTCTCGCGCAAGAGCCAGCATCTCCGCATCGGAAAGACCACGCGCATCGGTAAACACGGTTAACTGGTTGCCTTGCAGACGCTGAGAAGTGAATACATCCACCTGTACGTAAGGGAAGCGGCGATCGGCAGCAACCTGCGGGTCGGCGGCTGCGGCGTATTTGATCAGCAGTCCACCTGCCGTTGAAGCAGCAATACTGCGGATGAGGGTGCGTCGCGGGACTTTCATAAGTGGCCAGATTTTATCAGCGGGTGACCGAAGGCCGGTGGCGAAAAAATTAACCCGGTCAAGGCTCTCTTATTCAAAGTAGTCGATGAAAAACCCTCGCTGATTCCATTGAAGACTTCTGGAAACGGGCGCAAGCCCTTCCTAACGACATTTCTGTATCTGTCGCAGCATTCCGTTGCAACGCAGCACCGAACTTAGCCTGCAGCTTCGACAGCAGGTCGTTTTGGACTCAACTACATCATGGATCTTCCTCGCGCAATGAATGCTCGATTGCTTTCCATACCAGCGCACAAACTCAACGCTATCTTTGAGCTGTTCACGTATGGGATGGTGTTGGCGCTGAGATAGGGCGAGTTCCTGCCGCTTTGCACGAATGTGAATGACTTTGTCGAGGTTTTGGAGAACGCCTTCGATCATCAGGAACTTGGCATAGGTCACCAGCGACCGGTTTCTTTCATAAAGATCGGGATCGATGGCGTTCGAGATTTCGGTTTCGTCTTCAATCGACAAAAGATGAACCCGTGCTGTGGCCAATGCCTCACGAAGCCTAATCGCTGAGCTTCTTGACGATAGCAGCGACGCGCACTATCTCGGCTTCGTCCATCTCCATGTACATGCATACCTTCGCTGGGGTCTTGGGACTCATGCTTCGTCAGGTATATAAGATTGGCCAGCGACTCAGATCAGTGAAGCTTCATGCCGTCTCAGCTTGGACGACCTTGAAGCATCTTTCTACCCGAAATATCCGTCTACTCACATACCACCATTCCTCTCAATGGATGCCGACCCGGAGCAGACAAATGAAAGATTTACTCGGTACAAATCCTGACCGCGAAGAGTGCGAGCTGGAAGAGCGGGAGCTTGAGAAGAACGGCCTTCAATTTGAACTCACACGTAGACGGTTCATGCAGACGGCTGGACTACTTTCAGCCGCAGCAGCAGTTGGCTCGCCGGGTATTACAATTGCGGAGAACGCAGCGGTTCAGCCGATTACCTTGAAAGTCAACGGTAAATCACACACACTCTCTCTTGACAGTCGTACTTCGTTACTAGATGCCCTTCGCGAGCAAATGGATTTAACAGGTACGAAGAAGGGTTGCGACCATGGGCAATGCGGAGCCTGCACAGTTCTGATCAATGGACGTCGAGTAAATTCGTGCCTAACGCTAGCGTTTGCGGCCCAAGGTTCCGAAATAGTCACGATCGAGGGGCTGGCAAAAGTGTCCGAGCCGAAGGACGTCAGTGAGTTGCATCCGATGCAGGCGGCTTTCCTCGAACATGATGGTTATCAATGTGGGTACTGCACACCGGGCCAGATTTGCTCGGCGGTAGCTGCTGTGGAAGAGCAACGTCGTGGCGCTTTATCGATCGTGAGCCTCCATTCAGGCAACGTCGATCATCCACAGATGACAGACGATGAAATTCGGGAGCGAATGAGCGGCAACATTTGTCGGTGCGGCGCCTATCCTAACATCGTCGCTGCAGTTCGCGCCGTATCGAGAGGGGTTTCTGCATGAACTCCTTCAACTATGAACGCGCAGTAGCATCCGATAAAGCGATTCGTTCAGTATCTGCGCATGGTGCGAAGTTTTTGGCTGGCGGTACAAACCTCGTCGATCTGATGAAGTATGGGGTTGAGTCGCCAACCACCCTTGTTGATATCAATCATCTCGACCTGGCCCAAGTCACTCAGATCGCCAACGGGGAGGTATCTATCGGTGCGCTAGTGAGAAACTCCGATCTCGCGGATCACCCATTAATCAAGAGTCAATACACGTTGCTCTCGCAGGCCCTGCTTAGCGGCGCTTCTCCTCAATTGCGGAATATGGCGTCAACGGGAGGAAACCTGCTGCAGCGGACTCGTTGCTACTACTTCACCGATGTCAGTTTCCCAGCCTGCAATAAGCGTTTGCCGGGATCGGGATGTGCAGCAATCAAAGGTTATAACCGTATACACGCGATTCTCGGACAGACCGATGAAGGCTCAACTAGCGGCGTGAGCTGTATCGCGACTCATCCGTCCGACATGTGCGTCGCAATGGCTGCGCTGGATGCGAAGGTGGAGGTGGAGGGGCCAAGAGGAAGACGCACAATTCCATTTGCCGAGTTTCACAAACTCCCGGGGACGACCCCTTGGGTAGAAACGGCACTACGTTCAGATGAGTTGATTGTGGGCGTGACCCTTCCGCCGTCTAAATTCGCGAAGAACGCTTACTATTTGAAGGCGCGTGACCGAAACAGCTACGCCTTTGCTCTAATCTCCGTCGCTGCGGGGCTTGAGATGGATGGCGATCATATCCGATCCGCATGCCTCGCACTTGGTGGAGTTGCATTGAAACCTTGGCGGAAAGTCGAGGCGGAAAAGGTGATGGTAGGCAAACCTGCGAGAGCAGAGACGTTCATGCAGGCCGCTGACATTCTGCTCCAAGGGGCGAAGGGCTACGAGCACAATACTTTCAAGATCGAGCTGGCGAAGCAGGGTGTGGTGCGAGCACTAACACTTGCCTCTCAGGGCACCAGCGAGGGAGTACAGGCATGACGCAGGATACGGAAACGGCACCAAAAGCGGCCAAGCAACTCGATCACCGTTATGAAGGAATGGCCAAGGTGACAGGGAGGGCAAAGTATGCGGCTGAGTTTTCTGAGCCGTTTTCGAAGTCTGACCTCACGTATGCGTTCATCGTTCAGTCAACCATTCCAAGTGGCACAATTGCTTCGATCGACCGTGCTGCTGCGGATCGAGCTCCCGGAGTGATCTCGATTCTGACACCATTCAACGCGCCGAAGCTGAATCCAGGGCCGCCTCAGCCACCTGCAAGAAGGAATCTGAGTCTACTGCAGAACGCCGATGTGAACTACAACGGGCAACCAGTGGCCCTGGTCGTTGCGCGATCGCTAAACGAAGCGAAGGCGGCAGCCGCGATGTTGAAGATCAAATATTCACCAAAGGCTTCACGGGTGAATTTCATGCAGAACTTGGACCAAGCGAGGTGGCCGAAGAACCCCGGCAAGGAGCCCGCGGGCAATCATCGCGGAGACTTGCAGGCAGCGTTCGCCAAATCGTCAGTCATTGTAGAGAACACTTATGTCACCCCGATTCAGCATCACAATCCTATGGAATCACATGCGACGATTGCATGGTGGGAGGGTGAGAAGCTCAATGTCTATGACGCGACGCAGTACATCTCTGGTGTCCGCATGTCCTTGGCAAAGACACTGAACGTCCCCCTCGACTACGTGCGCGTAGTGAATCCCTTTGTGGGTGGTGGTTTTGGATCAAAGGGATCCATGTGGTCACACGTCCCGCTGTGCGCCATTGCTGCGAAAGTGACAGGAAAGCCAGTAAAGTTGGTTCTTGATCGAGAGCAGATGTTTGGACCCGTAGGCGGGCGGCCCTCCACGGTTAACAAGATCAAGCTAGGTGCGAGCGCAGATGGAAAGCTGTTGGCAATGCAGCAGGATGTCATGATGAATGCGTCGGTGATGGAAGACTTCGTCGAACACTCCGAGGGTCCGACGAAGAACCTCTACATGAGCGAAGCAAACTCGGTCACGGCAAAGGTGGTGGAGGTAAATCTCGGAGTCTCGACCTTCATGCGTGCTCCGGGAGAGGCACCTGGAACCGCCGTCCTCGAGATCGCCATGGATGAGTTGGCAGAGAAGCTAAAGATGGATCCGATGCAGCTGCGTTTAGTGAACTACGCGGACAAAGATCCGAGCCACGACCGGCCGTGGTCGAGCAAACACCTGCGCGAATGTTATACGCAAGCGTCGGAACGTTTTGGGTGGTCAAGGCGAAGTGCAACGCCTGGCACCAAGACCGAAGGCAATGCTCTGGTTGGGTATGGCATGGCAAACGGCGACCTATCCGGCAAATCGTAGTGCCGCGCAGGCGGTTGTGCGGATGCTCTCCGGCGGGAGAATGTTTGTAGGATCGGGAACCCAGGATCTCGGCACCGGCACCTACACAATCATGGCCCAGCAGGCTGCCGCTGGTCTCGGAATCGACCCTAAGATGGTTGAGGTGAAGCTTGGTGACTCTACCCTCCCGAAGGCACCCGTGTCCGGAGGGTCGCAATCTTCGGCTTCAGTACTCCCAGCGATTCAGGACGCAACGACTCAGTTGAAGTTGAAGCTGGCAGACCTAGCTATCTCCGACGTCGGATCACCGTTGCATGGACTGAAGACGGTAGACATCGAGGCTAAAGATGGCAAACTCATCAACAAGAATAATCCGTCGCAGACCGACAGCTTCGTTGATCTGATTGCGCGAAACGGCGGAAAACCTGTGGAAGCGACAGGCTCTGCCGAGCCCTCAGAGTCGCGGGATTCTATGACCGCCAACTCGTGGGGCGCGGTCTTCGCTGAAGTCGCGGTCGATAAGGATACTCATATGGTCAAAGTGCGGCGAGTTGTCGCAACGTATGACATCGGTACGTTGCTAAACGATAAGACGGGTCTGAATCAACTCATGGGTGGTATCACTTGGGGCGTGTCCTTTGCGCTCTGTGAGGAGGCCCACATCGACCCGGTCTACGGGCGCGTTGTCAACGAGTCTTTAGCCGAGTATCACGTTCCAGTGCACGCTGATATAGGAACGATGGACGTGACCGTCCTGAATATTCCGGATCTCAAATTTAATCCGGTTGGATCACGCGGTATTGGAGAGATAGGGATCACTGGAGCTGCTGCCGCCGTCGCGAATGCTATTTACAACGCCACCGGCAAAAGGATTAGAGAATACCCGATTAGGCCAGACAAGATTATGACGGCCTAGAGATGTGTGGCAGGAGGATGATTTGGAGTTAGCGTGTTGGACCCTGTCAAAATAACTACATCTTGGTACAAGGAACCCAACGGCAAGATTGCTTGCGGTCGATGGACAGTACGCTGGGACGATTAGCTGAGCTGCTTCGAAACGGAGGTGGTGAAGAAAGCGGCTTGGATGGTTGCACTTCGATTTCCGCCTAACTACAGTGGCAGCTTCGAGAGCTCTTTACTGCGCTAGCGTTGGCTGCTCTTCGATACTGGCTGGTGTTTGCGTGTATGCAAGTGCCCTCAAAGCTCCCTCAGTCGACCAAGCGCAGCCTGAGCCCAGCCTGGCGAGTAGACACTTCACCCGAGTATAGGAGTGCGGTTTACAACCAAGAGTCGCGGGAAGGCGTCTCATAACTTCGTGCTTGTGCCTGAGTCGATACGCGAGTTCTTTCGCTGTAAAATACTGCGGCCCCTGCTGCGCCAACTACGTGGGGGTGTATCACCCCGTCGTCTAGCGTGGAGTTTGGCACTGGGAATAGTCATAGGGGTCAACCCTTCGGTGGGACTCACCACGATCCTGGTGATTATGATTGCTTGGGCTTTCGGCTTGAATCAGATCGCATCGCAGGTCGGTGCGCATGCAATGACACCCATCCACTTACTCTTATTTATCCCGTTCATTCAGTTAGGAGTACATCTTTTTCACACTAGCCGTCTTCCGCTGAGCCGACAACAGATCGAGCATCTGAGTCATCACCCTTGGGGACTGATTCGTGATATCTGGCAATGGGAGTGGCATGCACTTGTCGTTTGGGGCCTGGTGGGTGCGATCGCGATGCCCTTGATTGCAATTTATCTCCGGCGGGCTCTGGTGCTGCTGATGCGTCGCCATCGAACTCTGTTCCGTTCGCGTCCCGCCCAGAGCTGATCAGTGCAAAATTTCCTGTTGAATTTTTGCTGCTGTTTTGGCTGACACTGGCTTCGTGGCTTTACCACGATCTACAGTTGGGACAGCTACCTTTCTGTTGGCTTTCACAGTCGCAGATGTATCGCGAATGCTACCGTCTGATCCACCAGACCTCCGCTGACGCCACTCTTCATAGCATTCTTGACTGCTTTATCAATTGCCTTTATGGCTCTTTTCGGTTTTTCCCTTGGCCATTGCACTCCCTCGGTAAACAGCTCGTGCCGCAATTACAAATTGTACGAGGGGTATCGTCTGGGTTCCGGGTACGGCTGCCAGCGTCCGGCAAGTCTGAACCGAAAGCACGCCGCTAGCTTTCGCAGCATCCATATGTGGCTAATTCCCACCATCCTCATTATCTCTCTTTTAACCCCATTCACTTTCCTCTGTCCTTTGATCGTTTCATGTTTTGCAACCTTTCATTGTTTGGTTATATGCACCGGATCTGGAAGATCCAAGGGAATCGCGTGCTACACTTCCGCGCATGCCTCTAATAATCATTCTCATCATCTTGTTAGTTCTCTTCGGCGGGGGCGGCTACTACATGGGCCCTGGAATCGGATACTACGGAGGCGGCGGCATCAGCCTGATTCTCGGTGTGATCGTCATTTACCTGCTCTTCGGTCGAGGACGAGGTTGACTCTAAGCAATCCATCCTGAACGTAACGACTAATGTCTACTTATGATCCACTAACGACGGGTTATCTGGCAGACTCCACAAAGTGGCCGCCCGTAGATGCTGTAGCAGGACCTAGGCGTAGAGAGATGGCCTAACCTAGCACCGCAAGAAAGGCTGAATCAGCCCCGCAACAAAAAGCCATCCAGGGGGCGGGCTCTTTGTTCGCCTAACGGGCGGACCACGCTATCGCCGATTTCTGCGTCTATGTAAGTACGTTTGTGAGCAAGACGCCGGACGATTCCAAACATTTGCGTTGCACGGGTGCGCAGAGGAGATTGCGATGTCCCATGCCTTAAAAGAAAAGCCATACGCGGAAGAGCTTCCGGCCGCTGGACCGGCCGGCACAATTCTCGATGGACGTTATCTACCTCCGCTTCAAGACAAAGATGGAAACCTTTGGGTGAGAACTTCTGTACTGGTTCAGGCGAGCCCAAGTGACCTGTATGCGATGTGGCGCGACGTTGCGTCTGCATCTGTCTGGCAGGAGCAGATCATCCATGTAGTTGTAACGGGCGAACGAACTTCGCATTGGGTTATGAAGAACCACGAAAAAACCGTTGAATGGGATTCCGAGATTCTGGCAGACGAACCCGGGAGACGAATCGCGTGGCAATCCGTTGGTGAAGATTTCAACAGCGCAGGTGAGGTGATCTTCGAGAATGCGCACGGCGATCGCGGGACTATTGTGACGTTGCTCCAAGAATTCCGCATGGGCAAGCTGGCTAGCGCGTTGCAAGCGTTTGCGGGCCGCAATCCGAAACAGGCTGCGATTGAGAATCTGCGTCATTTCAAGGCTTTAGTTGAAACCGGTGAGATTCCCAGAACCCAAGGTCAGCCGCACGGAGACAGAGGCATTAGCGGAAAGATCAAGGCTTCCATATATAGCGAGAAGGTTCCTATTCCAACCCGTCCAAACTGAGTCACAACCAATCCCACATTTTCAGGAACGTGATTAGGAGAAAGTTATGAAGGCTGTCTGTTGGATGGGCAAGAGCAAGCTAGAGACACTTACGGTATCTGACCCCCAGCTCTTGAACCCGCACGATGCAATCATTAAGATTACGCGGACAGCTATCTGTGGCTCAGATCTGCACCTCTATGACGGATTTATTCCGACCATGGAATCGGGCGACATTCTCGGGCATGAGTTCATGGGCATTGTCGAAGAAGTGGGAAAGGAAGTCACCAATCTGCGTCGAGGTGACCGCGTCGTTGTACCTTTCACGATTGCCTGTGGCAATTGTTTCTTCTGCAAAAAGAAGATCTGGGCAGCGTGTGACAACAGCAATCCGAATGCCCATCTAATGGAAGCGGCTTATGGATATTCTGGCTCTGGCCTCTTTGGCTACTCACATATGATGGGTGGCTATGCGGGCGGGCAGGCGCAGTATGCCCGTGTTCCTTTCGCGAATGTAGGTCCTTTGAAGATCGAAAGCGACCTCCCGGATGAGAAGGTGCTCTTCCTTTCCGATATTTTCCCAACCGGTTACATGGCGGCCGAGAATGCACAGATTCAGCCAGGAGATACGGTTGCCGTGTGGGGTTGCGGACCTGTCGGGCAGTTTGCTATGGCAAGCGCATTTATGCTTGGCGCTGCGCGAGTGATCGCGATCGATCGTCTTCCGGAACGTCTTGAGATGGCGCGAAGCCTCGGTGCAATTACGGTCGATTATTCTGAGGAGGACATCAGCGTTCTTACCGCACTCAAGGATCTAACTGGAGGGATAGGGCCGGACGCCTGCATTGATGCGGTAGGCCTCGAAGCTCATTCTGCACAGTTGCAAGGAACTTACGACAAAATCAAGGTCGCTTTGATGATGGAGACGGATCGGCCTACTGTACTCCGACAGGCAATTCAGGCTGTGCGTAAGGGCGGCACACTGTCCGTACCTGGGGTTTACGGCGGCCTCTTGGATAAAGTGCCTTTCGGGGCAGCCTTTGGTAAAGGCATCACCATGAAGATGGGCCAGACTAATATGCATAATTACATGAAGCCTTTGCTTGAGCGGATCGAGAAGGGACAGATCGATCCAAGTTACATCATCTCTCATCGCATCACGCTCGAGCAGGCTCCTGAGATGTACGAGGTTTGGAGAGACAAGAGACAGAATGTGACGAAGATCGTGATCGATCCGTGGGCAGAAGCCGCATCTTGAAGGGCCGCGTGGGCTGCAGCCAGGTTTTTGCATCATCGCAACCCACGTCTGAGCAGGCCTACGATCCGGCGGGTAACTTGTATGACTATGCTCAGACCAAGGTTGCGACTATCAACTACGTCAAATCGCTGGCGAAGCAATTTGACCCTAAAGGAAATCGTTAACGGTGTCGCGCCGGCCCGATTTGGACACCGCTTCAGGTTCAGGCGAAGCAACCCAAGATCACCTAATTCATTTCGGCGAAACTTACCCACTACGCCAAGCAGGACAGCTAGCCGAACTCGCAACCATTTATGTGCAGCTCGCAGCGAACGACGCTAGCTATACGACTGGCAACATTTATGGAGAAGGTGGGGGCGCAGGCCAGCCACTCTAGATCGCCAACTTATCAGTGCTTGGTTTGGGCGTCTCCAAGAGAGGATCCGAGGCCGCCGCACACGATAGCGGTCGAATCGCAAGGTCACAACACTCTTGAAGATATCCACTGATTTGCGCGCCGTGGAAGCAATCATAATGCTCTCTGGATAGGTAACACAATTCGAAAGACCGTCCCGCTGTTATTTTGTATGTTGCTCGTGCGGTACCGAATGTCTCCGCCGTGCCCATGGACTATCTCTCTCACGATCCAAAGACCCAGACCATTTCCTTCAGATTTGTTGCTCTTGAAGGAGTCGAATAGTGTGTTCTGCATCGATCTCGGAATTCCCGAGCCATTGTCAGCCACTGTGATGATTGCGTTCGAGCTGCGGATGGCAACACGAACATGAAGATTCCCGGAGTGTGGAAGAGCGTCTAAAGAATTTAAGAGAAGATTGGTGAGAACCTGGAAGATTTCGCCCCTGTTCACGCACGCCAGCGCAACATCGGACGAGCGAGTCTGAACATTAATCCTTTTCTTGGCAATCTGCTCGCGATGAAGTTTAAGGGCGGACGTGGCCAAATCAACCAGATCAACCTCTTTAGATTCCGCGTCCACACGAATGAACGTTAGACTTCTGGTGGTGATCTCCGCTAAACTGCGGAGCTGAAGACGCCTCATCAAGGTATTCGGTGCTTTGTGGTTGGGGTTTGCCCGATGATCTGGCCAAGAATATAAGGTTAGTCAAAGCAGCGAGGCGATTGTTGACCTCATGCATGGTCGCACCGACCAGCCTACCCGCCAATGCAAGCTGGTGATAGCGTCGAAGATTCTCTTCAGAGGCTTTGAGCTTTTGACCTTCGTCCTCAAAGGAGCCGCTAGAAACGAAGGGCGAGTCCATGATTATCTGAGGAGATTCGGGAACGAAAGGTTGGCCTAAACCAGCTACCCCTTAACTCGGTACTTCATCTGTTTGTTGCACAATGAATTCAGAAGTCAACTTCGTAGCTTTGCAAGAAGATCAGCCGGATGGACGGGCTTGGATAGGAGGTCGAAGTCGTAGCCCTGCTCCCGCGCTTCTTTCAGAAGATCTGCAGTAGCGGCTTGTCCAGAGAAGAGCAGCACTTTACACTTTGGCTGCGTTCGCCGGAAGTGGATAGCCAATTCAACTCCCGTCATGCCCGGCATCACAACATCGCTGATGAGAAGATCTGGCGCTAAGTCGACACAAGCAGCAATGGCCTTGTTCGGGTGATCAAAAGCGCTCGCTCTAAAACCAGCTTGATTTAAAATGACGGCAAGGGTGTGGGCAATCACCGCTTCATCGTCTACTACGAAAACGACAAGATTCTTATCCGACACTTGGTCTCCTGACTTCATGTGTAGGATACCTCAGTGATTATGGGCCTGGTTTCTCGCCCTCATACAAATGCAAGGGCGATTGAAAATCCCATAAGCGAGATATGGGCATAGCCTGTTGCCGGAAGCTATGGGAATTGGATCGGACATCCACTCGGAGGGGGACAACATATGGATAGAAAACTTATTGAAGTGCAAGTGAGAACCACAAACGACTGGTTCGGGCAGTTCGCAGCTTCCGCCTCCGGCTGGCTGGGCTCGAAGTGGGCGTTCGCTGTCGCCGGCTTAGTCATTGTGCTCTGGGCCGCTACGGATCCCCTCTTCCACTTTTCCGATACTTGGCAATTGGTCATCAATACCGACACTACGATTGTGACATTCCTTATGGTTTTTCTCATCCAGAACACGCAAAATCGGGACGCACGCGCTATCAATTTAAAGCTCAATGAGCTTACCGCGCCATCGAGAAGGCTCGCGAACAGATGATAGACATAGAGAATCTGAGCGATTTAGAGTTAGATGAACTTCAGGTCAAATACGAAAAGATAAAAGCAGAGTGCGAAGCGCGTCCGCGGAAAGCGAGCTCCGGGGAACTCGCAGATGTCAACGAGGAGGGAGCAGGATCTGCGCGATGAGCCTTTAGGACTCTGTGTTTTGGTTACCGGATTAGGCGGCCTAAGCGTTCGAGGTCTCGCTCTCCGTGGGACTGTCGCATATAGAGACCCGCTTCCTGATATCGACTCGATGTCTCTTCATTCATCGATAGCGGATAGGGGCCATACGCCCGGGCGAATCGTTGAAGTGTCGCAGTACCCATCTCATCAATTAAATGGCGGACCTCCAAGGCACGTATCTGTGCAGCCTTTGAATCTGAAGGTGCTGCGTCAATCTCATCGCCAGCCTGCTTTAGTAATGCATACATTCCCCAAACAGTGGCTTGCATTGCGCCAAGATGCGCTAGGGTATGAGGGTCGTCACGTTTGCTAACGAGGGCAAAGTCTAATAGACCGGCAACGCCCCCCGCCCAACACGCCGCTGGCCCACAGGCACCATGCCAGAAACCCGGCCTCTCAAGGTACCAAGCTGGCTCGCCGATTAGGGAGTCAGGTGACAGCCGCAATTCATGGAGTGCGATCGCCCCCGTCTGAGTGCTACGAAAAGCTTCCGTTTTCCAAATTTCCAAATCGAAGCTGATTTGGCTTGAGTTTTTTCTCAGATCTACTTCGACGAGGCGCGGGTCGGGAAGTCCGACAGTGAGAAGAGCTCGATCAACTACTCCAAGCCCACTGCAGAACGGTTTTCCGCCACTGATCTGAAAACCATTTGTGGTTCGCTCCAGCCGAACGATGTGCCCCGGGACCTCAGAAGCCCAAACCGCGTACAACATATCAGGTTCAGCACTTCGTTTCGCCTCTGCGAGGATCGCTACCGCATCCCAATGAGCTTCTGCAAGCTTCGCCAAGCTGAGATCCTCTCGCCCTATCTCGGCCAGCAGGTGATGGCGCTCGGCTGTCCGCCCCCCTCCTGGAAGTGGCAACTTCTGCCTAACGACGTCGGCCAGTCGGGACTTCAGATCGTCCGCTGTCATCCAGTAACTCCATTGTGTGCGGCAAGAGCATCTGCGAAGCCGCGCGGCGCACGGCCTACCCGTCTTCCACTGGTTAATACACATAAACTAGCGTCTGATATGCGTTGATGTATTCCTATTTTCAGACGTCGCCACAGGTCATGGTCTTCTGCGCTTGAAAGATCTTGCCAGCCCCCGGCCTGAAGATAAACATCCGCTCTCACTCCAAAGTTGGCTCCATGCACGTGAGGATGAGTTCCATCCGAGTGGATCAAATAAGAAAGACGGAATCTGCCCGGGACGGAGGAATCGTGATCGACGAAGGAGTCCACGTCGATAATGCCAGCAATCGCGGCGACTCCTGTCTTCGCATACTCCATTTGGTCCTGGAGCCAAGTGACAGGTACTTCACAGTCTGCATCAGTATTCGCCAGCCAGCAGAGTTTTCTTGGTCCCCCATAGCGCTCTAATGCGAGCTGCACACCTAGTGCCCGTGCGGTACCTACACAGCCCGCTTTAATTTCGATGACTGTTCCGTTTTCTTGTACGATCTCCTGAGCTATGCGGAAGGAGTCATCAGTTGACTGATCGGTCACGACGATCAGGTCGCTTGTTACATGCGAGGGCAGCATCAGACGAGCCTTTTGTATGGACCAAAGGCATCTGGGAAGAAGGTCTTGCTCATCCCGAGCAGGAATGACGATCGCAATATGCCAAGGAGCTTTCACAAACGCACCAGCCGATTAAGCCTCATACTTTGGTTGCGTTCCGAGTGCTCGACCAGGAGCCTCGGATGAGCAAGCAGAATCTCGTGGACCTCATCGCCTGAGATGCAATGATCTCGGGAATGGCCTAACCAATGCGCAGCCAGAACGGTAGCGCCTTGAGGAATCGAGTCGACCAATTTGGAGCAGATGTGTTGCCAAGTTTGAGGGGTGAAGTAATAGCCTATTTCGCTCAAAAGGAGTAGATCGAAATCCTTCATTGGAACTCCGTATGGCAGCGCTGCGCAATGTACTTCAACATTACGCAGATGAGCACATCGTCTCTGAGCCTGCACAACCGCAGTCGGCGAAAAATCAATGGCATCAACGGTGCCACAGTAGGCTGCTAGACGTTCTGTGAGCACGCCGATGGAACAACCCGGTTCAAATGCCCGGCGATAAGTTCGATGAGAGATCGCATCGATGATTGCATCGTAACGTCCCAATTCATAAGCATTGTGCGTAAAATCCCAGGGATCAGTATTCTCCTGATATTTCGCCTCAAAGAAAGCAGGCGACGATTCGAATTTGGTATCTGTACTCACCGGATGTAGACCTCGTACTCACGTAGAGTAGGCATCAGCAATTCGGTAGAAAGGATAGGCTGGCCATCAGCGTGCTCGAATTGAGATGCATGAGCCTCCAAGGCGTAACGTTTTGTTTGCAGTTCAACATCGGTAAGTGAGACCTTTTCGACCGATAGTCCTTCAAGCATGTCGGGTACACCCCGATGCCACGTCCAAAAGAGGTAGGAGGTGAGGATGACACCCCTGATTTGGGCCACTCGCGCAGCCACTCGTCCTGCCGCCTCATGGTCGGGATGAAAGTCGCGTTTCCAAGGTGCAACAAGATGCATTCCGCCTTTTACCATCGGCAAGAGTGAATCAACGAGCCGATCTTCGCAGGCGGATACATCCCGATCTGGCAGGCGCAGGCGGCGAACCATAGATTTCGGTACGCCAAGCCGACAAAGTGCTTCAACCTGTTCCTGCACGCGAATCTCACTCATATTTTGTGTGTCGGCATAGGCGTTTTCTCCATCCGTAATAGCCACCACGACTACCGGTACACCTCGCCCGCAAAGTCTCGCGATAAGACCACCCGCTCCGAGAGTTTCGTCATCAGGATGCGGAGCTAAAACGAGCGTCGGGACAAGTGGAGGTTCCCAATTTGGTAGGTGACGTAATTTGGGGAGCCATTCCGTTTCTGGAGTGAGAGGGACAATTGTCGGCATTTTCTATAGACCAGATATGGGAGAAACGAGACGCGGCCAGCATTACTACCTGAGATTTGATGCCGTCCTTCGTGGGTCGAAGGTTCGTGTGATTCAAGATTTGTATATAGGCAAAGTCCACAGGCCCTCTGAACATTCATAATGTCAAAAAAATCTTCGGTCCCATATTTTGCATCCCATTTCCAGTAGCCATATCAGCGCCCATCTTGCGCGACCGACGGACGCGCCGAATTTCTATACTTATGGAATCGGCATCCCGTTCCTCACACCCGATAACGCGGCCAGGTATCCACCTCCCGAAGCCGCTTGGACACTCTCTATATGAATGCGACCAACGAGTAGAGGATCGATCACCTGACAGGCGCGAAGCTTCTAACCCGGTGAAAGTCGCAGCCAACTTTCTGTCGGACCCAACTGATCTCAAAGAGCTGATTCTTGGAGTGCAACTCGCTCCTGAAATTGGGAATGCTCCCGCCCTTCGTCCTTAAACGAACGGTAGCAAGTTCCGGCGAACCTTGCCGGACCAGCACTTGAAGAATATATCCGCAACGGTCTCGTTACTTTTGGCATCAATCGGGCACGGCTAGATGGGCCAAGATGCTATGTCGGTGGTCGACAATAAGCTTAGGGTTCATGGTGTAGAGGGTCCTCGTATAGCGGACGCCTATATCCGGCCGCGCGTAACGACTGGAAACACAATGGCACCTTGTGTCATCGTCGGCGAGCGAGCCGCCAGCATGTTGCAAGAGGAACATAACCTAGATCTTATGTTGTGTGACTCGACATCGTCTTATTGACGACACGATATGTGGCGCAGCGGCTTCTGGTGGGGTGGGAGACGGGAAGACCAGCCCCATCTGAGAACAAGATAACCAAAACGAAAGAGGTACTGCACGGAGTTCTCATACAACGCAACCCGAAATCGTTCTCGTTGTCGCCTCATGAGAGAGTGCGGCAATTAGTCGAATCTCTTTGAAAATGTCGGCCATCGGCGACTATGGTTTAGGTTGTGATAACAGATGGGATGAGAACGCCGGTCTCTAGCGGGAGGTCTGCCGAACGCAATTCATCAGACAGCTTATGGTCGCCTTCGATGAATCGACGCTGCGGATTTGTCGTGTCGGAGAGAATGGTAATGCCGTCCGCTTCGAGATGGCCACGCCGAGCAACCTAGACGTACCGCACGCCATACTCGCGGAGGAGCGGTAAGATGTGCGCTTCTACATCACGACGGGTATCGTCATATTCATCCCTACCATCGACGTGATCACAAGCAGGTCTTCGAGCGAGCAAGGGCGAGTTTCTGGAGATCTTAACCAACGGACGAGAAGAGCAGAGCTCAGGACACCGATTCCGAAGGAAAGGATGGTGGGGGTTGATTCCATTCAAATGTCCTTGTTGGATTGCGTTTTGAAGCGGTCATAATGAGGAGTAGGTAAGGGAGGCCTGGTGAGCGATATCTACATAGAGGCCTTCAACATGGATCACGACAGAAAAGGTAACGCTTCAGTTCTGATGTCATATTGCTGAACGCAATCAATTCTGCCACCCAGTGCAAAGTTATGCTGCCACTGAATGCAACGTTATGCTGCCACCTAGTGTGCAAAATATCATCCACGCCGACGGCGTGCCGCAGCTGCGGTCGATCAGGACGATGTCCAGGGGAGAGTAAGGTGCGGCTAGCCGACGGTCCGCGAGTTAGCTAACCGGACCGGCGTCTACCAGCACTAATCATCGAGATGTGGAGCTGCAAAGGCCGCCGGCGAGGCTCTAATCAAGTCTGGACTACGCTAAGGGAAAGAAGCATAATGTCGTGGTCAAGAAGGCAGGCGCGATGACCCCGTTGAAAACCCGTGTCCTCGAGATAGCGGACGATCTGAAACAATTCTTCGCAGAGGATGTTGGAACAAACTAGGGATGGTGATCACTGCCAAAGGCTCATTCGCAGGCGCGACGTCGAGGGTTTCAGGAAGATAAGCAGAAACGAAGCGGCAGCCGACTATCGTGTACCTCTGGTGCCCAGCGTGGTTGCGTTTTAGTGCGGGGGTTGGATCTAGCACAGTTGACTCGCAATCTGGCCCTTGGTGGAATTTCGGGAAGGGAAATAGCTTCAGTTCGCAGCATTCACGGCGTCAGAGAAATTGAACATGGAGGGAAAGAGCCATGGAATATAAGGTTAAGCGCATTTCATCAGCCGGGATTGCTGTGGCCATCTCGAAAGCTGAACTCTATCGCTCGCTCAACGAACCGGAAGAGGCGGAGTCGATCTGTCGCGATATCTTGACCATCGAACCGCAGCATCAGCCCGCATTGCGTTTACTTGGTCTCGCCCTTACAGATCAGTTCACCGGCCGTGGGTCTGATCGTTACCGGGAAACCGAAGAGATCTTCCAGCAACTCAAGGATCCGTACGAGCGCCTCTACTACACTGGGATTCTGCACGAGCGACGCGCCAAAGCCCAGCTTAACGCTGGGCAACTACCTCGCTCATTGGTGGCGCTTTTCGACCATGCTCTGCACCATTTTGCAGAAGCTGAGAAAATCCGCCCGGCAGGGAACGACGATGCCATCCTTCGCTGGAATCGCTGCGTGCGGCTGCTTCAAAATCCAGCCTATGAATGGGGAGAATTGGAACAGGAATTGGTTCCCTTTGATGTCCAGGACGCCCGGCCGAGATAGCAAATCTCCCGTGTTGGGACAAACGAGTTTCAGTTAGAGGATGCGGAACAGACGCTTCAGGGGATCGAAGTAACTGTCCACCACGCGCTCTTTGAGCGGGATAATCGCGTTCTCTGTAATCGTGATCGACTCGGGGCAGACCTGCCGGCAACAAGTCGTGATGTTGCAGTAACCGATGTTGTGCTTGTGCCTCAAATCGCTGACCCGATCTTCGGTGTCAAGCGGATGCATTTCGAGTGCGGCAGCATAGACGAGCAGACGCGGACCGATAAATTCGTCGTGCTTGTTGTGTTCCCGCAGAACGTGGCATACGTCCTGGCAGAGAAAACACTCAATGCACTTGCGAAACTCCTGCACCCGCTCGACGTCGGCCTGCTGAACGCGCCATGTTCCATCGGCCGCGTCGGGTGGGCGAGGCTTGAATTGCTTGATCGTCTTCTTGACCTGGAAATTCCACGAAACATCCGTGACCAGATCGCGTATGGCCGGAAACGCGTGCATTGGCTCCACGATGACCGGAATACTCAGGTCGATAGCACTTAGACGGGTCATGCACATGAGGCTGGGCATGCCGTTGATTTCGGCGGAGCACGACCCACACTTGCCGGCCTTGCAGTTCCATCTCACCGCCAGGTCGGGTGCTTGCTGCGCCTGGATGCGGTGCACTGCGTCCAGAACAACCATGCCCTCCTCCACGGGCGTTGTGTAATCCTGGAATGCGCCGCCCGCGGGGCCTCCGCGCCAGATACGAAATGTCACTGGTGTGGCCATATCTTTGGTCTCCCGCTACTTCATCTCTTTAATCACATTCTTTAACTCATCCGGCATCGGCGTAAGTGCGCTCTTCTCGACTTGCATATCACCGTCTTCGCTTCGACTGATGACGATGTTGTACTTTCCCCACTCCGAGTCCTTGTTGGGGAAGTCTTCTCGAAACTGCGCGCCACGGCTTTCTTTTCGCAGCAGCGCAGAACGGGTAATTGCTTGAGACACGATCATCATGTTTCCGATATCAATCGTTGTGTGCCAGCCGTTGTTGTACTCGCGATTGCCTGCTACGCCTGCTCGCTCTGTTCGCGCACGTAATTTTTCGATCGCGTCGAGCGCCTTTTGCATTTCACTCTCGACTCGCACGATCCCCACGAGGTCCTGCATGGTTGCCTGCAGATCGTATTGAATCTGATATGGGCTCTCGCTGGCAGGGCCACGGTCAAAGGGAGCGAGGGCCGCTGTTGCGGTGTTCTGAAGCTCACCTTCGTCGATCGTTACTGGGCCGTTGGCATTGGCGAATTCTGCGGCAAAGCGACCCGCACGCCTTCCGAATACAACGAGATCAGACAGGGAATTTCCACCCAGCCGATTCGCGCCATGCAATCCTGCTGCCGCCTCCCCCGCGGCGAAAAGCCCGGGCACACTGGACATCTGCGAATCGCCATCGACGCGGATCCCCCCCATCATGTAGTGAGTCGTTGGACCGACTTCCATCGGCTCTTTCGTGATATCAAGATCGGCAAGCTGCTTGAACTGGTGATACATACTGGGGAGCTTCCGTTTGATATGCTCCTCGGACTTCGGCATGCGCTCCTTGATCCAGGAAATATCGAGGAAGACACCGCCGTGCGGCGAGCCCCGACCTGCCTTGACTTCGCGATTGATGCACCGCGCAACATGATCCCTGGTCAGCAGCTCAGGCGGACGGCGCGCATTCTTATCGCCTTGCGTATACCGCCAGCCTTCTTCTTCAGAGTCCGCAGTCTGTTCCTTATACAGGTCAGGGATGTCGTCGAACATGAATCGGCGGCCTTCGCTGTTGCGCAAGACGCCGCCTTCGCCGCGGACACCTTCTGTTACGAGAATGCCGCTCACGCTGATAGGCCACACCATGCCGGTGGGGTGAAACTGAACGAATTCCATGTCCTGGAGTTCGGCTCCAGCGCGATACGCCAACGCAAGGCCGTCGCCTGTATATTCCCAACTGTTGCTGGTCACCTTGAAGGCACGCCCAATTCCGCCGGTGGCGAGCACCACTGCCTTCGCCTTCCACAACTGGAAGCGACCCTTCTCGCGGTCGTATCCGCAAGCTCCAGCAATGCGGTTTCCGTCGAGCAGTAGGCTGAGCACCGTGCACTCCATGTGGACTTCCATCCCAGTATGGATGCCGTGGTCTTGGAGGGTGCGTATCATCTCCAACCCGGTGCGGTCGCCGACGTGGGCCAGCCTGGGGTATCGGTGTCCGCCGAAGTTTCGTTGAAGAATCTTACCGTCCTTTGTGCGATCGAAAAGCGCCCCCCATGCTTCGAGTTCGCGGACGCATTCCGGAGCTTCTTTAGCGTGAAGTTCGGCCATACGCCAGTTGTTCAGGTACTGACCGCCACGCATAGTGTCGGCGAAATGAACCCGCCAGTTATCGCGATCGTCGACATTGGCCAGTGCTGCCGCGATGCCTCCTTCGGCCATTACGGTATGCGCTTTGCCGAGTAGCGATTTGCAGACCACGCCCACCTTCGCACCCGCGGCTCCAGCTTCTATGGCGGCGCGCAGGCCTGCTCCGCCAGCTCCAATCACGAGTACGTCGTAGGAGAAACGCTGGAATTCCGGCATTTAGAGAATTCTCCAGTCATGCCAGATGCCCATCGAACAGAGACGGATGTAAATATCGGAAAAAGCAACCCAAAGAAGGCTCGCCCATGCCCACTTCTTGTGCCCCGCGTTCAGTCGGCTCACGAAGTTGTAAAGCTTATGCCGAAACGGGTGATCCGAGATCTGGTCAAATGTCCCGCCGATCAGGTGCCGGAATGCATGACACCCGAATATGTATCCGGCCAGAAGCACGACATTCACGACCAAAACGAGACTCCCAATCCCGATCCCAAATCCATCAGGAAAAAAGAAAGACCTCAATGCGTCATAGACCAGAAAACCCCAGACAACGTACGAGAGCCTCAGAAAGTACCGATGAAAATTCTGCATAATGAGCGGAAAGGTTCTTTCCCCCAAATAACTTTTCCGGGGCTCACCCACCGCACAGGCCGGAGGATCTGCCCAGAACGATTTGTAATACGCGCCGCGGTAGTAATAGCAGGTCAGACGGAACAGGCCTGGAACCCAGAGAATGAACAGCGCCGGAGAAAAGGGGAGAAAGCTCGGATACCATCCCGGTTTCGGGCCAAACAAAGCGTGTGGGGAGCTGCCGAAAAGCTCGGGTGAATAAAACGGTGAGATATACGGACCATAGGTGTAATGGCTGTTCTGGAACGCCGCCCAGTTGGCATAGACGAGAAACGCGCCGAAGCCCAAGAAGATTGCCATCGGAGAAAGCCACCAGGCATCGCGCCGCGATGTTTGGCCGAACTTGCCGTCTTTCCAGACGATGTCGGGAGCTGACACAAGTCCCTCCACGGCGGAGGGCATTCGCAGACTGCACCCTTCCCGCCCCGATGGCATCGGATTGTATAGCAAGAACTCAACGGTCAGCCACCTGCCATGTGAGTCAGCGAAATCTGGACCGACAGTCATACGGAAGTGGTCCCCCGGTTCAAACCGCCAGCTAACCGCATTCCTCCCGGTTGACGGCCAAACCGGACAAAACTGCAAGGCTGGACATCGGACCATGGTTTGGTGGCACGCAGGCCACAGACCATGAAGCAGAAGTCGAAAAGTTGGCACTCACTGGAAGAGAGGACTCTCTATGAAACTCCGTCGATTTTTGAGTATTGCACTCACTGAGCTGTGCGGACATAAGACTTTCCAGGATTTCTGGCTTCTGGGCGAATTACGGGCTATCCGGAAGTAGGCCGATAGATTGATAGGTCAACCTGAACTCCTCAGTAGCAATTCTCCTTGTTGGCACCAACGGACATCCAGTCCGGTTTGGTGGCCACTCCTCAGTAGACGTTGACCGACTCTTACTTCGCTAACACCGCGTCCTCGGACAAGACGCTTCCCAGATACAACGTCAACACTTTTTTGAATTCAGCCACAACCAGGACTTTGACTTTCGGATCTGCTTCTCCATAGAGCGTCATCATCCCTCTGACTATCTGGAGAGATACGTTTGCAGCAAGCAGAGACTGTTCCTTCGAAAGCGACGGATTCTTTGTCTGAAAGGCATTTGCGATTGCGATTCGTGAAGCCTTTCGGGCAGCAGCGTCGCGGCGGAAGCGGATTGGCGC
This sequence comes from uncultured Edaphobacter sp., assembly GCA_964658525.1. GTDB lineage: Bacteria > Acidobacteriota > Terriglobia > Terriglobales > Acidobacteriaceae > Edaphobacter. Next base: position 66,862 of record CAZZZG010000005.1, read on the forward strand.
AGCCAGCAGGCTCAGATAAGCGGGACGCTCCCGGACGAATTGGGTGATGCGCTCGATGAACCGACCGGCGAACTCCGCGTGGGTCAGTATCTCCGCCTGCTCCATCAACGGCTTCCAATGCGCCTCCACTTCTTGGGAATACTGATTCACCAACGTGAACGCGATGGACTGTTTGTCCGGAAAGTAGTTGTAGAGCGCGCCGATAGAAGACCCGCTCCGCTCCGCGACCGCCGTCATCGTTGCCGCTTCGTAACCGACTTCGACAAAGAGCTCCGCGGCTGCATCCAGAAAACCCGCCAGCCGGCGCGTCGAGCGTTCCTGCTGCGGAGCGACGCGAACGGGATTTGACGAAATCGAGGGCATCCTCGTATTCTAAGCCAAGAGAAATCGAGGTTTTCCTCGATTTTAGAAATATTCCCAACAACGAGGAACCATGGCAGAACTCCAGCTCGACCCTAAAAAAAGCGCACTGGTTCTCATCGACCTGCAGAATGCTATCGTCGGCATGAACCCCGTGCCGCATACTGCCGCACAAGTCGTTGAAAACTCCAAAAAACTTGCCGAGGTCTTCCGCGTTCACGGCGCTCCCGTCGTCTACGTCCGCGTGGATCTCAACGACTTCATGAAGCTCCCCGTCGACCAACCGTTTAGCCTGGGCGATAAGCCGCTGCCTGCTGCAGCGTCGGAGATCGCACCTTCCGCCGGTTTTCAGCCGGGCGACATCCTCGTCACGAAGCGGCATTGGGGCGCCTTCGCCGGCACCGATCTCGAGCAGCACCTCAGATCCCGCGGCGTTGAGACGGTCGTCCTCACCGGCATCTCCACCAACGCTGGCGTCGAGTCCACCGTCCGCCAAGGCACCGGTCTCGGCTTTGCCTTTGTGCTCGTCGAAGATGCCTGCTCCAGCCAGAACGCTGAGCATCACAGCTTCGCCTTTGAAAATATCTTCCCGCGTCTCGCCCGCGTCCGCACCACCGATGAGGTTCTGGCCGCCTTTGCCTAAGGCCTCCAACGAATCCAGCGGTCTCGACCATTGGTCTGGAAGATCACGACCGTCGCGGTGCTCGGCTCTTTCCTTTCGCAGCTCGATGCAACCGTCGTCAACGTATCGCTCTCCAGCCTTGCCGTGGATCTGCACAGCAGCCTCACGGCGATTCGATGGGTCACTAGCGGCTATCTTCTGGCACTTGCTCTCATGCTCCCGCTCAACGGCTGGCTGGTAGAGCGAATTGGAGCCAAATCTCTCTACCTTTGGTGCTTCTCAGCCTTCACGTTCTGTTCTGCCTTGTGTGGCTTGGCCTGGTCCGCGAACTCGCTAATCGCATTTCGCATTCTCCAGGGCATGAGCGGCTGATGGCTCCGATGGCGCGGATGATGATGGCGGGTACTGCCGGAAAACATATGGCGCGCATCACTTCGCCATGCTAGCAGGTGCTCTATTCCTGCGCCGAGTGGGCCTGAGCGCAGTTGGCATTCCCTCCATCTTGGCTGCATATGCTTCCGTCAGGAAACAGGACCTGCCGATGGCGACAACCTCACTCAACATCGTGCAGCGTCTCGGCGGCCCGACTCTGACCACGCTCTGCGCGACCTTTCTGGGATGGAGGTTGGGGATGGCACAGTCGAGCGCCGGTCTCTCCATTGCATTTAACGCTGCCTTTTTTCTGCTCTGCGGATTACACGCTTTCCTGTTTGCTGCCGCACTGAAATTACCTCTCTCTCTGGACAAGGAGACCGAACAACCTCTTGCAGAAGAGTCGCCTGCCCTATTGGAGATGATGTCCGAGTAACTGAACTTGTGGAAGCCATTCACTCAGTCGACGCGTCCAGGCAACGTCGATGTGTCAATCGAAATAGCGAGAACGGCTCGGTTGTTGCAAACGGTCGATTCAGTCATCGAACGCTTCAGCTGCGCCGAATAACCTAGACTTCCGGATTTCTGGCGGATTACGGGCGATCCAGAAGTTACTTTAGTCCTTGATCGGCCAGCTGCTAACTTCCTGTTTGTAGACCAACCGGAAAGTGCCAGACGGAGAGAAGCGCGATCTGGAATTAAGGCGTAGAGACCAGCTAGCAAAGGGACTTCTGGCCGGCACAGATGGAAAAGCTCTCGCTCGGCGACTGTGCCTGGAGTTGGACTAGATCTGGATCCGCTATGCGTCGCTCAGTTCACTCCGACAGTGACCGCGGTGGACTGCACAGTAGCTCCGCTCGTACCGGTCACTGTGACGGTATAGGAGCCGAGGGTGGTACCGGGATTGGCGGGCGTCTTCGCTGCGTTCGTCGCGCCGCCGCATCCGATAACGGCTCCGGCGATGGATGCGAAGAGCAGCAGGGAAAGCAACGCCTTCCATCGACGCCGCCGGGCCGGGATTCCGAACAAGAGCAGCGCCGACATTGCAACGCTGCTTCCTAGGGTGAAGATTCGTTCCAGCGGTTGGTCGACCTTCGCAAAGTCCCCGGTCGTAGGAGTAGACGTGGCAGCAGCAGCCGTGGTGTAGACGGTGAGCGCCACCGTAACCGCCCCGGCGCCGGTGACCGCCGCCTGAGTGGGAACCATACAGGTCGGGGGATCGGTAGCGCCCGCGGGGCCGGTTACAGCGCATGAGAGTGCCACATTTCCAGTAAAGCCGCCGCTAGGCGCGATGGTGATCGTAGAAGTCCCCGTCGCTCCGGGCGAAGCGATGGTCACTGCGGTGTTGCTGAGCGCGAAGGCTGGCACCGCATTCACCATCACCGGTACGATCAGGTCCTCGTTCAAATCCGCGGGTGCGCCGCTGGCGAACACCTCGACCTGATAAGCCCCTGCGCTTGCTGTTGCCTGCGTAGCGACGGTCAGTGTTGTCGTCACTGGGGCGGTTCCGTTAAGTGCAAGAGACGGAGGCACCGAGCATGTAGCGGGGAATACTGTGTTCGCGGGGCTGACAATCACATCGCATCCGAGTCGTACAGTCCCCGTAAAGCCTCCGCTCGGCGTGACTGTAATAGTCGAAGTGCCGTTTGCTCCGGGAGAAGCGATGCTGATGGCCGAAGATGTCAGCGCGAAGCCCGACGGGGGATTTGTGCCTACTGAAAATGGCAGGTCCAGGGTCTGAAAGGAGATCCCGGCGTTGTTGATCAGCACCCCAATCGTGTAGGCACCCACGCTGGTTGTTGCCTGTGTATTGATAGTGAGCAACCCGGTGACCGGCGCAGTACCGGATATGGCTAACGTCGACGGGGTTATCGAGCAAGTCGGGGTTTGGACCACGTTCGGTTGATTTCCCACGGAACAGCTGAGTGACACAGTCCCCGTAAAGCCATCGCTCGGCGTGACTGTAAGGGTCGAAGTGCCGCTTGCTCCGGGCGAGATGCTACTGACGGTAGAAGCAGTAATATTGAAGCCAGGATTAGCCGTGACTGCCTGAGTCGCGGAGGTGCTGCCGTTATAGTTGCTATCACCGGAATAGCCTGCTTCGATCAGGTGCGTTCCCGGGCCCTGGGGCGAGAGATCGTAAGCCGTCCCGGTTGGCCACTCCATCTCCGCAAGCAATACGGTTACTGTGTCGATATCATCTACAAAGATCGCCCCAGCCAGATCTGAGAGTCCATCACCGTCGAAGTCCCCTATGGCAATCGACTGGGTGCCATACGTGCTCGGTTGCCCCGCCGTCTCTTTGAAGGTTCCATCTCCATTGCCGAGCAGGATAACCACATCAAGGGCGTTCACTCCTGCCATGGCAAGGTCGGGCGTGCCATCTCCGTTGAAATCCCCCAGTGCAACGGGGGAAGAGCCTTTCTCCGCAGCCGGACTTGCGATAGGCGTAAATGTCCCATCTCCATTGCCGATCAGGATGGTCAAAGTACTGCTAGTGCTGTTGGCCACGGCAAGGTCCGCTTTGCCATCTCCATTCAAATCTCCCACCACGATGGAAGTGGGTTCGCTGCTTGTTGCAGGACTCGCTGCGGCTGAAAAGGTCCCGTCCCCGTTGCCCACAAGAATGGTTATCGTGTTGCTGACCTGGTTAGTCACTGCCAGATCCACTTTGCCGTCTTCGTTGAAATCGCCCGCAGCAACCGCTGAGGGGCTGTCTCCAGTCGCCGTCGCTAGCCCCGTCGCGAAGGTTCCATCGCCATGCCCGAACAGAATTGTAACAGTGTTGCTGGTTGGATTAGTCATGGCAAGATCTGCATTGCCGTCTCCGTTAAAGTCTCCAATCGTGGCCGCCTCTACGCCTTGAATCTGCGGAGGATTGGCCACCGTCGCAAAGGTTCCATCTCCGTTGCCGAGCAGGATGGTTATGCCGCCGTCGAGTAGGACGAGGTCTGTCTTGCCGTCTCCATTGAAGTCGCCTACAACAATCGATGAGGGGGTGCCTCCAGTCGCCGTCGTTGGCGACGTCTTCGGTCCACTCACGAAGGTTCCATCCCCGCTCCCAAGGTAAATAGATACACCGAGGTCGAAGCTCACGACAGCCAGGTCAGGGATGCCATCGCCATTGAAGTCACCAGACGCAATCAGTTCCGGACCTTCGACGAACATTGGATTTGGTAGAAAGCTTAAGCCAGGAGGTCCAGGTGTCAGGGTTGCCGTTCCTAGCACAAAGTTCGTGTTGCTCGTATCCAGAATGGAGACAATCCCAGTAGGCGGGGCAGTTCCTCTGCCTTTCACCGTGACGGTGGACGAGAAAAGGTCTGGAATCACTCCCTGTACTCCCGTACTTGCGGTCGTGATTGTCGCTTGCAGGCCTGTTGTCGTTACTACCGCCAGCGCCGACGTAGCCGATGCGCTCGCCGCATTGCTTGTTGTTCCAAGGAAGACCGCCTTGTAACTATGGTTGCCGACCCCGGGACGAAACTTCAGCGTTGCGGCTCCAGTGCTGGTCAACTGTGCGGTGCCGAGCAGGTGGATGTCGGTGCAGGATTTCGCCGTAGCGTCGCAGAAATTTACTTGGCCCGGTGCCACTGGGGTGCCGCTGACAGTGACCGTCGCTGTCAGCAGCACGACGCTTCCCGGGGTCACCGTCGTTACTGCGTTTCCAGCGGACGTGACGGCCAGCGTCGTCGTGGTGATTGTAGGCGATGCCCAGGCCGACTGAGATCCTGCATACAGAATCGAGCCTGCCACCGCAACGACACACATAAACGGGCGCAAGAAGCCCGTCATCTCCCGGCCCCCAAGCAACGTTTGCTGAAAACTCATGGTTGAATTCTCCCCAAGGAATTAATCCTGATGGCGCTGAGACTTGTAACTGAGCCATGGTGGGTTTATTCCCTGTGATCTCAGTTAATTCTGAAATCCTCTCTATTGTGGGGATAGTTACTGGATCGCAATACCTACATAATGAGTTGCTAGGTGAAGCAAAATTCCTAGGTAACTGGCTATTCGGAAGTTGCTTTCCTCCTTGATCGGCTAGCAGGGTAACTTCCTGTTTGCCGACTATCTGGGAGTTATCGGTGGCCTCTCAAATCGGCCTGCCGGATGCCTCAATCGCGTACGGTCTCCGCCCCAAACAGGATGGCAATCTTTGTAAGCGTCTGCGATTCAATGCAGGCCGCACTGAGAACGTGCGAAGCACAACGCCCGCATACTTCCTCGTATAAGCGATAATGATTCAGATGGGTTGATCTACTAGCGATTGCAGGGCAGGTAGAGAGATTTACGGCGGCTACCTTAAAGGCTCCTCGCCGATTCTGGGACAGTTGGTTTCTTAGTTTTCTGCAGAAAGACAGGCGCGCCTTTTGTGAAGATCTTAAGCTTACGACTGATAGTCGCGTTGATCATTGGCGTGACTTTAGTTTCGCTCGCTTCCTCCTGGTACGAAGTGAGGACGACAAAGGATGCGCTGCGCCGGGACCTCGAAAGCAAAGCTGAGACACTCGGCCAGAGCTTAGCCGCAGGTGCAGAGGTTCCCCTGAAGGCGGGAGATACTGCTGGGCTGGAACTGATGGTGCGGGGCTCTACCAACCGCGACCATCTGCTGGGTATTGGCATCTACGGCAGTGACGGCGTTCCGCTGATCGTAACACCAGGCCTGGGTTCTCTCATATCGGGCGAGCCGAAGCTCATAACGGACACACTTCACGACAATCGCACCGTAAGTGAATTTGTGCGATCTCGCTTGAAGCGGACCCACATGCTGGTCGCTCCGATACGCACGCCGGATAATAAAGTAATCGGGAAAGTGATCGTCGTTCATGACGCGACGTACATACGAACCGAGATCATTCGTGCCTGGAGCAGATTCTTCCTTCGTATTGCGGTCCAGGTACTGGTGATCGCGGTTGTCACTCTATTGGTCTTGCGCTGGAGCCTGACTGGCCCGATTGCGCGCATGGCGCAGTGGATGAAGGCACTTCGTACAGGACGATACGCCGTTCAACCTACGGCAGAAGATCTCAATCTTCTTTCACCTTTCGCGAATGAGTTGGCGCCGCTAGCGGAGAGCATGCGGCAGGCACGTGCAGCGGCCGAGGCAGAAGCCAGCTTGCGTAACAACAACGAATCACAGTGGACCGCCCAGCGGCTCGCCGATCATGTGCGCAATAGGCTAAATGGCAGCAATCTTTTTGTGGTCTCGAATCGCGAACCCTACCGGCACGTGTGGCAGGACAAGAAGGTAAAAGTCACGGTCCCGGCCAGTGGGTTGGTCACGGCAATTGAACCGATCCTTCGTGCGTGCCACGGAACCTGGGTGGCTCATGGAAGCGGCAATGCGGATGTAGAGACCGTTGACACACATGACCGGCTCCAAGTTCCGCCAGATGATCCACTCTATACGCTTCGTCGAGTGTGGCTCAGCGAGCAGGAAGAAGATGGCTACTACAACGGATTCTCAAATGAAGGCCTGTGGCCACTTTGCCACATCGCTCACACGCGCCCGACCTTTCGCACATCAGACTGGGAGTACTACAACAAGGTCAATCAGAAGTTCGCCGATGCAGTAGCGGAAGAGATAGCGGGCGAGGAACATCCTGTTGTGTTGATCCAGGACTACCACTTCACCCTCCTACCGCGCCTGCTCAAGGACCGGCTGCCCAACGCGAGAGTCGCTATTTTTTGGCACATTCCGTGGCCGAATGCCGAGTCATTCAGCATCTGTCCGTGGCAACGCGAGTTGCTCGACGGTTTGCTGGGAGCCGATCTGATTGGCTTTCACACCCAGGCCCATTGCAACAATTTCCTGAATACAGTGCACAACGTACTCGAGGCGAAAGTTGACTGGGAACACTTCTCAATCGAGCGCAACCAACATCGATCCTCCATCCTCCCATTCCCGATCAGTGTTGAAATCGTTGACGATCGTTCCCTGGACCACACAGGTATGACTGCTGAGGAGGAGCGTAGTGCACTGCTTCAGGAGCTGGGTCTCGAGGCGACATATCTCGGCGTAGGCGTCGACCGCGTGGACTATACCAAAGGGATACTCGAACGATTCCAGGCTGTTGAGTCGTTTCTCGAACGCTATCCAAAGTATCAGGGCAAATTTACCTTCATTCAGATTGGCGCGCCGACCCGCAGCCGTATCAAGCGCTATGCCGACTTTCAGGCCGAGGTTAAGTCTGAGGCCGAACGGGTCAATAACCGCTTCAAACGAGGCAAGTGGAAAGCTATCGTCTTTTTGAACCGAGAGCACGCGCATGAGGAGGTACAGCGGTACTATCGAGCCGCTCATCTGTGCATGGTCACATCCCTGCATGACGGCATGAACCTTGTGTCAAAAGAGTACGTTGCAGCGCGCCAGGACGAGCGGGGAGTATTAATCCTGAGTCGCTTCACTGGCGCCGCGAGAGAATTGCATGACGCCCTCATCGTGAATCCGTACGACATTGAGTCGACGGCTGAGGCAATTGCACAGGCGCTTGAGATGAATGTGAGCGAGATGGTCGATCGAATGAGGCGAATGAGACGATCCGTCCGGGAGAGAAACATCTATTGGTGGGCCGACGCTCTCATCAGCGAGCTCTGTGAACTGCGCCTGAAGAAGGGATATTCAAATGTCTCTGACATACGCAGGGCTAAGGCGGAGAAATAGCTTGCCCGACAGCGTGACGACAAGTTTGCTCGATACTTTTCTGCAACAGGTCAAGACAGCCTCGTCATCGGCGCTGCTGCTGGATTATGACGGCACCCTGGCGCCGTTCCACGTCGACCGCAACCGAGCCTTCCCTTATCCCGGAGCCATTTCGATCCTCGAGAAAATCGCCCAGTCCGTCAGGACAAAGGTCATCATCATTTCGGGGCGACCCATCGTGGAGCTACGCGCACTCCTCGCTCCGATGAACAACCTCGAGATGTGGGGGACACATGGCTTGGAGCGCCAGTTGAGCAACGGAAGCTACAGTTACACCCCGATCAACGAGGAAGACGCAGTAGCCCTGGCAAAGGCGCAACAGTGGATCGTCACGGCGGGACTGTCGTTCAGAGCGGAGGTCAAACTTGGTGGCATCGCTATCCACTGGCGAGGACTATCCCCTGCCGAAGCGAAGAGCGTCCAATCACTTACTCTCGATGGCTGGACAAAGATAGCTGAGCAATCACGCCTCAAGCTGCTCCAATTTGAAGCCGGACTGGAGCTACGTGTCTCGCAACCTGACAAGGGCGATGCAGTCAGGGCGATCCTTGGAAACCTCGAGCCGCGTGCGCCTGTCGCATATCTGGGTGACGACCTGACGGATGAAGACGCTTTCCGTGTTCTAAACGGACGTGGACTTAGGGTGCTCGTAAAAGATACCTATCGTGAGACCAAGGCAGACACGTGGATCAGACCACCACAGGAATTAATCGATCTTCTCGAACGATGGCTGGTCAATATTTCTTCGAAGTGATCTCTACCTCCGACCGTTTACTGGTGACGGGCAATTCGGACATTTATCGGAACCATCATGCTGTTCGGCCCTGGCGGTGAACTCATCAGCCGTGCGGAATATCGAAGCACCGGGCGCGCCTGTTTAGAATGAGCGCATTTTCTCTTTAAACAGGAGATAGAGGTGATAGGTGTACCGTTGCGGCGGCAAATTGCTGGATCGAAGCGTATCCTATAAGGATTAGCGAGTCTCTTCGCATCTCGCCTTTAAGCAGTCATTTGCTCCGCGCTAGACGAGCAACCTCCAAGTACGCAGCGGAAATACTGGAGCAGCCATGTTAAACAAAGGATCGGATGTAAGAAATCATCTTTCGAGTGCTCACAAAGCACGCCTGGTCACGTCACCATCAGAACATCCCCGGGACGTCGATCTGAAAGTCAACGACTCACAGCCAGAGGGCGGGAATATGAATCCAAGGCCGATCGATGAGCGGCAGGAAGCGAATGCGGGAAGCCAAACACAGTAGGGTAATCCAAATTGTTTGTTTCGGAGCACCCGGCAACTCAAACATTGAGCCGTAAAAAAGTTAGGAGCCAGCGGTCTACACGACTGCTGGCTTTTGCATCTCGTCGCGTAATGCACCGAGCAGCACGGTATTCAATCACGCAGCAAGTCTCTATGGGTTGACGTCCTTTCAATCGAGATTCCAAAGGAGAACCTAGATTAGCTTCAGTGGGCGGGCCTTGATTTTGCAATAGTTTATGCTGACGTCCAATGCAACTGGCATGCAGCCAGATCGGTGATCGCCAGAAGGTGAACAAGTCTCATCCTGCCAGGAGGCGCGCCGCAGTTGCGGTTCCGTCACGATGTCCGGCTCGAGTTCGGGGAGCAAGGTACGGTTTTGCCGACAATCCAATCAGAACGCCCAAAGCTCCGTGTTCAGGGTTCAACGAGTGACTCAGCCTGATATGGAGTGACCGTGTCAACTGGGCGCGACAGTGGGGTTGTTTTGGCTTTTCTTTCTCGAAGACAGAGCGAGCAGCAGTCGGAGCAGTTTTGAGCGACGATTGATCAGTCTGATATTCGCGGGTCGAAACCGCATAATCATGATCCGTCGGGAGCTGCCTCTGACTGTTATCGCGAGTCCGGTTGAGCCTGTCGCATAGGCCGAGCGAGGGTTCTCCTTCGTGCTTGTCCTGGCTGCTGCCAGCTCTGTGTTCGAGATGGATGTCAGCGTTCATCGATTCGGTGTTTTTAGCTCATCAGGAAGTTTTTGCTTTTGCTTTAGTTGTCAGGCAGCAACTTGCTGTTTGGAAATCGTCTTTGCTCTGGTTCCAATGGCCCAGATAAAGCTCAGCAACTCTCGGGCCACTGCCGTAACAATCCTCCTCTGGTCCTTGCCGGCCGCACCCAGCTTCATATATCGCTTATGCAGCCGGTGTTGCGCCTTCCACGCAATCTCCTTGGCCTCTTCCGAGGTGCTCTCCTGTCGTCTGCGCAGTCCATACCAGATCCCAGGTGGGCGGCGATAGCTCCATGCGGCTTCGACAAGGATGCGTCGCAAGTGCGCGTTGCCAGTCTTCGTGATGCCCCCGCGTCTGGTCCGCTTGCCACTGGAGTATTCGCGGGGCACTGCGCCGCAATAACCCATCACCTTCATCCCATATCCCCTTTACAACGTGTCCTTCGTCCATGAGTTTCCCTCCGAGGGCGTCGTTACTGTCGCCCAACGCTCTGCAATCTTGTCGGCCTCGAATCGCCACATGACAAAACCGTGAAACTCCATCCGTTTCTGCGAGGCGATGTCGGTCCAACGCCAGATGTTCCGGCAAACCACTCTATCCCCTTCTGCGATGATGTCTTCGATGGTGATACGGAGATCCGGCATCAACTCATACATCTTCAGCATCATCTTTTCGTCACCGTCGATGCCTGTCGGCTTTCCGCCTGGTCCATCGTGGTCATAGAAGGTGGAAGACATGTTCTTGTGAATCACGCTTGCGTTTCGCTTGTTGACAAAGTCTTCGAAGTGGTCAACAACCCGCTGTTTCATTTCCGATGAGGTGAGATGGGTAGCCATATCTGTGGGCTCTCTTCGGTATTTCGAGTAAAAACATAGCAGCGGAGCGACGATATGGGAAGTACGCACAATTTTGTAAGTCCCTTTGGGGGCGGAGTAGTCGGGCAGAGATGAAGGAACACTTCGGATGTCCATTCAGGCGACTTCAAACGTGATTGCCGGCAAGTGGAAGGTCCTAATCCTGTGGCACTTGTCCGACGCGTCAAGCCGCTTTAGCGAACTAAGAGGATTGTTGCCGGGTGTCAGCGAGAAAGTCTTGGCGGCACAACTTCGCGAACTGGCAAATGATCGGCTGGTGATACGGACAATTACTCAAACCGTGCCTCCGCGAGTCGACTACCGGTTGAGCCCGGCGGGCGAGGAGCTCATTCCCATTATGCGAATGATGTGCGATTGGGCAGGAATCCATCTAGGCGTGCTGCCCAATTTTCCGCAGCGCAGCATAGGGGCTGCCGGCTCTAAACGTCTTCCATTGCAGTTGATCCCTACGGAATCGATAGAGCGGGCAGCGCCCGCTGGCGACACGTCTGGGGTTAGTGAGGATTCGTCGAAATAGGCCTCGCGTGCGTTCTAAAAGAGTGCATAATCGCGAATGCGCTCGTCTAGGTGTCCCATCATAGAAATCCCAGATTTCGGGTTATTGGCAGTTGACGGGCAATCCGGAAGTTACTCTGCTCCTTGATAGGCTAGCTGGCTAAGTTGCTTTGCATGTTTTACTCTTCGCGCAGCAAGGTCGTGGGATCGACCGATAGCGCGCGTCGTGCAGGAATCCATGTAGCCACCAGCCCAAGCAGCGACATCGTCAAAACTACTCCGGCCAACACCATCGGGTCACGGGGAGTCGCCTGATACACGATGGAAGCTAACACTCGGGTCGCCAAAATCCCAAAAATGAGCCCCGCCACTGAACCGACCGCCAGCAGTTTGATTGCGCGTCCCAATGCAGCCTGCAACATCTCTGTCCGTTGGGCGCCCAAGGCAATGCGAATTCCAAACTCACGCAGCCGTTTGCTAACCGAGTACGCCGCCATTCCGAATATGCCTGTAATCGATAGCATCGCACCCATTACGCCCAGTACACCTAGCGACATGGTTGCCATTCGCGAGGGAAACATAACGACGGTCAACATACTGTTCCATGTCTGGGTGTCAACCGGCAACCCAGCGTCCAGTTCGCGCACTTTACTCCTGATGCCCTCGGCAAGTTCTTGTGGATCACGCTTCGAACGCACTGCTATATAAGCCGCAGCACTTGTCGGCGACTGCGGCGACGGTAGGAACATTGCTTGTTGTTGATCTTCAGTAACGCTCAGATACTTTCCGTCTTCTACGACGCCCACAACCTGGACGCGCGTTCCATCTTGCAGCTTGTAAAATCTGCCGATCGCGTTCGTGACCGAGCCAAACATCTTGCCGGCAAACGCCTCGTTTATCAACGCGACGGGTGGCGCGCTTTTATCGTCATGCCAACTAAAGCTTCTGCCGGCTAACAAACTGGTACCGGCCCCTTCGATATATCCCGGAGATACGTCGTATCGGAATGGCGCGGCAGCAACATTCGACTCCTTCAAGTCTGTCACTGACTCGTTGAAGACATTCGCTCTTCTGCCAGCTCCAAAGATTAAAGGAGCATAGTTGTTTACCAGTCCTGCTCTCTCGACGCCGGGGATCGTCTCTATTGCATCAATGATCCGTCTTTGCATGGCCGGCGCTTTGTCGACGCTGTAACCTGCCATCGCGAGGTTGGCGCTCACGAGCATCGTCTTCCGATCAAAGCCTACGTCGCTATGCAATGTACGGACGAGCCCACGTATTGCGACAAGAGAAGAAGTGACGAGCACCGCACAGATCGCAATCTGCGCGACGAGTAATACATCCCGAATCGATACCCGCTTTCCGAGGCGGCCGCCAGGTCCCGCTTTGACGATCTCGTACGGATTCGCGTGAAGTACCTGGCGCATTGGAACAATACCGAAGAGAAGCCCACTCATCAACGCCAAAACCAGAGCTACCGCGTAGACCTTCACGTCTGGAGTTACGGGCAAATGAATGGGAGTTCCCGCAAAGGGCTGCCATGTGCTGAGTCGATGCAACAGAAGTGAGCTCCCAAAAACTCCTGCGGTCCCCCCCGCAAGTGAGATTAGTAACGCTTCGGCAAAGAGACCACGTAGTATTCGCCCGCGGCTCGAGCCGAGGGCGAGACGGAGCGCAACTTCGCGGGAGCGGTCGGCAGCGTGCGCCGCGAACAGGCTGCCGAGATTGGCGCACGCACCAAGCAGGATCAAACCGGCCAGCAACATCAAGCCAGCCATGAATGCCTCGGCTGGATGGCGAAACGAAGTGAGACCTGAACGTGTCAGAGTAGAGCTGTTATGAGTGGATCCCTTCGGGTAGGTTTTCTCGATATAGTTCGCAACAGCGTTCATGTCGGCGGCAGCCTGAGTGGGAGTTACACCAGGCTTCAGATGTCCGAGGACCTCGAAAATTCCTTCCATATTCTCTCTTGCGTTCAGGTCAAAGCCAGCGACTAGCTGGCTTTGATTGACAATCGGCACATAAAAATCCGGGGAAATAAACAGTAAGGTTCCCTGAAATCCTGGCTGCGCTACCCCGATGATGGTGAATGGATGCTGGTTGAGTTGAACGACCCGGCCCAACACGCTCCGATCATCCTGGAAATGGTCATGCCAATAGGAATAACTGAGCACGAGATACGGAGCGCTGTTCGCGCCGTGCTCATCGGAGCTGTGAAAGAAACGACCAAGGTAAGGTCGAATCTTTAGAACATCAAAGTAGTTACCGCTTGTAGCGAAGCCTGAGGAGACTGATGGATTTTTATCGATTTCAAGAGCAACGAAGGCGAAGTTGAAAGCTGCCAGATCCTCAAAGCTATGATTACGAGCTCGCAGCTCGATATAGTTGGGATAAGACTGCCACCCCGCACCATCTCCGTATGCGCTTCCGTAAAGGCTCTCCGCATGTGGCACATTGAGAGGACGAAGGATCAGTCCATTCAACACGCCAAATACGACTGCGTTTGCGCCGATCGCAAGTGCCAGGGTTAGCACCGCGGTAAGCGTGAAGCCTGGTGAGCGACGCAGCTGGCGAGCAGCATAGCGAAGATCAGCCCAAACGCTGTCGAGACCCAGTGCAACATTGGCAGAGGTAACGCGCTCTCTCGTTGACGTGGGATTGCCGAAGCGAATGAGCGCATCGCGTCGTGCTTCGGTGGTCGACATTCCGGCGACCAGGTTATCCTCGGTTCGTAAGTCAATGTGGGATTGGAGCTCATCACGAATCTCACGGTCTAGGCGCGAGCGAAAGAAAATATTCGTAATACGGCGAAAAATCGACATGGAATCACCTCATGCGTACTTCAGCATTGCGCGAATACCCTTCACCAGTTGTTCAAAACTATCTTCCGCCTCCCGTAATTCCTTTCGGCCCACGTCGGTCAGCTGGTAGTACTTCGCTCGTCGGTTGGTCTCTGTAAGCGCCCACTCAGAGTTGATCCATCTACTCTGCTCCATGCGATGAAGCGCTGGATAAAGCGAACCTTCTTCCACGCGAAGTAACTCCTCGGAGGCTCTCTGAATATGCAGGACAATCCCATACCCATGAAGCTTCCCCCTTTGTGCGAGAGTCTTGAGGACTAGCAAATCGAGGCTTCCCTGAAAGTCATTCCTAGCCATTCCCCGCACCCCTATACTTCTTAGTGTCACAAAAAGCCTAGCCCTAGAAGGCTATGGGTGTCAACCGGATTATTCAAGGCTGAAAGAGTCTGCGCCCACCTCTCGATCGCTATAGTCTCAAATTTGTTTGCGCGATCTTCGGTCATGAAGATCATCAGCAAATGACTGCAGTGTGCGCTTCGACGCCCTTATTGTGTACTTTTCAAATAGATAACGCGCTGCTTTTGAGTAAGTCCCGCTGGCGTTCTTCTTTGACTTAGACAACTCTGCCGAGGTGTTTCGCGGCGGATGCGACTGGTTGGGTGTGGGAGTTCTAACAGCCTGTTGATGGGCTATTGATCCAACTATTTAGAAATCATTTAGAATTCTAATTAGTTGCAGTATCCTCATCAAGGAGACCTTTATGGCTAATGTCGCACCTCGTTTCTCACCCTCTGACAGCATCATCCTGCTTGTCGACCACCAGACCATGACCATCGATTGGGTGAAGAGTCTGCCCAAGACCACGGTAATCGCCAGTTGCCGTGTTCTCGCCCGCATGGGCGTTACCTTCTCCATGCCGCTCTTCCTTACCACCACCATGGAAGACTATGTGGGGCCCACGCTGCCTGAGATTCAAGAGGTTGCGCCAGACGCCTTCGCCGCACGCTTCAAGCGCGGCGGCATTCTAAGCTGCTTCGATCAACCCGAACTCGCCTCCGCACTGAAGGCCACGGGTCGCACCAACCTGATCCTCGCGGGCCTCACCACCGACATCTGTCTGTTTTGGGCCGCCCGGGATGCCGTTCGCCTTGGCTACAACGTGAATGTCATCGCCGATGCCTGCGGAACCATGTCCACCATCGGCGACGACACGACCTTCGATCGGCTTCGCAGCTTCGGTGTGACTGTCAGCGTGGTCAACCAGATCGTCACCGAACTCCAGAACGACTTCGGCAGTCCTGACGGCCTGAAAGCCCAGCAGATTCTCTCCGACGAAGTGATCTCCAAGCTCAAGTAGTGTCTCCATCTTGCCTCGCCCGGTGTAAACGCTCCGGGCGAGGCCTTTCAGGAAGGTCCACCGTTGAACGCTCGAGCCTCTCTTTCCATCGTGACAACGTTCGCTCTGGCTGCGTTCGGCGCCAGCCTGCGGCTTACCGCTCAGACTGTGAACCCGCCATCGTACACACCACAGGTCTGGGACATCGACCGGTCTTATCTCGCCCAACCCGCGACATCTAACTCATCCGAGCGGGACTGGATCGACCGCTTCCACTACATTCCGCTGGGGAAAGACAACTTCCTCTCCATCAATGGGCAGGTCCGGGAGCGCGGCGAGTATCAGGACCACCCCGCCTTTGGCGCACAGCCTCCGGATAACGGCTACTTCCTGCAGCGCTACCTGTTCAGCTCCGACCTGCACCTTACTGAGCACTTTCGCACCTTCATCCAACTCGACAGCGGCCTGATCAATGGTCGCGACGGTGGACCGCGCCCCGGCATCGACGAGGATAAGCTCGACTTCAATCAGGGCTTCGTTGATATCACCCCCTTGATGTCGCCGGATCATTCGCTCACTTTCCGTGCCGGCCGTCAGCTCATCTCGCTGGGTTCCACTCGCCTTATCGCCACCGGGGCCGGACTTAATGTCGAGCAGCCATTCGAGGGCTTCCGTCTGATGCTCCACGCCGGGCGATGGACCGCCGATGGATTTGCGGTCCGCCCCACGGAGGTCAAGACCGACATCTTCGACAACGAACCCAATTCTGCCGAAGAGCTTTGGGGGCTCTACGTGAGCCGTGCTCTGCCGTCACTCCACACCAACGCCGATCTTTATTATCTTGGGTGCGATCACAAGTCGGTTCGCTACGGGCAGGGCACGGGACGCGAGCAACGCGAAACGATCGGGGCCCGGGTCTGGTCACACACTCCCACCTGGGACTATGACTTCGAATACACCGCTCAGTTTGGACGCTTCAACACCGGCAACATCAGTGCCTGGGGCACCGGCTATCATCTCGGCTATACCTTCACGCCCGCCCGCTTCGCGCCACGTCCTGAGCTTGACGGAGGCGTCCTCAGCGGAGATCACAATGCCCACGACAACACGCTCGGCACCTTCGATCCACTGTTTCCAAACGGCAACTTCTTGAGTCAGAGCATTCTGCTCGGCCCATTCAATCTCATCATTGTGCGTCCGACCTTCAAAACAACCCCGACGCGCAAAGTCAGCACGAATACCAACGTCGAACTCCTCTGGCGGCAGGCCACCGAGGATGGTGTCTACAACATCGCCGGCATCCTCACGCACCCACCAGGAAATTCGCCCGCACGATTCATCGGCACGCAGATTCAGCAGGAGATCGATTACGCCTTTAGCCGGCATCTCAGCGGCTCGCTGGCTTACGAGCATTTCTTCGCCGGCGAATTCCTCAAGCAGAGCCCGCCCGGTCATAGCCTGAACTTCATCTCTCCGCAGCTCACCTATAACTTCTAACCCGCGCGCAGGCTCCCGTGATGCAAACACTTCATGAGCAAGTTTTCGTCCTCGCAATCGTTCTGCTGAATGCCTACTGCTTCGGCGCTAACTGGGTGGAGCGTTTCGTCAACTATCAGACGTGGCATCTCATCCCCGCCGATGCCTTCAAGGCGTATCACAGAGCGCAACAGCCGCTGATCCAGACTTTCGTCGTAGCGCCCATGGTCGTTGGCTTTGTGCTCCAGATTTGGTTGGCTTGCAGGGTGCCTCCAGACGTCGAACCTCTGGTCATCTGGGTGATGGTCGTTGCAACCGCAGCGGGGGCGGTCTCCACCGTGATGCTTCAGCTTCCCATCCATGCAACCTTTAATCGGAGCGGCTACTCGCCTGAACTGATGCGGAGGCTGCTCCGCACTGATTGGATCAGGAAGGCCGCGGACGCTTTGCGGCTGGCTGCAACGGTGGATCTCCTGCATCAGCTACTTAGCGCTCATTAGGCCCAAGACCACGCAGCTTGCGCAGTAGCTGAGCCGCGGTCTTCTTTTCTTCGGTGGAAAGACGATGCATTGCTTCCGTAAGCTCGGTCGCATGCAACGGGGCAATCTTCCTCGCCAGCGTTCGACCCTTGTCGGTGATGACTCCCATCACTACGCGCTTGTCCTCGCTTCGCGACTCGCGTGCGATCAACCCGCGCTTTTCCAACTTTTTCACGGTGTAGGTCGTGCTTGCGCCGGTGAGCAGAATCCGTTCGCTCAACTCACCGAGCGGGGTAGGTCCACCGTGCCAAAGCACCATCAACACCGAGAATTCAGTCATGGTCAGGCCGTGCTTCTGCATTCGCGGGCGCACATAATCATCGACAAACTTGAATGCTCTGCCGATCGAGAGGATGAGCTGGAGCGACGCCGCCTCATCCGGTGGAGGTCCCTGTGGCCCTCTCGGCCCGGAGCCGTCGCTCGATGGATTTCCATGCATCCTACGATTTTATCGCTCTGGTTAGTCTTCTCGGTTGGGGACAAATCTCTAGTGCCGTATCGGCAGTGCTCCGCTGCGAGAACTTCCGC
>CAZZZG010000006.1:0-37127 GCA_964658525.1 uncultured Edaphobacter sp.
TGGCGAAGATCTCAGCGGGTTTGGCGCGATTGGATGATGCGAAGATTCCGTACATCTCCGTGATGACTGATCCTACGACCGGAGGTGTCACCGCGAGCTTCGCCATGCTGGGCGACCTGAACATAGCAGAGCCTGGAGCGTTGATCGGTTTCGCGGGGCCCCGAGTCATAGAACAGACTATCCGGCAAAAGCTTCCGGAAGGTTTTCAGCGTTCGGAGTTTCTGCTGGAGCATGGATTCCTTGATGCGATTGTTTCGCGCAAGGAGATGAAACAGTACCTGTCGCAGACCCTGAGCTGGATGGGTTCTTAGGCGCGAACGGTTCATGTTTAGCTGAATTTTTTCTGGTTGGAATTGCGAATTCATCGCTGATGCGACGTGGCTTGTAAGAGATGTCGCTACACTTTAATCGAATGCAGGCCGTCGCTCCATCCCGTACTGCTCTTCGCGTGGCGCTGCGTCGCGCAGCGCACCAACTCTATGATGCGAAGCCCCTCGTCCTCGACGATCCGATCGCTACCGCGATCCTAGGAAAGCGATACGCCGAGGAGCTGCGGCGTACACCGATTCGTCCGGATCGGCCTTTTTCTGTTGCTCTGCGCGCATTTATCGTGGCACGCAGCCGGTATGCAGAAGACATGCTCAGAGACGCGGTGGCACAGGGAGTTACTCAGTACGTTCTTCTGGGAGCGGGTCTCGATACCTTCGCGCATCGCAATCCGTACTCCAATCTCCGTGTCTTTGAAGTCGACCATCCTGCAACACAGAGTTGGAAGCGGGATTTATTGACTGAAAGCACACTGCCTTCGCCTAAGAATCTTGTGTACGCTCCGGTTGATTTTGAGACGCAGGATCTGCCCACGCAACTGCGTGCAGCGGGCTTTGATCCTGAGGCTTCCACCTTCTTTGCATGGTTGGGAGTTGTGCCCTATCTGACTCACGGCGCTTTTCGGACAACGTTAGATTTCATCGCGTCACGGCCGCGCGGTTCGGGTCTTGTTCTCGATTACGCACAACCTCGATCGGCACTTCCATTCCGAGAACAGCTGGCTTACGACTCCCTGGCGTCTCGGGTTCAATTGGCGGGGGAGCCCTTCCAGCTATTTTTCACGCCGTCTAAAATTGCAACGGAACTCGATGCCTTTTACAACCTCGATGATCTCGGTTCCCCCGAGATCAACGCACGCTACTTTGATGATCGAGCAGATAATTTACGAGCTCTCGGCAGTGCCGGAAGACTGCTGAGCGCCTGGCTGTAAGCTTTGACGGCCGCTACGGTTTTCGCCCCTACATTGATAGAAGTAGTCTTCGTCAGCGATTATGTCTTATGAAGACGACCGACCAGCTGATTCTTTTTTCGAGGATGGTATGACGAAAAAGAACACCGCCATCCATCGCTGCAAATGGGCTGAGAACGATCCGCTGATGCAGGCATACCACGACGAAGAGTGGGGCGTGCCGGAGCGCGACAGTCGTGTGCTGTGGGAGGCGCTGATGCTTGACGGATTTCAGGCTGGGCTCTCCTGGATTACTGTCCTGCGAAAGCGCGAGGCCTTTCGCAAGGCTTTCCATAACTTCGACCCTAAGAAGGTGGCGCGTATGGGAGAGGCAGACATCGAGCGCCTGCTGAAGAATAAGGGCATCATTCGGTCCCGCGCGAAGATTGAAGCGACCATCAACGGAGCAAAGATTTACGTGGCGATGGCTGATGCGGGAGAGGACTTTTCTACCTACATCTGGAAGTTTGCCGGCAACAAGCCGATTCAAAATAGCGGGTCGGTGCCGGCGAAGACTCCGTTGTCTGAGGAGATCTCTGCGGCGCTGAAGAAGCGCGGGTTCAAGTTTGTCGGTCCTGTCATCGTGTACGCATGGATGCAGGCCGTCGGTATCGTCAATGATCACAGCGCAGATTGTTTTCGGCGCAAAGTGCGCTGAGTGGTAGGGACTTCGTGGGTCGGACTATTGCGCGGCTTTGGCTGCGAGCATTCCAGCGGCGGCGAGGTTTGCGGCCAGTTCGTGCGAGAAGCCGTGTCTCCGCTGCAGCCATTCCGGATCATTCCAGGAGAGCAGCACTTTGCCATCCGCTCCTTCGGCGACGAGGATCTTCAGAGGAAGATCGAGTGCAGCGCTGGGCGCGGCGAGCATAACGGGAGTTCCTGCCTTCGGGTTTCCAAAGATCAACAACTTTGTTGGGTGCATCTCGATACCTGCTGCTGCAGCCTCGCCGGAGTGATCCACGACCGTAAATAGTTTGACGCCCTTCTCCTTGAGGAGAGTTTCTATTCGGGAGACAGTTTCGTCGACGGAGTAACGGCTGGTGCAGGTTTTAATTCCTTCATGGGTCTGCTGGTCGGTCACGGGTCAACCCTCCCTTGCGGTCGTTGGTATTAAACCAAGATACCCCCTTGTAAGGGGGTATCTTTAGGTTCGCATCGATAGTTCTTTGCGTTTTTACTTCGGTGCGTCTACGGCGGGAACTGCGTTCGGGTAGATGCCGGGAATTGGGGCACTCATCTGCTTTTGCAGTTCGGGATGAGGGAAGGGCTTGCGCGGCATCATGGCTTCGCGCTCGCTGGTGTTGTAGAGGAAGATCGCCTCAACCACTGCTGCCTGCTCAAGGTCGAGAGAGTGCAGACGGTCGTAGGTGTCCATGTCGGAGTGGTGCGTCCGCGTCTCGTAGTCCATCGGATCCTGAATGTACTGGAAGCCGGGTAGACCGACTGCATCGAAGGACAGGTGATCGGTGCCGCCGGTGTTGCGATAGGAGATGGTGGTTACGCCGAGATCGGCGAGGGGCGCGATCCACTGTTTGAAGATCGGAGCGATTGCCCAGTTCTCCTGCGTATAGACACCGCGTACCTTGCCGGTTCCGTTGTCGAGGTTGTAGTAGGCATCGAGCGTCTCCCACTCCTTGGTCGTGGACAGTGGACCGCGCTGACGCATGAAGGCAGGCAGGTACACGGGCTGGGGATCCTTCGGTTCAGCAAAGGTGCCAAAGTGTTGCTTGACGTATCCCAGCGAACCGAAGAGGCCTTGCTCTTCGCCGGACCACAAGGCAATGCGGATGGTGCGCTTTGGTTTGATGCCAAGCGATTTCAGAATGCGGACGGCTTCCATTGCTACGATTGAGCCCGCGCCGTTGTCGGTTGCGCCGGTTCCGGAGATCCAGCTGTCAAGATGGCCGCCGACCATGACGACCTGATCCTTCAACTTTGGATCGGTGCCGGGAATTTCAGCTACGGTGTCGAAACCGTGCTCGTGGTCACCGGTGAACTTCGTCTCGATGTTGAGTTCGAGTGTGACGGGGACGTGATTTTCGATCAAGCGTCCGAGGCGGTTGTAGTGCTCGATCATCATGACCACGTTGGGAATGGTGACTGCGTTTTCCTTCTTCTGTGCATCGCGAGCCAGGTTCGCTCCGTTGTCGTCGAAGATGATGCCGGTTCCACCGCCGTCGGTGCTATCGCGGCTTGGAGTGATTACGGCCACGGAACCTTCATCTGCCAGCATCTTGAGGGCGGCCTTACGAAGATCGGCCATCTTTAAGCGCTCGGCGACATACTTTGCAAACTCGGGCGAACCCGGAGTGTAGCGTCCGCCACCCGATTCGTAGGTTTCCATCTCTTTCAACTCTGCGTCGGTGTAGCGATGAAAGAGCGGCTCCGTAATGTCGGGGGTGGGGCGCATTGCACCGAGCAGGACGATCTTGCCTTTCAACGTGCCCTTGTACTTTTCGAGATCGCCCATCTCCTGCACGTTCATGTAGACGACTTCTCCCGTGACCGGTCCGTTGGTCGCCGGGGACCACGGAGCGGCTTGTGCCCAAAGAGGTTCAGGATCGGGCGAGATCATTCGCACCCAGGTGTTGATCTGCTGCCAGCCCATGCCGAATTCGCCCCAGTCTTCGAGGTGTGCGTTTTCGAGGCCAATCTTGGTTAGTGTGTCGCGTGTCCAGGCGTTGGCCTTCGCCATGTTCGGGGAGCCGGTGAGACGCGGCCCAATTCCGTCTGCCAATGCTCCACCAAATTCCATGACGTGCGAGTGCTTGAAACCCTCTTCGCGGATGCGCGCGTACATCGTTAGATCGATGCTCTCGGTTGCAGGCTGTGGCCCATAGTAGGAAGGAGTTTCAGCCACGGTATCTTTGGTTTTTTTATCGGCGGCGACTGAAGGGACGGCGAGGCTTGCAATTGCGGCCGTACCGCAGCCCCAACGCACAAAAGCACGAACAAATGACATACTTGGTGGTCCTCCGGGAAGTGTTTTGAAGAATAGCAGATATCACCGGCAGGCTGCGCGGGTGAGATTCTTCTCAGGGGGTTAGCTTTTGCGAAGCTGTCGACGCACCCACAGGGTACCGAGATACAACAGCGCTACGAGCAACACCAGGCCGCCTACAGGGAGTCCGACCCTGGTGTAGGTCAGGGAAAAATCAACCGCGTGGTGGGTTGCTGTGTTGTAAAAGAGAATGCCGACGATGGCGCAGAAGGTTGCCGCGAAGAAAGCCGCAAATCCCAGCGCGAAGCTCATCAAAAGGCTGGTAAACCAGCCGAGGTCCCCCAAGGGAACACCAAATAAGTAGCCCGCGCCAAAGGTTCGGGGCGAGGCTGAGCTTCCGTTCTGCGATGCTTGCGCCATACCAGTAGAATACTGCTTTATGGCAGAAGGTGTTCAGAGCGAGTTGATACAGGCGACCCAGGTGATCCGCGATGCGGCGGTGCAACGAGCGCCGAACGGCATCCGCTACGCGGCATTCGGCGATAATACTCTGGATGAGAAGGATCTTGCGCGCATGGTTCAGGCGGTGCCGACCGCCGTCTCCGGTGCGATCTCGCGCAAGACCTACTATTTTGTCCCACTGGCGCTTAGTGAGGCCAAGGGGAGTGAATCTACCATGGTCGCGCCTGCCTATACGCCGGAGTTGGGGGACCAGGCGATTTGCCATCGAAATGTAACGCACGATGGCACAGAGGGCATCTTCATCTCTACCCGCTTGCTGGGCGATCGCTTCGCGCTGGCCTTTGAGTTTTTTATCAACGTCGGTCATGCCTTTGTCGACGCGATCGGTGTACCCCATGCCTTCGAGGAGTTGGTCTGGCGTCAGGCTTTGGCGGATGTTCGGGGCGAAACCAGTCAGGATGCCTGGGAGAACCGCGGCCTGGCGCTTGGCGGGAAGACGGAACTGACTGAAGTAAAGCCTGTGATCGATGAGAAGGCGAAAACTGCCTTCCTCGAATCTTCGTTCTCGGACGCAATCGCCATTTATCAGCTCTCGCTCTCCGTGGACTTCGACTACTCTGAACTTCGTGAACGCGAGTATCCATTGCTCGCGCCGCTGGCTCTTGCCGATCGCCTTCGCCTGGTGGCTCAACTCTTCCCTCCTAATCCTACTTACGAATTTTCGATTCGATACCGCCGGCGCGCCTGAGTTCCCGTCGCAAGCGACCTATCAGCGGCTTTTCTACAACTTGGAAGGTCGGCTGTATCACGTAGAAGGATAACGGGAACGTCTGCCAAGCAACCCGCCGAGATCACGGGAGAGAAGCTTATAATTTCGCCGAACGGAATCGGTAGCTGGATGGAGACGCTTTATGCGTTCGATGCGGATTTCGATTGCGGCGATGGCGTTCCTGGCGGCTATGGCGCGCGCTCAGCAATCGCCCTATCCACAGTTGCCGACGCAAGATTCATCTCCACTAGAGAACCCACAACTTGCCGCTCGGCCTGCAGCGGGCTCCTCATCGAATACACCTCTCTATCGTGAGCTGGACTTACTTCGCCGAGGGGGATTCTTCGAGGCTCCCGAGGCACGTGTTTCGCTGAAGATCGTCGGCAAGGATGGCGTGCTGCCGAGTCATGTCGAAACCGATGAGTACACGCTGATCGTGAACGGCACGTCGCGGATTGGGCGGTTGCAGCCACCTAAAAAATCGCCTGATGGAGTTTCTCCACTGGTATTGCTGGTATTTCCTCCAAACCAACCGGTAGTGCATTCTATCGGAGTGCGTGAAGCGACAAAATACTTTGCCTCGCAAGCGACGGAGTTACTGCCGTGGCGAGTTGGAATCTTTGATTCAAACGGAAAGTTGACTCCGTTTACGAATGGGAGATCACAGCTTCTGCTGAATCTGGACTTTGTGAGTCATGCGGTCGAGCCCTTTCAGTACACCGGGGATCGGTCGATGTTTGGGAGTCAACCGGCCGATGGAAGCTGGCTGATGAAGGCTGAAGATGCGGTCAGCCTGATGCAGCGGTTCGACGGGCCGAAGGTTGTTCTGGCGATGTATCCTTTGGCGGAGTCGATGTATGGCCCCAACGATCAGATGTTCGCGCATGATGGACCTGAAGCTTTGATCGATGTAGCGAAGCATGTGGGGGCTCACATCTATGTTGCGAATGTAGGCGGGCCAGAGGCGTTCGTGCCGGGTGGGGGTGCCGCGGAAGATCGTCCGGCGCAAGTGAATGTTCCTTCGTCCAGCGGCGGCCCACAACTAGGCACTGCACCTTCGATGCACATGCAATTCGATCCCCGGCTTAGCAACGCCCTGGCCAATTCTGCGGCCCGCACCTCGTTGATGATGCAGACTGCAGAGTCGACGCTGGGCGGTTTTTCCAACTCGCTCAACAAGCTTGCTGCGCAGATTCATCGAGACCTCGATGAAACCTACTCGCTTTACTTTGATATGACTCCCGCGGACCGCGACCATGGGATTCCTTCCGTAGAGGTGAAGTTTGCGGATCACAATCTACGTTCGTCAATTATGGAAGTTTCACCCGTTGGGATGTCCTCCGAGGCGAATCGCGAGGTCGTTTCCAATGTGTTGGTGGACAAGGTCAGAAAGGCGACTTTGAAACCTGTGAGTTCGACGGATTTTCGAATTACACAACACGTCGATTATTTCCCCTTGCACTCGGGGCTTGAGCCGTTACTTCCTATGAGTGCACTTGTTGAGTGGACGGGAGCTGGACGGGGTCCCGCACGGCTCTCCGTTGTCGAATCAGTGGATGACGTCAACCTGTCGACGCCATTGCTGGAACGAGCGGCCCAGTTGAGGTGGGATGGTCACCGCGTCAGCTGGGAGAGGGATGGGACTTTGCATCCTGGTCAATATCTCTGGCGCATTGCTGTGCACGACGGAAATGGAACCGTGTTTGCATCAGCGGAACAGAAGATCAATGTCAGCTTGCCTCGCGAAACTAATGTTGAGGTGAGCAGCCTGGTCGTCGGAACATCCTGCCACGAGCAGGTGGGATCGGTGGACGGGCTGAGACGGCGAACGGCGGAAGATCGCGATGACGCACAAAAGCCGGTTTCGCAGATCGACCCTATGCGTGCGGTTGATTGCAGGATTAGGCCTGAGGCTTCGGATAAGTTTGCATCCACGGATCGGCTTCGTGTCTTTGTAAGGATTTATCCTTCCGAAAAGATCGATAAACACAAACCCGAGAGCTGGACTGCAAAGTTTACTCTTTGGTCTAGGACGAATCCTGTTTCGACAGAGAAAGAGATCCCTTTTCGAGTCGATTCGGGGTCGGGCTATGTTGCTTATGCCGAGATGTCGCTAGATACTCCCGGTATGGCTCCAGGGCAGTACACGCTGGATGTCGTCACGCGAGGTCCGGGGATTCGCAAAGAGCTGAAAGAGTCTCGCTCAATTTCGATTCAACAGCCTGTCTCCAATCATGAGGCGGATGCATCGGGGGACGCGCGCAAAGCGACGGATTGAGGTCATGAGACCGAATCAGGCGAAGACACATCTAATCGGTATTCGAGGGGTGAAGAAGATGCCTTCAATCCGTACATGCAAAAGTGTGGACAGAAAAATCGTGTCGCTGCAAGTCATCTCTCTGACACGGGGCGTTGCGGTGCGTGTAAGACTCCGCTGCCACCGGTCGATGAACCTCTCCAGGTAGATGCAGCTCTTTTTGACGAAATCGTGAATTCCTCCCGCGTGCCGGTTCTCGTAGACTTCTGGGCGGAGTGGTGCGGGCCCTGTCATGCCGCTGCTCCCGAAGTGGCGCGTACGGCAAAGGACATGGCTGGACAGGCCCTTGTGTTGAAAGTTGATACAGACAAACATCAGCAGTTAGCCGCGAGGTTCAACGTGCGCGGTATCCCCAACTTTGCCATCTTCTCTGCGGGAAAACTTGTGAAACAACAGGCAGGCGTAGTCGGGCACGACGTGATGGAGGGATGGCTGCGATCTGCTGTTCCGGCTTCAACGACCTAATGGTCAGGACTCGTATACTTGGCGCTGTGTAATCGCACGAAGGTACGACTCGATGAAGCTGATATTTTTATACGGTTTGCCCGCTACGGGAAAACTGACAGTAGCACGTGAACTGGCCGCAATGACCGGCTACAAACTCTTCCACAACCATCTCACAGTCGATCTGCTGCTATCGGTCTTCGAGTTCGGCTCACCAGCCTTCGTCGCACTGCGAGAAGAGATCTGGCTGTCCGTCTTTGATCAGGCGGGTTCGAGCCGGGTGCCTGGACTCATTTTCACCTTTGCACCTGAACCGACGGTGCAACCCGACTTCCTAAAAAACCTGGCCGCGACAGTCGAAAAGAAAGGTGGCGATGTGGATTTTGTTGAACTTGTCTGCCCACGTAGCGAGCTGAGACGACGGCTGGGTAATCCATCTCGGCTTGAGCACCGCAAGCTGACTTCAGTTACGATCTTCGATCAAATTTATTCGACTCGAGGATTTGATGGATCTTGGTTGCCGAAGCCCAGGCTCTCGATCGACACGAGTCTTTGTACTGCTTCAGATGCAGCAGCAAAGATAGCCGAGGTTCTCGAACTCGATCTCTCGCTGGCCTGACTCCGTCGACGGACACAAACCGGTGTGCAGGTTTACCAATCGCGGCTATGGTGAGGGATTTTTCCGCAGTCGCCTTCGGTGAGATAGCAACGGAGGATCCCAAAGATTACGGTGGCCCCGGCACCGATAATCATGAAGAGAACTCCGGTTGTGATTCTTCCAGTGAAGTAAGGAAAGAGGAAGACGGCAACTCCCGCGTACATCAGAATCGTCAATAAGGTTCGCGTGATGCTCTTTGTCATGTCTCTACCCCCAACCTATCCGGCAGCCTAACCTCTTTGGCAGGATCAGCATATGGACCTCAATGACGGTCTCTGGCTCATGTGCGAATCCTCTTTTGAGTGGTTCGCACCTGCGGTATTGCACATCCTACCCGACGTAATCGACCTTTGCCAAAAAGTTTTTTGCGTTTGGATGAGGTACTGCAACTATTCGGGATATTAGGATGACGAGGGTCTACCCAGTCACAATTCCCATCGCTAGAACTGCGCAAAATACTGCACTCACATCCTCGATAAGTGCCACGGGCCAATCTTTGCCGCCGCGTCGCGCCACGATCTCTCGCCGAATCAGAAAGCTAGCGAACGTGCCCACAAGGGCGCCCGACACGCACAGAATGACCCCCTCCATTCCGGATCCATTCAGTCCCGCGGCAACAATCGCGCCTACTAACCCGGCAAATACCAGCCTGGCGATCAACGGAAACGGGGACGTCCGATTCGGTGTCTTCGGTAGCTTGTCAGCGATGTATTCCCCTATCGCAAACAAGGTGAAGATGATTGCTGTTACGAGTTTTCCGCTCCAGGCTGCCCAATTATCATCTACCGAAAGATGGCCCGCATAAGCGAACCAGCAAAGCACCGCCATAGCGGTCATCGTCCGCATCCCTGTCACGAGGCCCAGGAGGGGGATGGCGAACAACCAGGTCATCATTTGCATGGCCATAAGATCCCCTTTCATTCGAAGGCTCAAAGTCAGCGGAATGACCAGGATGTTTCAGGAACGGTCTCTACCCAACGACTCAGCGTTAGCCTTTCAATCGAAAACTATACTCGCAGATCGCTTTTTGACGAGTGGCTTATGAACCATTATTTGCAATGCTTTAAATCTCCCCCCGGGTCAGCCGGGTCGGAAGAGGTCATTTGATTTCGAGAAGACTATTTGTCTCGTAACCAGCCGTAGAGGGGGAAATTCTCCGCCATTTCCAGCACTTGACCGCGGATCTGTCGAAGCTTCGTGGCGTCAGTCCGATGTTCGAGAGTTTGAGCAATCCAGCCTGCAATGATGCGCATCTCCGGCTCTTTCATGCCTCTTGTCGTCAAGGCGGGTGTGCCGATCCTGATGCCGCTGGGCTTCATGGGCGGGTTGGTGTCGTAGGGAATTGCGTTCTTGTTGACGGTGATCCCGGCCTCTCCCAGCGCGTGTTCCGCTTCGGAGCCCAGCAT
The DNA here is from genome assembly GCA_964658525.1 of uncultured Edaphobacter sp. Classification (GTDB taxonomy): domain Bacteria; phylum Acidobacteriota; class Terriglobia; order Terriglobales; family Acidobacteriaceae; genus Edaphobacter. The sequence continues at coordinate 10,274 of CAZZZG010000006.1, forward strand.
TCCCTTCTGGAAGACGTCGATCAGCATGACGTGGGTGTCGGTGCCGCCGGAGATGATGCGATATCCTTCTGCGGCGATTGCTTCGGCGAGGACTTTGGCGTTGGTGACGACCTGTTTCGCGTAGGTCGCAAACTCCGGTGCCAGCGCCTCTTTGAAGGCTACGGCTTTTGCGGCGACGATGTGGATCAACGGGCCACCCTGCTGGCCGGGAAAGACGCTGCGATCAATGCCTGCGGCCAGATCCTGATTGCAAAGAATCATGCCGGCGCGTGGTCCGCGCAGGGTTTTGTGCGTGGTGGTGGTGACTAGTTGAGCGTGTGGGACGGGTGATGGATGGGCACCGCCAGCGACGAGGCCGGCGAAGTGGGCCATGTCGACCATGAGGTAGGCGCCTACTTTGTCGGCGATGGCGCGCATGCGGGCGAAGTCGAACTGACGCGGGTAAGCGCTGCCTCCGCCTACGATTACCTTGGGTTTTTCGCGGAGTGCGGTGGCTTCGAGCTCGTCGTAGTCGACGGTTTCGGTGTCTTTGCGGACCTGGTAGCCAACGATTCTGTAGAGTTTCCCTGAGAAATTGAGTTTGTGGCCGTGGGTGAGGTGGCCGCCGTGGGCCAGATCGAGGCCCAGAATGCAGTCGCCGGGGTTTAGGAGGGTCATGTAGGCGGCGGCGTTAGCCTGGGAGCCGGAGTGGGGCTGGACGTTGGCGTGGTCCGCGTTAAAGAGCTGTTTGGCGCGGGCGCGGGCGATGTCTTCGACGATATCGGCGTACTCGCAGCCGCCGTAGTAGCGCTTTCCAGGGTAGCCCTCTGCGTATTTGTTGGTGAAAACGGTGCCTGCGGCCTCTAAAACCGCGCGGCTTACGAAGTTTTCGGAGGCGATCATCTCAAGGCCTTCGTGCTGGCGCTTTATCTCGTTTTGAATCTGTGCGGCAATCTCGGGGTCGGCGGTGGCCAGCGGGGCATTCAGGTCAATGGACATGGGGTTATTTTATGTCACTGTTTTTTGGATTTTTTTTGTGGGTGGTGTGGCGTGGTTGGTTTTGTGGTTTTACGGAGTTTTTGAGGGGTGTTTTGAAAAGAAAGAGCGTTTGGGTGTGGTGTTTTGATGGTGAGTTTGTGGTGGAATGCGTGGCTAACGTGGACGCTGAGCAACGAACTTTTTGTCGGCTAAAAATGCGCCACGATTTTGAAGTTTATTTTGAGTAGCTGCCAGGTAAGGTTCGATTGTCGCGCAAGACAGCGTGGGTTGCCTTCTAAAATTGAATGTTTTCGCGGCACAATTGAGTTTATTTTGATTTCAAACAAATAAGGTTTTTTGACGGGCATCCATTCTTCTGTCGTTGGCGTTCTTACTATCAGCAAGGGTTTAAACAGACAGAATGGGAAAGGATCATTATGCAGACTTTATATGTCGGACTCGCGTTCTTGACGATGGTGATTCTTCCGCTTCTTGTCGCCAAGTGGAACGGGACGCGCAACGATAACTTTCGTGACTTCGCGCGAAAAGTCGAGTAGCTGGTTTTCGTGGCAGTAAAATTGACGTTCAGGAAGCCCCGAATGAGAGACGAGGTGGTTCTCTCCATTCGGGGCTTTTCTGTGTGCTCGTGAAGCGCGGGGCCTAGTTTTGGGTCAAGGTCGCCAGCGCAGTGGAGTGTGCCTGCGCCTTTGCAAATGCTGACTTCATCATCAGTGCCGCCTTGGTCGGAAGGCAGTGGCATACGGAGTCAGAAGATTCGCTTGAGACGCTGTGCCGGGACGGGGTTTGGGCGCCGACGGCTACTACGACCAGAAAGACGGCTATGAAGATAACGAGACGCCGGGTGGCGTGGTCGTCGGACGGACGATACGGAGGCTGTGTCATGGGATGACCCTCTGGGGGGAGTATACGAGGGCGGGGTTGTCCGAGTTCCACAAAATATCTGCAAACTTTTATCAGGTCTGTTTTCTGTAATTTGGGGGCCAGGAACACTGTGCCAGTGGACGGTTGAGGTTATTTGAGGGCCTCAGGTGTAGGGGGAGCCTTCCACCGCGGCTTTCACACCTAAGGTTCCCTGATCAATCATCGCGAGAAAAGCTGCATTGGCTTTCTTGATATTCCGGCTCTGGCGGAAGATCCGGTGTGCTTCGAGGAAAGCTACCTCCCAAGTGGCGACGAGCAAGGACGCAGCCAGGGTTGCTTGAGGGTCGGGGTGACGCCGATGCGCAGCTTTCGCCAATGCGATGGTCAGCATGTCGGTCAGCTCGTCGCGAATCATCCGGGCGCGAGCTTTGAGCGCTTCGCTCGCTCGGATGGTCTCCATGAATCTTTCGCTTCCTCCTTCGAAGAAACGAATGTATGGACGCTTTTCGGCGACGGCCCAATGGGCGAACAGGCGTAGAGCTTCAATAGGAGAAGTCTTCGCGTCTCTCCTCTGTAGAGCCAACAGCAAGTCCTCACGGCCTTCTTCATCAAGGTCGAAGAACATATCTTCCTTGCGGGAGAAGTGATTGAAGACAGTCATTCGCGCGACGTCTGCTGCTTCGGCGATCTCGTCCACCGTCACCTGATCAAATCCCCGCTCGACGAAGAGGCGGGAGGCAGTATCCGAGATTCTCTGCCGGGTGGCGAGGCGTTTGCGAGTTCGGCGATCTGCTGGCGTTGCTGGTTTCATTCGATTGTTTTCATTGTATAGAGTATATATTTGTACTCAGTACAAGTAGGAGAATTGTCATGCATTCAGGCATCACTATGCAAAAAGGCGGCAGCGTCGAAACGAAGCAACGCTCGAGTGTCCTTGTTTCAGGAGCGAGTTTTGCCGGGCTTGCCACGGCTTTTTGGATGAATAGGCTTGGTTACAAGGTGACGGTCGTCGAGATCGGAAAGGGCCTAAAGACGGGCGGATCGCCCGTAGACATCAAGGAAGGCACCGTGGACATTGTGAAGCGCATGGGGCTGCTGGAGCGAATTCAAGCCAGTAGTCTGAAGTCGAAGGCAATCGATTTTCTCGACGTTGAAGGTGTGAAGATTGCGAGGATGCCGCCGCAGGCCGGAGACCCACAGGATTCGAGTCCAGAGTATGAAGTTGAAAGAGACACCCTTCTGCACATGATGTTTGAAGAGGTGAAGGAGGACGTGGAGTTTATTTTCGGCGACAGTATCGCGCGACTCGATGAGTCCACAAATGGTGTTGCGGTTACTTTCAAGAGCGGAACAAAGCGGCTTTTCTCCCTTCTGTTTGGGTGCGATGGCAATCGTTCCAGCGTGCGGAAGATGTGCTTCGGCGAAGAGTCTGCCTACTCCTATTTTCTTCAGAACTATTTTTCGATCACGATCGTCGACAAGCTTCTGATCGAAGAAGACACGGCGCAGATGTACAACGTTCCGGGCAAGACTGTGATGCTGAATGCGTACAACAACAAAACGGATATCATCTTCTGCTTCTACTCCGACGAGGAGATCTCCTATAGCTATCGCGATCAAAAGGAACAGAGGGGCATCATCTTTCGGCAATTCAACGGCGAAGGATGGAGGACGCGCGAACTGTTAGAGGAGTTGAGCCGCTGCAGGGATTTCTACTTCGATAAGATGTGCCAGATCAGGATGCCCTCATGGACGAAGGGCCGAGTGGCGTTGGTGGGTGATGCCGGCTATTGCGCATCGCCGGCAGCAGGGATGGGAGGGTCGCTGGCGATTGTGGGAGCAAACGCTCTAGCCGACGCGTTTCGAAAGCATCCCGACAATTTTGAAAGGGCGTTCCAGGAGTACAACGAGAGCTTGCGCCCGTTCGTAGAGGAGGTTCAGGCGGAGGCGGTCAGTTTTGGTCTGGAGATGTTTGTTCCAAGATCAAAGGAGGCTCTTGAGAGAAGAAACGCGCACTTCAGCTTCGGCTGATTTGGGGGATTCATATACGCGCTTTCGTTCAACCGTACCTGGTTACCGGTAACGAATTGTGACGTTGAAATGAATCGTCTCCTGCAGGCTTACCGCCGAATTGCATTCAAGCGGCCTATCCGATAGATTTGGTGTCTCTCCGTTCTCTATTTCTGTGAGGTGCGTCGATGTGGCCTAACCGTTGGTCGGCAGCTTTCATACTTGTACCCTTCTTCCTTTTAACTACTTCCGTGCACGCGCAGTGGGTTCTGGCTGCACACGCGGCAAAGAATGAGATCACGCGCTTGACTCAGCATTCCTCGAGCGGAGGGTTCGACGTTGCTACGGTCGTGCTCGATGCCGACCCGAGCAAGGTGTATGACAGAACGATCGAGCGATTGAAGACGCATCCTGAGTTGAAGATTACCAAGGAAGACAAGTCGACGGGCATCATCAATATCAAAAAAGGCAAGCAGGTGCTTGGCTTTCAGATTAATGCGTTGAGCGATAAAGTGACGCAGATGATTGTGGCGTCCGGAGGCGGCAAGTCACAAGGTCCTGATCAGACACCGGTGGTGATCGAAGCAATTATGAAGGTATGCACGGAGTTCGACATTAAGTGCACCGTGCAGCCTAACTGACGTCATCACCGCTTCTGCGCTCAGCTTCCAGCTTTGGTGCTGCCGGATGTCGAGAAGCAGTAATCAAGGGGACGAATTCGATGTCTGCGTTAGTGTGAGCTGGCTATCGCTTCGGAGGGTGCGCCAGCGGGTCGCGACCACGACGCGAATCCAAACGCGGCGATGTAGACATAACAGACTGCAGGGATCAGGAACGATAGCTGCAGTCCGACGTGGTCTGCGAGTCTTCCGGTAGCCAGGGGGATGAGAGCACCGCCTACGATGGCAGCGATCATTATGCTGGAACCTTTGCTCGTCAGAGGACCTAAGCCTTGTATCCCAAGGGCAAAGATCGAAGGAAACATGGTTGAGTTGCAGAAGCCGACGGCGAGAAGAGCGAACATGGCGAGGTGACCGTGGGTTGCGACTGCGGTGATCACCAGAACTAAAGCTGCGAAGGCTGAGAAGCCGAGGAGACGACCTGTGGACAGGCGGGTCAACGCGGCGGAGCCGATGAATCGGCCCACCATTGCTCCACCCCAATAGACCATGAGGTAGTTTGCGGCGTCTGCGGCGTGCAGGTTGGCGATAGTAGGAAGGCCCATGAAGTTGACGAGGAGACTTCCGATGGAGACTTCAGCTCCGACGTAGGTGAAGATACCGAGGGCTCCGGCGCAGAGCCATTTATGTTTCCAGATGCTGTCGTTGGTGATGGCGTACTCGCCGGGGCGAAAGTCGCGGGTTGCTTCTGCGGCGGCCTGCTGCGGCTTGAGTGAGGTGGAGGCTAAGCCGATTGCCAGAAGGAACAAGACGATTGCCATGCCGATGTAGGGCAGCCGGACGGAGGACGCTTCGGTGGCGCGGTAGAGTTGTCGAGCTGCGTCGGACATCTGGTGAAGCCGCTCGGGTGTGACCGGGTTCGCGTTGCGGAGGATGAATCTGGCTCCGAGTAATGGGGCGATGAAGGTTCCGACGGAGTTGAACGAGTGAGCGAGATTCAGGCGGCTCGATGCTGTCCGCGGAGGACCGACGATGGTGACGTAGGGATTTGCGGCGACCTGGACGGTTGTCATGCCGGCAGCGAGAATTACGAGCGCGGCGAGGAAGACGCCGAAGCTGGCGTAGTTTGCGGCTGGGAGAAAACCGAGCGCTCCGGCAGCCATGATGAGGAGGCCGCTGACCATGGCTCGCTTGTATCCGAAGAGATCGACTAGCTTGCCGCCGGGATAACTGAAGAGGAAGTAGGAGGAGAAAAAGGCGAATTGGACGAGCATCGCCTGGCCGTAGGAGAGTTCGAAGATGCTCTTCAGGTGGGGGATGATGACGTCGTTGAGGCAAGTGAGGAAACCGACCATGAAGAAGAGGGCGGTTGCGACAGACATGGCGCGTACGTCGGTTTTCACTACAGTCGTTTCCGAATGATCTACTGCGGAAGCTGTCTTTGTTTGCAGTCCCATTTTTCTCCCAAACATGTTCGTGAGCAGCTTCTTGACGCGGAGGGTATCGACGGATCTTTTTGCAAACCTATCTGGTACGACGGAGCAGCTCGAGGGTTGCAGCCGCAGTGGGCTTCATGTCGCTTGGCGTGACGACTGACCTCTCGTCCGACACTGTCACATTATTCATCGTCTCCTCCTGAGTGCTCTTGGACACAGGAAAACGATAGTGAATCCGATCGATGTTTGGTTGTCTCTTTGTGGCAAAGACTGGTACTGGAGTCTCACTCTCCGCAGAGGGTCAGGCACCCACCGCCCGATGTAATCGAGGCAAGCGCGTCTGCCGCGAAGGGCACGGTTTTGCTTCCGACGAACCGATTTTTTCGTTACCGATTTTCTTCGCCGTGCGGCTGATCCAGGCGGGCTGCGGAGGGTGGAACGCAGTCAGCGGTCGAGAGTGGTGGTGGCGCGTCAGGTTTGAGTTCCAGCCGAGTTGTCAGCTGAGCCACGCTTCGAATGTAGGCATCGGTGAAGACGATTGCGCAGGCGTGCGACAGGTGAGAGCTCTCGGGCAGATAAAGGTTCTGTGCGTTGGCAAGGTCGTCAGCGTGAACGCCTTTGGCTTGTGTGTAGGCGAGAAGAGGGTCCCATCCCCTTGCTCTGGGAATGTGGCCGTATTCGACCTCGCGCAGACCGGGTCCTGAAGGCGGCCGAAGGAAGACTACATCGCCGCCGCGAGCACGGATTTTATCGACGGCAGTTTTGGTCCGCGCGAGAATCTCCTGGATGCTCTTGTCGTCGATCGGAAAGGGTGGAAAGAGTTCATGCCAGACAGTCCGGGCGTGCTCGTTCAAACGCTTATCGTGGTCGAGTCTTCTCCAAAGTCGAGCATTTCCATCCGGGGCGAGTTCTCCAATCTTCCAGACGCTATCGTAGGGACCTCTTACGCCGGGACGCCAATGCGGATCGAGGTGAGCGACCAGAGTGCTGAGGCCGTAGTCTTCTTCAAGCATGGCGAGGAAGGGCGCGATGATGCGCTGGATCTGGTAGGAAGCGCGCTTGGAAGGCGACTCCTTTTTGCTCAACTCGATCGCCTCCCTTGTCCGTCCGACAGTGAAGCGGTTGTCGAAGAAGGAGGTTTCGGCCATTCCGACGACGGCGAGGCCCTTGAAGTGAGGGTCGTCGGCGATGTCCTCCAGGACGAGGAGGCCAGTTCCGCCGGGGATGCCCAGTTGAATCGGGCGAGTGCCGGTGAGCTGCTGGACGCGATCGAGGTCGGTGTCGTAGAGAATGCGGGAGTCGCCGATGAGCAGAAGCGGCACGTCGCGACGATCAACTTCGCGACGCTGTTCTGCCCAGGTGTCGTATGAGCTGCTCATGTCGCCCGGAACGAGTTCGAGCCGACGCATCTGCCACTCCCAAAGCCCGGAGAGCAGGATCACGAGAATCAACACGACGAGCGAGATTCTTCCCCAGGGCTGATCGGGGATATCGCGTACCGGAACTGGCTGCGCCATGCCTGGACGGTCGGCTGCGGTGAGGCGCAAGCCCTTGGGCAGCGTCTCGTGGGTGGCTGGTGGAGCTAGGGTGCTAGAACTGGAAGTAAATGAAGCCATTGCTCTCTCCGTGTTGAATTACAACTGCGAAGGCCATGATGGTCCAAAGCGCGGTGAGCGTTGCAGGGTGCAGCCGAGCGACTGCCATCTCAAGGGTCTTGTAGCGCATGAGGCTGTGTGCGAGGAGCAAGCCACCGATGATGAGCGCCGTCGTGATGAGGTAGATCGCCGCAAGGATGGGCTCCGCATGATGATTTCTGCCGAACATGCCGCTGAGGATCACGATGGCCTGGTGGAATGTTTTGGCGCGGAAGAAGACCCAGGCGATGTTGACGAACAGGAAGGTCAGCAGCCCGAGCGCTGCAGCCGCGACGGGCCCTGGGTGATAGTGGCGAAACGGCTTGCGCAGCATACGTTCGACCGAGAGATACAGCCCGTGGAGACCGCCCCAGACGACGAATGTCCAGCTGGCGCCATGCCAAAGGCCGCCGATCAGCATGGTTGCCATGAGGGAGAAGTATGTACGCGCATTGCCGCGCCTGTTTCCACCCATGGGAATGTAGACATAGTCGCGCAGCCAGGCTGAGAGAGTGATGTGCCACCTGCGCCAGAAGTCGGTGAACCCAATGGCGGCATAGGGAAAACGAAAGTTATCCGAGAGTGCAAATCCGAGGCAAAGGGCTGCTCCAATCGCGGTGATGGAGTAGCCGGCAAAGTCGCAGAAGATCTGTCCGCTGAAGGCCAGGGTTCCCACCCAGGCATCGATAAAGCCGGGTGCGGATCTGCCGTTGTAGACGAGATCGACCACGGGGCCGAGAAAGCCGTCGGCCAGGACCGACTTCTCGAAGAGCCCGAGCGTCATGAGGGCCAAACCAAAACGCATTTGGTTCGCTGTTGCCTGATGCGGAACTTCAAATTGAGGGACGAGCTCGGTGGGCCGCATGATGGGTCCGGCGACGAGGTGGGGAAAGAAGGTAACGAAGAGTGCGTAGTCGAGGAAGTTGCGAGCGGGTGCGGAGCGACGCAGATAGATGTCCAACGTGTAGGACATCGTCGCGAAGGTGTAGAACGAGATACCGATGGGAAGAATGATGCTCGACTTTGGCGGGCTGTATTGGAAGCCCGCCATGGATGCGATGTGGGCGAAGTTATCGAGAAGGAAGTGACCGTATTTGAAGTAGCAAAGTAGCCCCAGGCTGACGACGATGGAGACCATCATCCAGGCGCGGCGCTTCCAGGGGTTTTCCGCGGCGGCGAGTCCGCGCGCAGCGAACCAGTCAACGACTGTGGAGAGCCAAAGCAGAATGACGAACGGCGGATTCCACGCCGCGTAGAAGATGTAGCTGGCAATCAAGAGATTGATCTTCTTGACTCGCCAGGAGAAAGGCAATGAGTGCAGGATGAGTACAATCGCAAAAAAAACGACAAAGACAAGGGAGTTGAAGATCATCTAGCGCACGCTCCTACGCACATGACTGATTTGGCCCATGGGTTCACACACGTTTCGTATCCCGGACGAAGCGGATCACATCCAGCAGGAATAGATTTGTTTGGTCGAACGATTAGGCCCAGGTTCTCGGAATCATCAGCTGCAAGTTGCGATCTATAGTGCTCAAACCTGCTGCGTCATTTCAAAGATGACGGATTGAGTTTTGGCGTCCCGCAAGCGGCTCAGAAGGAACACGACACAGAGACAGACCGGCTGAAGGTGGCTTCACCGGTGAAGAATTCAATTTTTAGGGCCAGTATGCTCTGGAGTGTACATGACCTTCCAGCGATCCTGGGGAAAAGATCCTGAAAGGCTTTGCGAGTGCGTAGACCGATTGATTTTCTATCGAGCGCTTACCGTTGCGTGAGACTCGAGAGATCTGACGGTTTTGGTTTGGGCGAGGCGCTTGAAGGATTGGTAGATGAAGGAGCCGAGGTACCAGCCGTCGAGATATTTGTAGGGAGTTTCGCCGGTGGTGTAGTGGCCGCAGGGGAGGACCTTCGAGACGTAGTCGATGTTGAGGGCGTCGAAGTTTGTCAGGACGTCTAACGAATATTTCAGTGGGAAGGTCAGGTCGTAGGTGGCGTGGATTACCAGTACTCTTTTCGGCTTGGTGGCGAAGCGCTCCATGTAGGACATGGGGCTGACGATGGAGAAGATCTCGCGGACCTGATCCTGCGTGAGGCCTGCCTGCTCGAAGGCGGCACGGATGTGGCGGGTGCTCTGGCCGGCCCAGACGACGTCTCCGAACCAGGTGGAGGCGTGGTTGAAGGCGCAGATTTGGAGGCGCTCGTCGAAGGCGGCGGCGATGAAGGCGTAGCAGCTGCCGAGGCTGGTGCCTAAGACTCCGAACTGTTCGTAGCCCTGGGTTTCGAGCCAGTCGATGCAGCTGCGGATGTCGACGACGGCCTGACGGCAGGCTTCGGTGGTGCGGCCTACGTTGGCGCTGACGGCGTAGTCGGAGCGCTCGAGCTCGGCTGGGCGGCGGATGTCGTGGTAGGGCTTGGAGAGGCGGAGGCAGGAGATGCCGAAGCTGTTGAAGAGAGTGCAGAGGGCGTTGTGGGAGAAGGCGTCGGCGTTCCACTGGGGCATGACGATGATCGCCTGTTTGGGCTTGGCTGGATGACCTTTGGAGCGGGCTTCGCGTTGCGTGTCGGGATGCGCGGGGTACCAGCGGGCGTTGACCTGGTCGTTCTCGGGGTAGCGGGTGCGGATGGGTGAGGTGAAGCGGAGGAAGTCGGCGGCTTCGATCTCGCCGGTTTCAGCCTGGCGGCGGAGCTCGGCGTCCTGCTGGAGGGTTTCGGGTCGGACGTTGGTGGGGTAGAGCTGGGGGTGGCGGCGTTCGAGGCGGAAGTCGGTGGGGGTTTCGTAGCTGTAGAACTCGTCGGCTCGGGCGACGATGTCGCGGTTGACGGCGGTCATGCGGGCATAGTCATCTGCCACAGGCGTTTCGCTGAGGTGGGGGTTCGCGGCGAGGGCGAGGGGGCTGAAGTCCTGGAGCCAGTCGAAGCCCCACTCGAGGGGGCGGACGATGCGATTGGTGTCGCGGGTGGTGAGGGCTGTCTCCCAGGAGTACATCCACTTTGCGTAAAGCCTTGAGAGCATTTGTTTAGTTTATCAAGGTTTCGGGCGGGGGTTGCGGAGACTAGAATGCCGCGATGGGATGCCGCGGCTTCGTTGTCGTTGTGGCTGTGGGGATGGCGGTTCGTTGCGCTGTCGCACAGAGCTCGCCCAGAGGTGCGGCGGAGCTGATCCGGGTAGTGACGGTCTGCGATATTGTCAACAATCCGGGGCAGTTCAAGGACATGTTGGTGAGTGTGCGAGGTCGGATCTGGTCTAGTCTGCAAAACCCTAAGCAGTTTTGGGTGAACCAGGCTTCGTTTGGAAAGGTCTGCCGCTCTCTTACAGCGAAGCTTCGAGGGCCAGATGATCTTGCGGGAGATAGCGCACTTGGAACGTTTACGGGCCGGGTGGTCGTGGAGACCGCGGTGAGCAGTTCGAATCTCCTCGAAGGGCGAGGGACGCGATCGAAGATATTCTTCGTGATGGAGAAGCTATCGGACTTGCATGACCAGGAAGTCTGGAATGGACCAGTGCCAGTGCAGCGACTGTTCGACAGCCAAAGCGGCTCTTTTGTCAGGCCGGAGTAGCAACCGACCTCTTTGGCGGATTGCCTTCCGATCGCCACACATTTGCGATATTTCTTCCTGTGGGTGGGGGATTTTTACCTTCTCGCTTCCTTTTGCGGGAAATTATTGTGCTTCGATCATCGAACTGGCGTCGTGTGCATCTGATAGGTGGTAGCAAATACAGGAATCACGAAATTTTGACTATGGCAAAAAGGTTGTAATCAGAGTTTTTTTCCGCTGGGCTTCCGATTTGGGCGAAAGTGGAAAATGTTTTCCTTTATTTTGCGGGTTTGCCCTCAGGTCTGGTTGGTTGACGGTCGGTAAATTTTGCCGGTTTGTTGAGGATAAAGGGCCTTTGCTATCCAGTGGGACTGGCATTGCGCTTGCAAGTATGCAAAATGTAGCACACGAATAGAGAAGGTTCATTAGACAGGGAGGAGGCAAAAATGGCGGCAATCACACTTTATACATGCCTTTGTGGAGTACAGAAGAAGACGAGCAATCACTGGGTGCTGGCGAAGGTCAGCGATAACGGTATTACTTTTATGCCGTGGGATGCTGAACTGGCGAGGCGCGGAGATATCGTTGTTCTGTGCGGCGAGGGCTGCGCGGCGTCGATGCTGAGCCGTTCGCTGGGCGACTGGAAGAAGCCGGCAGTGGGAGTGACCAGCGTTGGTTCGATCACGGATCTCAGTGCGGAGTACGAGCTGGCAGTAGCTTAGCTGACTGTCCCCGGAGAGCCGAAAGGGGCGCTCTGCGGGGATTCGCGGGTCGGTGTGTGTCCCAGAGGACGGGAGACGGCTGAACGCGGTGGGGTTGGTGGGTTAGTAGATTCCGGGGATGAGACGTTTTGTGGTTTTGCTGTAGTCGTCATAGTCATGCCCGAAGGCGCGGCGGAGGGCTGACTCTTCTACGCGGATTCGATAGAAGAGAGCGGCGACGGTGGGGATGAGGACAATCGCGAAGCCGATCCAGTTGCGCGTGTGCAGGGCGATGGCGGCGAAGATGAGGATGAGTCCAGAGTAGGACGGGTGGCGGACGAAGCGGAAGAGACCTGTTTTGTGAACAGTCTGAGTAGCGCGGATGGCTACGTTGGCGCTGAAGGAGCGGCCGAGGGTGACGATGGCTGTGCAACGAATGGCGAGGCCGAGGATCAGAAGGATGAGTGCGGCGGCTTGAGCCCACGGAGTGTTGGGGTCGATGGTGTGGGGGTGGGTGTCGCCGAAGTAGCTGCCGACGGAGATGGAGACAAGGATGGCGAGCCAGAGGATGCGGAGGGAGCCACGGTCCTGGATGTCGCCGCCGCCATGGCGGGTGCGGGTGACGACGAGAATGGCGATTTCAGAGAAGACCCACGCGAGGTAAAGGATTCTGTAAAGAGCCAGTACGTTCATGCTGGAACCTCGTGTGCCTGGGTATGTGCGACTACGATGTAACGCAAATTATGTGAGCGGCTGGGTAATGCTCTCTACGACGACGCCTTCGGTTTCGAAGTGTGTGACGCGGTGGTCGGTGCTGTGGCCCATGTGGATGGCCTTTTTGAGAAGCGTGATGAGAGGGCGTGAGGTCTCGGGGAACCAGCGGTCGGAGGACTGGTCCCAGTCGACGGCGAGGTTATAGGTGACATCGCATTTGGGACAGAGGACTGGCGTGTCGAGCCAGCGCTGGAAGGAGCCGGTGGTGAGTTTGCGGACGGGTTCGGTGCCGGAGCGAATGGCTGCAATGCGAAGATTCATAGCTGGGGACAGGTTAGCACCGGGGTTTGTGGTTGTGATTGCGGGTTGGGAGACGCGTGGGTGAGGATTGTTCGATTGGACGTTCGGCCGGCGCTTGAGTAGGCTTCTCGGACAGGGAGAGGCCGGCGCGATGGATGAGGGCGCGAAAGATCCGCGAGTGACGCTCGCGGGACAACGCACGGAGATGGCGGCGTTTCGGACGAGTCTAGCTCTCGACAGGACGACGCTGGCGTGGGTTCGCACGACGTTGACGATGAGCAGCTTCGGGTTGGGGATGATTGCGTTCTTTCGGACGATACGCATGCAGGCGAATACACCGGAGAGCGTGCGGCTGCATGAAGCGGCGCTTCACTTTGGCGTCGCGCTGGTGTTGATTGGTGTGGTGGCGACGATGCTGGTGGCGGTGCGCATGTCTCTGCGCTAAGGAAGCTGCGAGCGGGAGCGATGCCGATGGCAGCGAAGTGGCCGTTGAGCATTACGCTTGCGCTGCTGCTGGCTTTGCTGGCGCTGTGGGGGTTGTGGAGTACGTTTCATGGGTAGAGGTTTGTTAGAGCTCGGAGAAGATGAGGCAGACGCGGCCTACGATGTAGTCGGCTGGCGTTTCGTGGGAGCCGAGGGGCAGTAGCTGGACGGGGAAGTCACGAGAGTAGGGACGGAGGATGAGACGGCCTTCGTCGAAGTCGACGAAGCGCAGGAGGAGCGCGGCTCCGCAACGAACGGCGTAGAGAGTGGGCTGGTGGGCACGGTAGGGGGCGAGAGAGTTGTAGTGACGATCAAGGACGGCGATGGCTCCGGGAGAGAGGAGCGGGTCCATGGCGGCGGATTGCTGCGTGTCGGCGCGGATGGCGAGAAAGCGTTGCCAGTGGGCGTGTTTGGTGGAGGGGCGGGCGCGGTTGTCGTGGAGGCGAGAGGCCGAGACCTGAACGGTTTCGATGATGGAGGCGGGTGGGATGATGGCGTCGTCCATGGCGGCGGAGGGGGAGACGACGGGGATGACTTCGATAGGGTCGCTAAATTCGGGTGGGGTGGGAGCTGAAGTGGCATTGAGGTCGAGGGGAAGGATGTGCTCGATGGAGAGTTTCTGGGAGGCGAGGACGCGGTCGAGGCCTTCGAGGGAGAGGGCGCGTTTTTTATTGAGGAAGTTTGAGATATGGGCCTGCTGAAAACCGGCTTGCTGGGCGAGGCGACTTTGGGTGAGGGTGCCTCGATCGATTCGTCGTAGAAGTTCTTGACGGAGAAGTTCGTGGAGATCTTGGAAGTTCATAATGGAGGGTAACCCTCGGCGAACCATATCATTTGGCAAGGCGAATATAAAGCGAAATATTTGCTTGACGCAATAAGTTTCCGGTTCAAAGTACTGCTAACGAGGGATATACGAGAGTAGTTTGCCTGAGGAAAGATTGCGGTTGACAGTAGTTTTGTCAAAAGCTATAACCTTGAGACTTTCTCAATACGGAATCGAAGCGGTAGAGCGACCGGAGACCTCGGAATATGGGGCGCGAGAGCTGGACTGTGTTCGGAGCGTGGGCGAGGAGACAGGGTGATCGATTTTTCCCAAGGTATGACACCGCACTGAAGCAACGACAGATGAAGGCTGTCGCCTTGACCGACTGAACCAGCAGAGCGAAGCGGCAAGCGAACGGCGTTCCATAGCAACTTAGGCGAGCCCACTCGGCCATTGAAAAAATTGAGGCTCGCCGGGGGAGAAGTACGCTTTGAAAGGGAACGAAGTGAACTACTTGCGCATGGATTTGAAGGTATGTGAAGGGTGCGGGGCGCTTTGGCTCCGTGCGGGCTCTGACGGTGTGTACTGCCGGGGATGCGCTGGGCGACTGGCTGAATTTCCGGCACCGCGAGGCAAGCATGCTGGAGGAAGAAAGCGGCTGCAGGTGCGTAGCGGGAGTTTGCGCGGCGTGGGATGTACGTCGGCGGTTGGAGTTGGCGGAGGTGCACGATGAGTGCAGCTTTGGTGATTCTGCCGGCGGTGTGGGCTACGGCTGCGCCTTCTCGTGCGAAGACGCTGCCAGAGGTGGTGCAACAGAAGAAGACGGCTCCGGAGCTGGCGTTCTACCGGAAGTATACGGAGGGGATGCTGCGACGGTATGTGAAGCTGTCGATGGAGGCGGGAAGAGCGCCGTCGTTGCTGGGTCGCGAGATGTTTCGCGGGAAGGTGACGAGCTACCGAGTGCACAGCTTTGAAGATGTGGTGATCTTCGTGCATGACGTGGAGACGTGTCTCAAGAAGCTTGACGAGGGGCAACAACATTTAATCCGACGGATTGCGCTGCAGGAGTTTACGCAGCAGGAGACGGCTGGTCTGTTGGGGTTGAGCCTGAGGTCGGTGCACCGGCAGTATGCGGATGCGCTGGATGAGCTGACGGAGATTTTCCTGGAACGAAAACTTCTGGAGCCTGCGAAGGCTTGTCAAGAGGCTGGAAGTGCCCTGTAAAGCGTAAGTCATTGTTTTATTTGCAGTTATTTCTGTCTTGAAGTTGGCGTATGAGTTATGCGCCGGCTGTTACTCTGGAAAGGTAGCAAATTTGATACGGGAGAGCGCCTGGTGGCTGCTCTCCCGTTTACTTTTGGGACAGAGGTGAGGAAGTCGGAGCCGATTTGGGATGTGAGGAAAAAGTTGTCAAGGGGCGGAAAGTGAGTTGAGGGGGCTAAGTCGTTGTTTCGATGGCGATTATTTCTCTCGAAAAGTTGGCGTATTAGTTATGGTCCAACTGCTATTCTGGAAAGGTAGTAAAGAATTGAAACGGGAGAGCGCCTGATGGCTGCTCTCCCGTTTGCTTTTGGGAGGAGACCAGGTGGAACGGAAGCGGGTGGCGGGCAGGTTTGTGCGACAGGGGCTGGACGGGGATAGTGGCGTTCAGGGGGCTGCAAAGAAGGATGCCGGGGAAGGCGGTGCGGGCGGAGCTGGTTCGAAGGGTCCGCGGCCGAAGTTCTGCAGAACGTTTACGCGGGCTCGGGTGGCGGAAGCGCTGCCTGAGATTGTGGAACGGTTTGTGGAGGAGGCCAAGAAGGGCAGCATCGCCCATGCAAAGATGCTGGCGAATCTGGGAGGCCTGGACAAGGGCGAGATGCCGGCGGAGTCCAAGCGGCGAGGTAAGAGCGTTGTGGGAAAGCTGCTGGAGAAGATGGCTCGCGAGCCGGAGGAGTAAGTAGGCGGGTTTTGTGGGGCTTTCCTGGGTGGTCGGGGGCTGTTCTGCGGGTTGGTCTAATTTGTAACAGATACGGTTCGAATTGGATTTCAATTTGTAACTTATTTTGATCGAGGTTGGATCGATCGCGGAATAGCGTGGTGGGGTTGTCTTGTGGGATGTGCCGGTTGAGAAAAAAGGCAACCGCGCATGTCTGCGGGGCGACGGCAGGGTGTGTCGTTGGGCGGGTTTTACAAAATACAGGAGGTGCAATGGGACACTCGGAGGGGCTTCATCGGCGAAGTGCTGGGCTTGCTGGATGGTCGGAGCTTGCAGGCAGGCGGGATGGTTTGCGGGGTGCGGCAGGGCTCGAGATGCGGGCGATGGCGGTGGAGTTTCCGGTAGTGCATGGACATCCGAACCGGTTGCCGTTTGAAGGTGTGTTGACGCTGGTGGATGTGGCAAGCGATAAGGCTCCAAGCGGCGCGAAGGGGCATCGGGTGGTGCTGACGCGTGCGGCTGCGGAGGCTGCGCTGCCGAGTTTGCTGGGGATGGCTGTCGACTACAAAGCGGGATGGGATGGACATGATGCGCGGCAGAAGTGCGGCATCATTACCGCCGCTGAGTTGGATGGACAGAAGCTGACGGTGGCGGGCTATCTGTTTGCTCGGGACTTTCCGGAGATGGAGGCAAAGATCCAGGGGAGTGGGGGCGCGTCGAATCTGATGGGGATGAGTTATGAACTTGCGGATGCGCATGTGGCGGATATGCGGGCGCAGGTTTGGACTCTGACTCGGGCGACCTTTACCGGGGCTGCGATTCTGCTGCGGGAGAAGGCGGCTTACCGGAGTACGAGCTTTCATGTGAAGCGGCCGGCTGCGGCTGGACGGCGTGTGGCGGTGGCTCGGTAGTTTGCAAAAAATACGTGCTGCGCGCACGGCGCGATCTGCCATCGCAGGCTGACGCGCCTTCGGCGCCTTAAACGAAATGAGGGAACCATGAGTTTTGTGAGTGTGATGGAAACGATCGGAAAGGGATTTGCCAAGGGGCTGAAGTGGGCGGTGGAGTATGCCGTCCCAGTGGAGAAGCTGGTTGGACTTCTGTTTCCGGTTGCGGCTCCAATTGCGAATGAAGTAGCCGATGCTACTTCGCTGATTCAGACGGCGGTGCTGCTGGTGGAGCAGAAGTATGCGGCCTCTGGTGCGCAGAATGGCACTGGGGCACAGAAGCTGTCGGAGGTGCTGCTGTTGACGGAGCAGTCTGTGACGGCGCTGCTGGCGAAGGCTGGCATTACGGCTGATAGCACGTACATCGCGAACGTGGTCTCTGCTGTGGTGGCGATTCTGAATGTACAGAGTGGGCTGAGCCCCGCGGCCGCTACTACAACAACTGCGGCCTAAACGAGATTCAGTGGGTGGGCTGATTAACTGAAGAGAGAGGCGAAAGTGTATGGAGATGGAACTCGAGATGAAAGACGAGCTGGGAGTCACCGTTGAGCGTCTGGCTGCAGCCGCGGGTTTGCTGGAACAGGCGGTGGAGAGGCTGGCACAGCGTCAGAATGATTTTGCCCTGGATGCTGAGGCTTCGATCGGCCGGATTGTTGCGACGGTTGAAGGACGCCGCGAGGCTGAGCTGGAGGAGAAGTTGGCAGCGGCTGAGGCGGAGATTGCGCAGTTGAAGGCAGCGGCTGCAACTGTGCCTTCTGAAGTTACACATGGACGGAAGACTCTTCCGTTGGCGATGGTGAATCTGCTGGCCAAGCAAGGCGTCGCAGTGGAGACAATGGAAGCCGGTAGCGTGGATGCTGCGCTTGCTAATTTGAGCATTGAGCAGAGGATTGCGGTGAAGGCTCAGTTGATGCGGTCTGGTTTGTTGGGTTGACTTAACGGAAAGACAGGCAACAGCAAGTGCGTGCTGCGCGCACGGCGCGATCTGCCATCGAGGCTGACGCGCCTTCGGCGCCGGTAATGGGGTTTCTAGATGGGCGTGGCTGCGGCTGCGCCTTTTTGTTTTGAAAGGGAGAAAGATGAACGCGAAGTTTACCGATATTCATGGCGCAGCAGACTACATTGGACCTGGCGCGATTGAAGTTCCGTTGTATCAGACAGAGATTCTGGACCTCGTACGTCGCCGTGGGATCTTTGGTCAGCGCATCAAGCAGGTTCCTGCTACTGGCCATCCTTCCCGCTATTTTGAGGAGACTGCGATTCCGTCTCCTGCGGCTGCCACAGGTTTTGTGGATCCACGTAACATTGTCGCTCCGCTGGTCAACCCGACTCGCATCGAGAACAGCGTTCCGTTGAAGGCGCTCGTCGCGCAGATCAACTACAACCTGTTCGATATGGAGCTTGGCCGTCAGCAGAGCCAGTTTGCGTATCTTCAGGCGAAGGATCTTGCCGATACCGTTGATGGCGTTCTGCGTACGCATGACGTTGCACTTTGGAACGGTACCGACACCAGCCTGAGTTCGCCTACGACTCCGCAGTATTTTGGCGCGGGTGCGCAGATCGCTGGTGGTGGTAACACGGTTTCGATCGGCACCAACCAGAGCATCGTCGATGGTTTGAAGTCGACGATTGCCCAGATGGTTTCGAACAGCTCGTTTGGTGTTCGTCCTACTGCGATCTATGCAAACCCGGTTCTGCTCGATCTGATCGATCGTGAGATGAAGACTGAGTTCAATGTAGTTCTGAATACGCGCGAGATCGAGGCTGGCTTCACCGTGAAGACGCTGTCAACGCAGGCTGGCGATATTCCGCTCATCCCTGAGTGGACGCTGAGCTATACCGGTACTCCTGGTTCCGGTTCGGCTGTTCTGCCTGCTTACATCGTGACCGAGGACTTGATTGAGTACCACTGGTTGAGCGATCCGAATCCTCGCATCTTCCAACTCGGCGTTCCCGGCTCGCTGGCTTCGCAGTATGTGGTCGTGAAGTTTGGCGGCGTTGTCGTCAAAGGCGCCAGCTATGCCCACTACCAGGTTCTGGTCGACCGCTAGAGTCTGGAGATTGTTCGGTTTCGGTTGGTTTGTTGGATAACTATGGGGGCCGGTGCGATTTGTGCCGGTCCCTGTTGCTTTTTGAGAGAGGGATGCGATGGGCTATTTGTTGCCGACGGAGTATGTGCAGTATGGACTGACGGCAGAGACTACGGATGACTGGGTGACGATGGCTTCTGCGCTGATGGAGTCTTATTGCCGGCGGCCGAGTCTTCTGGTGACGCAGTATGTGGAGCGGATGCGGCTGACGGATGGCGCGCAGACGGTGCGGCTGAGCTATCGTCCGCTGGCTGCGGCGGTGGGAGCTGCTTCTGCGTTGGTGGGCGTGAGGGTTCGGTTTGCGAGGCCGCGGAGGGGAGAGTTGCCTGATCCTTTTCATGAACAGATTGCGTTCGCTTTCAGCGTGCCGGGAAGCTGGAGTGCGCTGAATGTGACGACTGTTGATGTGAATCAGACAACGGCTGAGCTGACATTTCCCAGAAATTTTCTGGGGATTGATTACAACGAGGTTGAGGTGACTTACACGTCGGGATTGGTGACTGTACCTGATGCGGTGAAGGTTGCGTGCGTGCAGATTGTGAAGAATGCCCAGGCGACGCCGGCCATGAACGTGAAGTCGAGCAAGATGGACACGATGCAGATGCAGTACTTCAGCGGGTCGCTGATCGATGCACAGGTGCAACTGCTGCTGAAGCCCTATGTCGCAGAGAGGCTTGGGTGATGCGATGGGAGAGTTGCGAGATGCATCGATAAGGGCGCTGCGGGCGGCGGATGTGTTGCTGCGGTGCGGTGGGGGACGGAGTGTGTTTTTGCGGATGCCGGCTCCGGCCAGCTCCGGTGACACGACGGAGCAACTTGGGCTGGCGGTGCCGACGTTTCAGGATGTGGCGCTGGAGCCGGTGGTGTTTCGGAAGGCTCGGGCTACGTTGGCTGATGGTAAGGCGGCTAAGAGTGAGCTGCTGGTTTCGGCGACGGCGGTGAATGCGCTGGTGGGTTCGATGGGGTATTCGGCTGCGAATGTGTTGTTTGCAACGGCGTTTGGGGTGTTGATCGACGATGTGCTGATGGAGATTGAGTCGGCATCGGAGTCGGAGTTGGGGGGCGCTACCTACGTTTATCGGCTGGTATTGCGGGCTCCGTTGGAGTTGATGGTTTAGTTCGGCGTAAATGCCACTGGAAAGGTTACAGATAATGCAGAATGCTAGAGATACGTTTTATGTCACGCTGCGAGACAGGCTGGCGGCGGTGAATCCGGCACGGACGATAGTGCTGCGCGGGGTGACACGGCCTGGCGTGCTGGTGGAGGAGAACGAGCTGGCTTCTGCGACTGTGCCGGTGAATGCGTTTTGCCTGCGCTGGACGGGGCTTAGCGTGGACGCGCAAGGTTCGCTGCCGCTGGCGACGATGACTTGCGAGATCAGCTATGCGACCGATGGCGACTCCGGCAACGGGGGCATGGATCGAGGGCGGTTGCTGTCGGAGATGGATGCAGAGCTGGTGGCGGCGGTGAGTGCTGCTCCTCAGAGTGTGACGAAGATGAACTATGTTGGGGGGGCGGGTGGATCGGGACTGGCCCCGGTGGCGATGGGGACGAATGTGTTTTGGGGTGATGCTGCGTTTGGGGCCGCAGTGGTGAACGGTGAGCGGCTGGAGCGGGTGGCTACGGTTGTGGTGTTTTGCTACCAGGAAGCGGGTGAGCTGTGAGTGGGACTGTGACTGCGGTTGGTCTGGTGGGCGCGGTGGCTCCGGTGACGCGGAGGGTGAGAGCTTATTTTGCTCCGGTAAACCGCGAGGCGGGAGTGCCGACGTTGTTCGATGCGGCGCAGATGGGGACGTTTGCGTTGAGCGCGCCGCCGTCGCCGTGGGTGGATTTGGGATGGTGCTCCAAATTCGCGAGGAAGAGCGCGACGAAGATTGGAGCATTAACGACTGGGGCGCCTGCAGTGGTGCAGAGCCAGGTTGTGACCCATGTGGAAGCGACGGTCGAGCTTGAGTTTGAGAGCTGGGGGAAGTTGCAGCTGGCGTTGGCTGCGGGGTCGCAACAGATGAATCTGTTGCAGACGGCGAATGGCGCGGCGGCGAATGGGAGTGGCGGTGTGGCGGCAAAGGCTGTTCCGCTTGGGGCTGGATCGACGGCCAGCTCGTTGAGCGTGGGGGCGACGGCGGCGGCACAGTTCCAGGTTGGGGAGCTGGTCGCCGTCGATGAAGATTACGTGGCACAGACGGGTTTTGTAGGGAGCGGGGTGAGCGCTGCGTACGTGAGTTCGCCTGCGTCTGTGGCAAATGACATCAACTATATTCGGCGGGTCACGCTGAATGTTGGCAGAGTTGTGGGGATTGCGAATGGAGTGCTGCAGCTGGGCTCGGCGCTGCTGGCTGGGGCTCCGCCTTCGGGGATGCAGGTGAGTCCGCTGATGGGATTCGTCGATCGCGAGGGTGGTGGATTCTTTCAGGAGTGGTCGGCGCTGTTTGTGATGGATGGGGAGCAGGGAGACAGGGTGATCTACCACTATCCACGATTGCAGGCGATGCAGGGTGCGGCGGAGATGGTGGAGACGCTGGCGGGGCCGCTCGAGAAGGTGAAGCTGGCGGGGGCGTTTCGCGCTTTGCCGGTGAAGGACGCTAACGACGGCGAGACGGTTTTGTGCTTCCGCAGTTATCTGCCGGGAGCTATGCGGGCGGTTTAGCAAGACGACCCCAAGCATTGACAGCTGGAAGCGAATTCAACGCGATGATGACTCGCGCAGATGACTTGTGCCCGGACGGGATGGGCCGCGGCGAACGAGAGTGAACAGGAACGAGGAGAACGACGATGCATTGGAAGCCTAAGGGATGGACGCTGATCGGGATGCTGCTGCTGGCAGTTCCGGGGGCGATGACGGTGATGAAGGTGGCGGAAGCCGCGCAGGCGACGGGGCAAAGCTCAATTGATACCACCCAGGTTACAGATACGGTTTATCGTGGGGATGGGACGCTGGCTAACGGCAGCGTGATTGTGAGCTGGGGGGCTTTTACCGCCGCGAGTGGACAGTCCGTACCAAGTGGCAGCACGTCCGCTACGATCACAAATGGTGCTTTGAGCCTGGCGCTGGTTCCTAATGCGGGTTCGACACCGATTGGAACGTACTATACGGCGGTGTATCACCTGGACGATGGGAGTGTAAGCCGGGAGTTCTGGGTGGTGCCGGTGAGCCTTGCGCCAGTGCAGGTAAGCACGATCAAGAGCACGGTGCTTCCGACTTCGGTGGCAATGCAGACGGTGAGCAAGAACTATGTGGACACCGCTATTGCCGCTGCAGTAACGGGACATCCGCTCGATAGCTCCAATCCTTTTGTCGAGAAGACGGGAGATACGATGACGGGGCCGCTGGTTCTTCCGGCCGACCCGACGACTCCGAACCAGGCGGCGGACAAGCACTATGTCGACGTGAGCGTAGCAGGTGTGGCGGCTGGGTTGGGGCAGAAGGTTTCGACGGTGCCTGCGGCGACACAGGTTGTGGTGCAGCCGGTCGGGACGCAATTGCAGGTGAACAACCTGAACGGCGACGAATATGCGAGCCAATATGTGAGCGGTTTGGGAGGCAACGGGATTGCGAATGCGGTGACTAGTCCGGATTGCGCGAGCGGCTGCGACGTGAAGGTGGAACGCAGCTATCCGGTGGGCGAGAACTATGTCGCAACCACGTTGAACAGCGGCGCAGGGGGGACTCATATCGAGGATGACAGAAGCGGACAGCGTCGCGATACGTACATGAATCCGACCACTACCGTGCCGGGCGGGGCAGATGCCGGCCAGGTGATCGATGTGACTTCGACTCGGAGCTCGCAGGCTGAAGTTGCGGCAGGAGGGTCTGGTGATCCGACTTCGTATGGTTTACAGATTCTTCATCAGGGTTTGACGGGCGGGTCGAACCTGTTTCCGGAGACCATTGGCAGTGTTCCTTACTTCAAGACCAATTACAACGCCATGAGCGTTACGGGAACTTACAACACGATGGGCCAGCACATATTAGATGCGCAGCTCATCAACTGCTATGGAGTTGGAGATTGCCTCATGGGGTCGCAATTTCTTGTTTCGTCGGGAGGATTTCGCGATGAGGCGGACGAAGGCGCACACCCTTTCGATATTCAGATCCAGGAGGATTTCAATGTATTCCAAGGGGTATGCAGTGCAGGCTGTTCTCCCGGTTCTACAGTGGTCATGGCGGGTTCAGTGCTGGCGGGGGGAACCCAGGGTGAGGGCCGGTTTCTGATCGACAAGAACCCTGCGAAGACGATTACGAGTGGAACGATAACGGGCGGAACGGGCCGCGTAAACAGCGGGCCAGGACCGGGCGCGACATTCAGCGGAACCAACTTTCCGGTCAGCGTTTTTCTGGCGACGGCCGCTACGATTCCCTCTCAGGCCAACAACATGGCTCCAGGACGGGTGACGATTGCAATTGCGACGACTGGGGTGACTGCGGGATTCGCTACGAATACGGCTGCGGTCCCAAGTCCGAGTGGAGTGGCTTGCATTACGGACTCGCCTATAAACAATGGAACGACCAACTACGAGATGGCGAACTACTCCGTGGTGGATGGAACGCACCTGCAGCTGACTCTGAACAAACCTCACGAGGTGAGCGCGACGATTGCTTTTGGTGGATTGTGTGGCTATGGGCTGGAACAGACGGTAGATACCGTGGGTGTGATCCGGCAGCTGTTTCCTGTGATCGGATCTTACTCTGCAACAGGCCTCTACTATGCGGGCGGCTTTACGTCGCTTGTGGGCGTTCAGGGGGCGGGGAGTGCCTATCTCAACGTGACGATGCAGATTGCGGCGATTGCCCGGAACAACGGGGTGGTGACTGTGACGACGGCGGGCTCGTTTCCGGTGGATGTGAATGGATTGAGCATGAACATCTCAGGCGTGGCGGACCAGAGCTATAACGGCAGCTTCACGGTGACGACGACTGGCTCAAACACACTGACGTTCTCGCAGGCCGGCGCGAACAGCACGAGCACGGGCGGAACTGTGTCCAAGGTTACGGGGGGATATGTCTTATATCCCATGGCAGAGGTGCTGGGGGTGTTCGATACGGCGACGAAGAGTGTCGACGGGCAACTGACGCTGGCACCAAATACCGTGCAGTGGGCTGTGAACGATCCGATTGAGGAGCCACATTATTATCAGCAGCGGGTGAATACAGATCTGTCCTTCGTTGGCCAAACAACACCTCGGCCCACAATTGAGCAGACTGCGGGAGTCGAATATGAGGGAAACGTAGGGCCCCAACTAGACGGGTGGACCGTTAGCAATGCCGTGCCTGCTTCGAGCTATCTGGGCAATGGCGGAACTCATACGGAGCCTGGCGCTGCTTATATCGAGCAGGGTATCTGGCTGAAAACGATGGATGTGCAGGCGGGAGAACAGAGTGTGTTCTCGGTTCACTGCAACTCTCATGGGTGTGGGCGGTGGAACTCCAGGTACGATTTGTTTGAGCTGGACAGCAACGCCGGTGTGGACGCGATTTCCTTTCAGCCGACGACGAGTGCGCTGCAGATGAATCTTCGCGGCGCGAGTTATCAGTTCACTCCTCAGGGATTCACAGCGGGGACGATCAATGCGGGAACGGTCAATGCTACCAGTTTGAATGGTGCAGTGAGCGCGGCGCAGCTTCCGTTGTTTGGAGCGTCCGGGACGGCCCACTCTCCTGGTGCGGTTCCCGATCCCGGCGCGACGGCGGGGACGGCACGCTATCTGCGGGAGGATGGGACGTGGTCAGTTCCTGCGGGCGGTTCGTCCAGCGGACAGACGGGAGGAGGCAGTACGGGTTCTGCGACGGCTAGCTTCAGCGTGAATGCAGGGGGCGGTACATGTCCGAACGGGATTGAGTTGTGCGTGAACCCAGGGTCGAACTTTACGGTGGATGAGAGTGGAGACGAGGTGTCGAACTCAATTGAGACTGCCGGCGGCAACATAAAGATGGCAACAGCTACCGGAGGATCGCCGGGTTATAGCAACATTGCGCTGAACGGAGATAACACCGATGGCAGTCGAATTGGGCTGGTCGGCGGCGGCCCTTCGACAGGCGATATGAACATGTACCTGGATGTACCAGCCGGGGGAAACTTTCTCTTTCGCATTGGAGGTTTCTCGCCGAGTTGCGTGCTTGGGGCAGGCGGTTTTAGCTGCGGGGGCGTGCTTTCGGCGACGAGTTACCACGAAACACTGAGCACGCCGGCGAGCTCGTCTGCACCATGCAATCCGGGTGACTTTGCGGACGACTCGAACTTTCACTATGTTTGCGCTGCTGCGAATACGTGGAAGCGTGTGGCGTTGAGCGCGTTCTAGCTGGCGAATGCTGGAAGTGGCTTAAAAAAAGATGGGCGCAACCGTCCACGAAGGCGGGGCGCCCCATCGTCTTTTAAGATGATGAGGTTGGCGGAATGGGTGAAGCTCAGCGGGATGTAGAAGATCTGCTGGCGGTTGGCAGGTGGATGGATGAGAAGCCGACGAGATTGGTGAGGGTGGCTGAGGGTTGGTTGAGGGTTCGGGATCGTGCGGGTTTGGAGAGGCCGCTGCGAGCCAATGCTGTGCAGCTTGCGTTTGAACGTGAACGCGGCAGGCAGAATATTGTGCTGAAGGCCAGGCAGATGGGGATTACGACCTGGGTGGCTGGACGATTTTTTTTGAAGACGATTACTGCTCGCGGCGTGATGACGGTGCAGGTGGCGCAGACGCGGGAGGCGGCAGAGGGAATCTTTCGGATGGTGCAGCGATTCTGGGAGTGTCTGCCGGTGGAGCTGCGCGAGGGTGCGCTGCGACGGAGTAAGGCGAATGCTGGACAGATGTGTTTTCCGGCGCTGGATAGTGAGTTTCGCGTGGTCAGCGCGGGGGATGAGAATGCAGGGCGTGGGTTGACGGTGCAGTATCTGCATTGCAGTGAGGTGAGCCGGTGGCCGGGAGATGCGGCGGCTACGCTGGCTGGGCTGCGGGCGGCGCTGGCGCCTGGAGGCGAGATGGTGATGGAGTCTACGCCGAATGGGGCCTATGGATGTTTTTATGAGGAGTGGGGACGGGCGGCTTCGAATGCTGGTGCGACGAGTGACGTTGTGCGGCACTTTTTTCCGTGGTGGATGGAGGAGGCTTATGTTGGCGCTGCGGTTGAGGAGATGCGCGAGGATGAGCTTCGGCTGGTGACGGCGCATGGTTTGACTGCGGGGCAGATTGGATTTCGTCGCGGGCTGGAGGCTAGTTATCGGGGGCTGCGGTCGCAGGAGTTTGCGGAGGATGCGGAGAGCTGCTTCAAGGCTACGGGGGAGTGCTGCTTTGAAGTTGAGGCTGTGGAGGAGCGACTGGCTTCCGTGGGTGAGCCTTTGGAGACGAGGCGAGGTGGGGCGTTGCAGGTTTGGCTGCCTCCGATTGCGGGTAAGGAGTATGTCGTGGCGGTGGATACGGCTGGGGGTGGGCCAGATGGAGACTTTGCGGCAGTGCAGGTGATCGAGAGAGAGTCCGGGATGCAGTGCGCGGAGCTGCAGCAGAGGCTGGGGACGCTGGAGTTGGCCAGGGTTTCGGCAGGGTTGGCGAGAGAGTATGGCGGGGCGGTGATTGCGGTGGAGAGGAATAATCATGGAGCTGGTGTGCTTGCTTATCTGGATAGCGTGGAGCGGTATGCGCGAGTGTATGAGCAGGGCGGGGTTGCGGGCTGGTTGACTACGGCTGGGTCGAAGCCGGGGATGGTAAGTCGGATGGGGGCTTTGCTGGTGGAGTCGCCTGGAATGTTTTTTAGTAAGCGACTGCTCTCGGAGTGTCGGACGTTTGTCTCGATGGTGGGGGGGAGGACCGGAGCGGCGAATGGGGCGCATGATGATTGCCTGATGGCGATGGCGATTGGGCAGGCGGTTCGGGCTGA